>JAAUOZ010000111.1 GCA_012034655.1 Leptolyngbyaceae cyanobacterium CSU_1_3 | reverse complement strand
GTTCAAATCTACGAAGATTACAATTCATTCTCCTGCAAGGTTGTCTCCGCCCTCACCCCAGCCTCTCCCAAGTTGGGAGAAGGGGTTAGGGGATGAGGGCGAAAATCTCGGCATTCATCAATCCACATTCCTTAGTACATGTCACCGTAAGATAGGGGTTGGAATTCGATTAGTGGGTGTCCGAGATCTCTCAGGCTCCCCAGTTTGATTTCCGACCCCCATCAATGAAGAGTTGTACTTAGTCTGAAAAGCAGAGAAGTTAAGCTTTTTTGCTTTTCGCTTTTTGCCTTTCCCTTCCTTGGGTTTTTCGTCTTTTTCTTTCTCGTCTTTAGACTTTTTACCCTTCATTTTTTCGTCTGTGGCGGCCCCTTCTTTCACAGTTTGTGCGGCAGTTTCTAGGGCTTTTTCAATCTGCTTGAAGCCAGTGCCGCCGTAGCTATTGCGGGCAGAAACGACTTGTTCGGGGGCGATCGCTGCATAAATATCCGCTTCAAAAGCAGGATGCAGGTTTTGCCACTCTGCGATCGACAAATCTTTGAGCAACTTATTCTCAGCTAGACAGGTTTTTACCACTTTGCCAACCAGGTTATACGCCTCGCGAAAGGGAACATTTTTAGATGCAAGATAATCTGCTACATCGGTTGCATTTGAGAAATCTTCGTTGACGGCTGCGGTGAGGCGATCGATGCGAAACTCTAGCCCCTCACTCAATAGAATAGTCATCGCTTCGAGGCAGGATTTGACCGTTTTGACCGTATCAAATAACGCTTCTTTATCTTCTTGCAAATCTTTGTTGTATGCCAGAGGCAGTCCTTTCATCAGCACGAGCAAGGCTTGCAGATGCCCAAAAACCCTACCCGACTTGCCACGCACCAGTTCTGGCACATCTGGATTTTTCTTCTGGGGCATAATGCTTGAGCCTGTGGCACAACTGTCTGTCAGCGTGACAAAGCTAAATTCCTGTGAGGCCCAGAGGATCACTTCCTCAGACAGGCGACTCAAGTGCACCATGATCAGACTGGCGGCACAGAGAAATTCGATCGCAAAGTCACGATCGCTCACCCCATCTAAACTGTTAGCGTAGACTCCATCAAAGCCCAAGCGATCGGCGGTGAAGTGGCGATCGATGGGGAAGGTCGTCCCCGCTAACGCACCCGAACCGAGGGGCGACACATTCACACGCTGATAGATTTCGCCTAGGCGTTGCCAGTCTCTCTGAGTCATCTCAAAATAAGCCAGCAAATGGTGCGCCAAGCTGATCGGCTGGGCCCGTTGGAGATGGGTATATCCAGGAATCAGAGTTTTCACATTTTGGGTTGCTAAACCAAGCAAAACTTGTTGAAACTGTCGCAGTTGCTGACGAATTTGTTGAATCTGATCGCGCAGATAGAGACGGGTGTCGGTTCCAACCTGATCGTTGCGCGATCGCGCCGTGTGCAACTTTTTGCCGACATCGCCCACCACTTCTGTCAAGCGTCGCTCTACTGCAAAATGGACATCCTCCGCATCCGTGCCTGGCTGAAACTGCCCTGGCGATACTCCTGACGAATCTGTTCTAGCCCTTCTACCAGTTGCGCCCCTTCGGCTTCGGCAATGATGCCTGTTTTAGCCAACATGGCAGCATGGGCTTGCGATCCGGTCAGGTCGTATTCGATCAGTTCAATATCAAAATGAATGCTGGCATTAAACTCAGCAATCGCTGGGTGCAATGCTGACTCAAATCGTTGGCTCCAAGTTTGGGGTGGAGTGGCTTCCTCAGGCTGCTGTGTAGAACTCAAGAGAGATGTCTCCAGAAGGACGATCGATATTGTAGACATTCGACTATAGCAGAGGAACGAAAAAAGGTTCTACGCTACTCTGCTCGTGGGCGATCGTAACTGACGACACTTGCCTCAAAAAATTCTGGACAGGAGACTAGGGGACGATCGCAGAAATAAAATACCCACCACCCATGAATGCTAGTAGGGGCATGGCACTGCCGTGCCCTAAGCGTGGGTATAGGATTGTGATTCGTAAGTCCCTAGTAGACTCTGGCAAGCATACACCTACCCCTTAGCTTCCTCCCCCATCCCTCCCTATGAAGTGGGTATCCAAGCTTACATCGGGGTCTACTAGCCAAACGTGGTAAAGGTTTTAGCCATATAGCCAAACACAAGGCCGATCAAAAAGGCCCACACCTGACCCGTTTTGACAAAGTGATTCCAAGATTTGCCCACGTCGCCCGCGATGTCTGGCTCTTTGAACTGTTGCGCCAACACCATCCAATCGTTAGTCCAGTGTCCAATCCAATCACTAGGAATGTGCCAGTGCAGGGTTTGCAGAATGTCGCCCCCGTGGGTGAGGCTTGCACTCCAGCTTGCCAACTCTTGCACCATATGAATAATCATTGCCGTGAATCTCCTTGTACGTTTCAGGAATCTTCTATCACAGAAATGACCATCAGAACTAACCGAGCAGCGACATCACAGAATTGGCAATGATCGCCGCCTGGGTACGATCGCGCAAATTCAACCGTCCCAAAATGCTCGCGACGTGGTTTTTCACCGTCCCTTCAGAGATTTCTAGGGAGTGGGCAATTTCTCGGTTGCTAGAACCCGCCGCAATCAGCCGCAACACTTGACGCTCTCTCGTCGTCAGTTTGGTAAACCCCGGCGGCAACGTTGAGTCTGGGCGTGGGCTAGAAAGGCGACGTTGGGCAGAGTTAAATGCCAACACCTTGCTGCGGGTAGGAGGCGAAGTGCGGGCGGGGCTGCCCCCCCATCAACTCGCGACAGAATTTTGGGGAGAATGCCCGGACTCAGTTGCGTGTAGCCCTTATGGACATTTCGCACCGCACCTACCAATTCTTCGGGTGACAGATCCTTCAGCAAATAGCCCGTTGCGCCAACTTTGAGGGCATTGGCTACAGATTCTTCGTCGTCGAGGGTGGTCAGCACCAAAACCTGAGTCTTGGGAAAGCGATCGCAAATGATTTGGGTCGTGGCGATGCCATCAATCCGAGGAACGCAAAGGTCGAGCAGCACCACGTCAGGTTTGAGGGTTTCGACCTGTTGAATGGCGCTGTGTCCAGTGTCAGCGTCTCCCACCACTTGCAGGTCAGGCTCCAAATCTAAAAGTGCTTTGAGGCCTTCACGAATCAGGTTTTGGTCGTCAACGAGTAGTAAGCGAATCATAGCAGAAGCTCCGATCGAGGGTTAGGCGGGGGCGGTTCTAGTTCTCGAAGTAGCTGAGTCCTTCTGTCAGCAAGTTTTTGAGGTCAAATAATATTTAAAGAAGGGTTAGTGATTAATGGGCTGGTGGATTGACAAATCTTTCCCCTCATCCCCCAAGGCTTCTTCTACAAGAGTTAGAAGAGAAGTCGGAACAAAAGATTTCAGAGCGACTCGCCCGCTCTGGGAGGGGGTGAGGGTGAGGATGGTTCGAGTTTTGCCAGTCAATCAGAATTAATGGGTTAAGAACCATTCTCTGTGCTGACGAAGTGTGAAGAATCTTGTTCCCTATTTCAGGAAATTGATGAATTTTTGACAAAGCTAAGGTGATTTCTACAGATTTCTGGTTCTCCCTCACCACTCCCAATTCTCTAACGTATCCTGAGAAGTTGGTAGCTTGTAAGGTTGACATGAATGAGTGGGTCTACAAAGCCTCTGGAGAAGTCGTTGGGGTGGTTTCTGCTTGGATTTTTAGCCATCTTTTTGGCATCGCTAGGGCTGCGGTTTTGGGGGCTAGGGCGATTTAACGCTCTGGTTTTTGATGAGGTTTACTACGTCAAGTTTGCTCACAACTATCTAACCCACACGCCATTTTTTGATGGCCACCCACCCCTGAGCAAATATCTGATCGCGATCGCCATCTGGTTGGGCAACCAGCTCCCGATCGGGCGCGATAACGTCAATACTTTGGCGGGGTCGGCTCTGTCAACCTGGAGCTATCGCTGGCTCAATGCCTTGACGGGAGCGATCGTGCCGCTGGTCGTGGGAGCGATCGCCTATCAGATCAGCTATAGACGCGGTTTTGCCCTGATTGCCGGACTGTTGACAGCAGTGGATGGTCTATTTTTGGTTGAGTCACGCTATGCCTTGAACAACATTTACCTGGTGCTGTTTGGGCTATTGGGTCAGTTGTTTTTTTTGCGGGCGCTGCGAGCAAACCGCAGGTGGCTCCTGTGGATGGGTGGCGCAGGGCTATGGTTTGGAGCATCGGCAGCGATCAAGTGGAATGGGTTGTGGTTTCTGCTGGGGGCCTATTTTGCTGTGGTTTGGGGCATGGGGCATTCGGGTGGTCAGGAAGTTTCGGCAGCCCGCCGCCGCATCGTCTGAGAGTTTCACCCAAACACCGCTCTCTCGCCTGACGCAGCTTAATGGGTTCTATTTGCTACTGACGTTGGCGATCGTCCCTGCCGTTTTCTACTGGCTACTCTGGATTCCTCACCTACAACTCAACCCCGACATGACGTTTTGGGAGCTACAGCAAAAAATTCTTTCTTACCATGAGCAAGTCGGCAGCGGAGCAGCTATTCATCCCTACTGCTCGACCTGGTATAGCTGGATTTTGATGATCCGCCCGGTAGCTTATTTTTATCAGGTGACAAACAGCTTGCAAGCCCCCATCCCGGCTAGTGGCGCGGCCGCCCCGATTACATCTAGCAGCGTGATCTACGATGTCCACGCGATCGGCAACCCATTTTTGTGGTGGTTTTCGACCGCGGCGATCGGGCTGCTAATCTGGGTTTGGGTCGAGAATCTCCATCCACTGCTTACGCCTTCTGAGGCGCTCTCTACTCGGCAGAAAATCCACGCACTGCCTGCAAACGAGCTTTGGATTGTGCTGTATCTATTAGTCAACTATGGGGCAAACCTGCTGCCCTGGGTGAGGGTAACGCGCTGCGTTTTTTTGTATCACTACATGGGTTCGGCGGTGTTTGCCACCATCGCTCTGGCCTGGTTTGTCGATCGCTGGTGGCGCAGCCCATTGCCAAATCATCGCAAACTGGCCCTATGGACGATCGGGCTAACGATCGCTGCCTTCGTTTTTTGGATGCCCATCTATTTAGGGCTGCCACTGATGGAATGGCAATACAAACTACGGATGTGGTTCCCGACTTGGATCTAAGCGCTTTGAGCCTGTTTTTGTGGGGGTGCTTGTTTGCGAAAAACGGCTCGGTAGACAGGTTCACCTCGTTCTAAGGTTGAAGATTCTCGCTCAGTGGGCACTTCCATCGGATTTTCAGCCAACCAATCCGAACTTTGCCGATCGAAGGTCGGATGGGCAAAAATCGATCGACCATTTCGATCGCCACTTCCAACACATCAGACTGCACAAACACCAGCCCATCCTGATTCAAATATTGGGCCAATTCGTCTACCACCTCTGGCTGCACCACTCGCCGCTTCTGATGTTTGCGCTTAAACCAGGGATCAGGAAACTGAATCGACACCCGTTGCAGCGTCCCTGGCTGGAGAGACTCCAATAACGGGCGCAAGGAATTGTTGGCGTTGCAAAACAGGTAGTGTAAGTTTCGCAAATTCAACTCATTGCGGTATGCGATCGACTGATCCACCAACGGTTCGCGAATTTCCAATCCCAAAAAATTCCACTCTGGCTGAAGTTGCGCCATTTGCAGCAAAAACCGCCCCCGTCCGCAGCCAATGTCCAAATGCAACGGCTGACTCACCTCTGCATACACCTGCTCCCAGTCGGGGGGGACGATCGGCGTTTGATACTTCCGACTCAGGGGATTAACATGCTCACGCACTCGAACGATCGCCAAAGCGGCCTCCAAAAGAAAGTAGGAATATCAAAATAAGTAGGAAAGCAGAATGATTGATCAGACGCATTTCGACGGCACTCAAGGCTCAACATCTCCCCTAAAGGAGGGTTGAGCGCCGTCGAAACCCAGCATCTAGTTGGCTTTAATTCGCCGCCCTACTTTAAGTAGTCTGTCAAGAAGTGACAGCCTTGCAGTGGACGGAATGATTGAATCCACCTCCCTTAGGGTTGCCGACAGATCGCAAATACCGACGTGTAGCCATGCAAAAACGTCGTGCCGCCCACGGGGCCAATTTCTCCACTGCAAAAGAAACCACTCAATGGAATGTGGTCGAAATATTCGCTAAACAATTGTGAATCAAAATTGGGTTCTCCATACAGCGCTTCGCCGCGACCCATGCAAGAAAAAATTAGCGCCCCGATCGCCGACGGCGCAGAACCAGCCACAATCTGATAGTGTTGCAGCATCACTTCTAGATCGTCAGCCGAAGTCTCGGCATCTCTGAGGTGAAACTGGATGCGCTGCCCCGGACGGATGCGATCGCCGATCGCAATTGCCCCCACCCGTGGGTCAACCCCCAACAGATTGCGAATCAAAAAATCTCCCTGCTCCAAGTCTTGCTTAAACTCACTTTGTGCCACGCCCACAAAGAGAGAATGCTGGGCCAACTCGCGATCATCCTCACTCAAGGTCTGAATCAAATCGCGCAATACTTCTAGCGGCAGACGTTGGGTCGAGCAAGTACCCAAATTCTCATCCAGACACGCCTGCTCTTGCAAGCCCAGCAAAATGTTGCGCTCTCCTTCTGTCACCCAATAGACCTCACCGATCGGGCGACATCCCTGAGCCACGATCGTCTCCAGCACAATGTTGCCGCTCAAGGCCACTCCCACCGTTCCTTCTCGGTAATAGCGATCGTCACAAAACAACCCGTTTGTGCCGTCGATCGTTCCTGAGCTTGCCAGCCCTCCTACCTTCGCCGTTCCGGTATAGGCATAATCTAGCCCTTGCAGCAAATCGTTGATCTGAGCAGAAAACGGGTCAGCCAGCAGCACAAAATGCGGACGCTCCGCCAAGGGCACTGTCAGTAAATTTGCCCACGCATCCGGTGAGCTATCTAAATCGGGCAGATCCTCAGCCCTGAGATGAAAGGTCTTCACATTTACCCCCGGCAGGGCAGCTAGCGTCAAGCTCAGTGCGGGTTCTCCTTCGACCTCTAACGCCTTGCCGCGAGCAGACACCCCCACAATTCCGCCGCCGCTACAGCCAATCAGAGGCACATTTGGCAGCTTGTCTCGCAGCAAAGGCAGCAGTCGAGAATATTCGCTAGCAAAGGCTGATGAGATAAAAACTAGCCCCAAGTCAGCCGAGACTTGTAAGATATCCTGAGCCTGGGCGACCACTTCAGCGATCGCAGCCTCCAGAGAAGGGCGGGTGGAAAGGGCGCTGGCCCACCTCATTGCGTCAGGTGCGATAGAGTTTGTTGTAGATTCCACCATAATTTGATTCCTCTCCTGCCGTCAGCCAAATTTGAGGCAATGTGAATGATTTGTGAAGTGCTACGTGGTATCACCAGTTTACCCAACCAGGGTTCGACTGTTGGCAAATCGAGGCCGATCGTGCAGCAGAACACAGTCTAACCGCTTCAACTGCTTAAATTCTCAGCTTTACACAACACTATGCCGGGTTTTCCGCACTCAACCATCACCCAAGGCAAGTTAAGATGTAGAAACAAATCAAGTACTCAGTCTTCTCAAGCCAGAAGAGGGCGCGACCCGTGCATTTTGCAGCGTTTTGCAGCCTCCTTAAGGGGTGGATTGCACCCTGTAGCACGTAGAAGAATCTTAAAAGATCACATCGATCAAGCCTTCTAACCTGCTGCCCCTGTATCACTGAAAGAGTGACTTCAGAACCAGCACCCTCCTGTTTAGACTGTGCATACTCTCTCAGAATCAGTTTTTCCGACCACAAATCAAGGACAGAACCGTAACCTATGAGCGACATCAAAAAGCAAATTGAAGACGAACTTCAGAACGCCCGTGCAGTCTGTGGTATAAACGGCGCAACCTCCGGCGAGTGTGCCGCAGCATGGGATGCTGTTGAAGAACTTCAAGCCGAAGCATCTCACCAACGTCAAGTCAAGCCCAAAAACTCGCTAGAGCAATTCTGCGACGACAACCCAGATGCGTTAGAGTGCCGAGTTTACGACAACTAAAGGATCGGCGAGTTACTCATGTCCCGCCAGCCAGGTTTCGCCTCCGCTCAACCCTCGACGCTTGAAGGTTGAGCGGAGGCGAAACCCGATTCACTGGTATTTTATTTTCATGAAAGACTCTAAGGAGATTTCTAGCAAACAAGCTCTTGCTGTCTTTGACTTCGCTCAGCCAGTTTGTGCCCTGAACGAAGTCAAAAGGCTAGATGTAACCCATCTAAAACTCCCTCAAGAGACCCTAGACACTTTCGTAAAATAATCTCAGCAAGTAATCAGAGGCTTCTCAAGCGGTCTGGTTACTTGTTTTTATATGGGGACAATTTGCGGTTAGACTGAGGTCTGTTGGCAAGTGTGACCTGCGATCGCCCCACCTCAGACTCTTTAGTTATATGCCAGACGTACCTACTTGGATAGCTTCACTTGTTTGGACAGACTACCGTTTGGCAGTGCTGTTAACGGTCATTGTGCCACTCATTCTACTGATTTGGGCCTTTACCCAACAGGTAGATGCCCTACAGCGATTACTCATTATTTATTGGCGTGTCTCTAGCTTGCTGGCAATCACCGTGTATCTACTGATTGGGGCACTGCCGATCGGCTTTGTGTCTGGCTGGCTAGCTCGAATTTTGATCCCGATCGCCCTGTGGTATTGGGCTGATTTGAATGAAGAAATCCGTGAGCAGTCCACAAGCCCCTTAAAAATAGCGCTCACCGCTTGGCGTTGGGGAGTCTCCGTTTACTGTGCAGTGGGGGTCTTAGCACAGTTACCCTTCCTTCGATGTGCCACTTTGACAACCAGCCAACTACAAAATGATGCCGCCTGTCGCCTATGGCTAGAACCACCCTGGGCTTACCGAGAGTTTTTGCACAGCACAACACAACCCTGGTTTTTAGGCTTTTTAGGCATCGGCGGCTTGATTGTTTACACGCTTTATCTGGGCTATTTTGTCTTCTTTCGAGTCGGCAAACGCAAACGATCGGCAATGGGAAATTAGGATTCTGCCCAAAATAACCTGCTGGTAAAGACTTTTCTCAGCCTTCTCTACCCGTCAACTTCACCGTGATCGACCACCAAGAACCGCCGATGGGAATTTCTATGGGTCAACGATTAGAGCAGTACACACTCAAACGCCCTAGTGAAGTATTGCTGATCTCAGTTGCAGCGGATGGGCAAACTGACGAAGTTGCTATTTTCAAAGGGTTTTCTAGTTCGCTCATGAATCCCACTTCTTTTGACCCAGACGTGCCCATATTGCCAGACAATGTGAAGATTTTGTCAATCGATCGCCTCCAGAGTCCGTATAACCCGAACGATCCTCGATATATAGAGAAGGGAATTTCTTGGGAAGACTTTCAGCAAGTTCTGGCAAGTGTCGGCTTGTAGCGTGAATCTTGCAGAAACCAGATCTTTCAGAGAAATGGTATTCTCCACGTAATTCTGTTCTGAGGAGTGGTATTGATTCTATGGTTTCGTCACTTACAAAGTCTGGAACCTCTGGTTTGCCGAGTGCTTTGGGGCAAAATTCTGCACCCTCTTGGGGGACGATCGTTCTACCCGATTCTGCCCTATTCGGCACAGATGGCATTCGCGGTCATGCTGGAGAATTGCTAACGGCCCCCTTGGCTCTACAAGTCGGCTTTTGGGCAGGGCAAGTGCTCCGAGCCAACACAGCCACCCTGCAACCCGTAATCTTAGGTCAAGATTCTCGAAATTCTAGCAACATGCTGGCAATGGCTCTCTCCGCTGGGCTGACGGCCGCTGGGTTAGAGGTCTGGGATCTGGGGTTGTGTCCGACACCGGCGGTGGCCCACCTAGCCAGTACGGTAGGCGCGATCGGAGGCGTGATGATTTCTGCCAGCCACAACCCTCCCGAAGATAACGGCATCAAGTTTTTTAACCCAGATGGCACTAAGCTCTCCCTCAGCCTTCAGCAGCAGATTGAAGCAAGATTGCGCGGGCAGAGCGACGACATTGTGCCGATGGCCGCCAATCATTGGGGGAAACATCAGCATCGCCCAGAGCTTCTGAGTCACTATGTTGAAGCGTTGCAGGTTCCCCTAACGGCACAGGCTGCCAGCCCCTTAGCGGGGATGCGGGTGGTGTTAGATCTGGCGTGGGGGTCGGCGACTCGGTTAGCGGCGAATCTGTTTCGATCGCTGGGTGCAGAGGTGGTCTGCCTCCATGACCAACCCGACGGCGATCGCATCAATGTCAACTGCGGATCGACCCATCTCGCCCTTTTGCAGGCTGCCGTTACCGAAACTTCTGCTGATCTGGGGTTTGCTTTTGATGGAGATGCCGATCGCGTTCTCGCCGTAGACAGCCAGGGCAGAACCGTAGATGGAGACTACATTCTCTACTTGTGGGGCCAGCACCTGTTAAAGTCTCAGCAATTGCCAGGTCAGACGATCGTGGCGACTGTGATGTCGAACCTGGGATTCGAGCGAGCCTGGCAGCAGCAGGGTGGAACCCTAGTTCGGGCGGCGGTAGGTGATCAGCACGTTCACGCTGAAATGATTCGGCATGGGGCAAAACTAGGAGGCGAGCAGTCAGGGCATATTCTCTGCCCCCACTACAGCGTCAGTGGAGACGGGTTGCTGACGGCTCTACACATTGCGTTCTTGGTTCAACAAATCGGCTGCTCTTTGTCAGAATTGGTAGATCAGAGTTTTCAGACCTATCCGCAGCTTTTGAAGAATGTAAGAGTGATGGATCGGGCACGCCGTCTAAATTGGCAGGAGTGCGACCCTCTGATGACGGCGATCGCTCAAGCAGAAACAGCAATGGGCGATCGGGGGCGTATTCTTGTGCGTGCCTCTGGAACCGAACCCGTGATTCGCATCATGGTAGAGGCAGAAAGCGCCGATCTCACCACCCACTGGACGAAGCAGTTGGTTGCCACTGTAGAGCAGCATTTAGCCTGACCCGGACGGGAGCGCGCCACTAGTAGTCTGTCAAACTTTAATGGACGGATGGGAAGCGGGGAAGCGGTTATTTTTAAGGGTTTTCCGCTCCTTAAAAAATTCTTGGCAGACTACTAGACCCAGGCGAGGGGATTTTGTAAACTCCTCAAGGGTGAGTGCAAAAATAGAAACCCTCGCCGCGCTATCACTGGGCTGAGCGCAGTCGAAGCCCGCTGGCTAGTTGGCGGCTGAGCGCAGGCGAAACTCAATTCGTCGGCAGTTCATTCGTCGGATATACCCTAGAAACCGCCTAGGGTCGGGAGCCGCTCTTTTCGAGTTGGGCTTCCCATTCGGTGACAATTTCGGCAATCGATTGGGTTCTAATTCCCAAGGGTTGTGCAGCAACGCGCTTTCTTTCTAGCAGGTTGCGCTTGTCTGGGATGCCCGTGACCCAAGACCAAAGACTTTCTAGCATGGCAGAGCCTTCCTACAATATCTCGAATTTTGTATCTTAGGAAGGATAGTACACTAAGGGCATTCCTGTAGCCAGGTAGACGCTCTTCTCATTAATGTATTAAGGGTTACTCAGTGTAGTAGTTTTGGCAAAACCACTATTTGAGACAGCCCCGATCGCTCCTACTTTTTTACATCCGTGACTCGCCAACTGAGTTTGAGGTTGATCCAAAAGTTCCAAAACGTGACAATGGCGATCGCCAGCAGCTTGGCGAGAAACTCATTCCAGCCAAAGGCATCGTGCATCAAACTGACCAAAAGCGCTTGGAGAATAATCCCCGCTAGGCAAATAATGTTGAATTTCAGAAATCGCTTGAGTCGGGGACGCAAGCCCGGTTGATATTTAGAAATGTCTCGAAACGTCCACAAGTCGTTCCAAAGAAAATTATTGATCACGGCAACTTCAGCAGACAATATCGTACTGCGAGCGATCGGCAACCCCAACTGAGTTCGCAACAGATAAAAAGCTGCCAAATCTACAAAAACGCCGCTGAAGCCCACTAAACCAAAGCGCAAAAAGCGACCGATCGGAAACTGGAACTTCTCTCTCAGACGAGAAACGCGTCCCCGCGATCGCAGCTTCAGCAAGTGCCCCAAATACTCAACATACTGTCGCCAAGTGACCTTACTCTCGCCCTCCTGACGCTCCTGAAACACATAGCCGACCTCTGCCACCTCCCCCACCTGTCCCCGACCCAGCACTTCGATCAAAATTTTGTAGCCCAACGGGTTCATGAGACAATCGGCGATCGCCCCTCGTCGCACCATAAAATAGCCACTCATCGGGTCAGACACGCGCCCTACCACACTCGGCAGCACAATCAACCCCAACAGTTGAGCACCCCGCGAGAGCATACGTCGAATAAAGCCCCAGTCGCTTGTGCCGCCCCCCTCAACGTGGCGACTGGCAACCGCCAAATCTGCGCCCCTCGCGATCTTCTCCAACAGTTGCACCAACACTTCAGGTGGATGCTGCAAATCGCCATCGATCACACCCAACACTTCCCCCGTAGCCGCCTGCCACCCTCGAATCACCGCCGTTGACAGTCC
This sequence comes from Leptolyngbyaceae cyanobacterium CSU_1_3, assembly GCA_012034655.1. Taxonomy (GTDB): domain Bacteria; phylum Cyanobacteriota; class Cyanobacteriia; order Leptolyngbyales; family Leptolyngbyaceae; genus JAAUOZ01. The sequence goes on along the minus strand of JAAUOZ010000111.1, from coordinate 5,187 downwards.
GCGTTCGATTTGGCGGCGCATCACCCGCAGTTGAGGATAGTCATCCAGCATTTGCTGGGCCAACTCCCAGGTGCGATCGGGGCTATCGTCGTCTACCACAATGAGTTCATAGTTTTGCGGGTAGGCTGCATCCAGCAAGCTCGTGAGAATGGCGACGATGCGCTGAATATTTTTGCCCTCGTTGTAGGTCGGAACCACCAGCGAAAAGTAAACCGATTGCCTTGTCTGCTTGAGATCAGAGGTCTCTGAGATTTGCAGCAAACCAGTCGGGACAGGTAGAAGTAATTGGCCTTGGGTCATGGGGGTCGATGTAGAGAGAGCAGCGCACGCAGAGGGTCTTAGAACTACATTAATCCAGCTTTAATTGTGCCTGAGGGTGTCACAGCTTTTATCAGCCGAGGGCCGTTATCAGGTTTGTGGGCATTGTACCTACAGAAAACTACTTGTGACGAAGGATACCAGCAAGGCTCGATTTTCGTCATCTTTCCTCAGGCTTATGGCTAGAGCCACAGGGGCAAATTTCACCCAATCCCGCCTCCTGGTCAGGTGATCGACCAGGCGATCTACATTGAGAGGCGAGTCGGCACGATCGCAAAGTTCTCAACAAGGGCGTTTTCGAGATATAGATGAATCGACTATTGGCGAAACCCCATTTTGAGAGTCCCTTCAACCCACGTCTTTGTTTATAGGTAAATTTAAAGGCATTACCCGTAAAGATACTTATAAAAGGCAAGAAAGTTTGTGAAAACACGATAAATTCTCCCCATTTTCCGAAGTCCGTTCCCCACGGATTCCTAAGCTAACATTGGGGAGCAAATTCTCAGAAGCTACCGGATTTGCCGACATATAGCATGTTGGGTTTAAACAGCCAGCAATATCGCCCGTTTTTTGTCTCGCTCTCACCCTGCCCATGCCCAAACCTAAGCCCAAGAAGTCATTTCAACCCAACAATCAGCCCGTCCTCAGCCTCAAAGAACGCCTCGCCCAAAAGCGCAAAGCAGCACAAGCCCGCCAAGCGGTGATCAGTTCTATTTTGACGACGGCAGCAATTTCGATCGTCGTTGGGTTGCTGATAGCGATCGTCGGTGGCGTAAAAGGGGCAGTGGGCGGCGGGTTGGGCGTTTTCTGCTTGATGATGTCGTTTAAATATCCCTGGCAAGCGCTGTATGGGTTTCTGATTTACATGCCTTTTAGCGGCACAATTACTTACTCGATCGGCAGCAACAGCCCGCTTCTGCAACTGGCTAAAGATGCATTTTTCATCCCAGCGCTGATTGCCATTGTGCAATATTGCAAACGGCACAAGCAGCCAGTGATGATCCCAAAGTCGCTCGTCACTCCGATGGGGCTGTTGCTGGCATATTGCCTGCTCGTTTTGGTGTTTGTCAATGGCTCACAGCAGTTTTCGGGCAGTGCTGGCACAGACAAGCCGTTTTTGATGGGGCTTTTGGGGCTGAAGGTGCTGTTGGGGTACGTGCCACTGATTCCGTGCGCCTATTATATGGTGCGAAAAAAGCAGGATTTGCATCTGCTGATGCGCGTCATGACTGCGCTGGTCATCATCTGTTGCGGGCTGGCCTTCGTCCAATATCTTCTGCTCGAAACGGGGCGATGTCAGGGCACAGTGGGCGAAGGTGCTGCGTTATTTAAGGCCTCCTTGGAGGCCCGATGTTTTGTCGGCGGGTCGCTGCTCTACGCACCCGAACAGGGGGTAATTCGCCTACCTGGAACCTTTGTCGCACCGTGGCAGTGGGGATGGTTTCTAATTTCTAGCGCGTTTTTTAGCTTTGCCGTCACTTTTATGGACCCGTCCATTCTGTGGCGTGGGGCAGGGTTGTCCGCCATGATTGGGACGCTTACCCTGTCGGTGGTTTCGGGGCAGAGAATTGCGCTAATTTTAGTGCCGATCGTGATCATTATTCTTCTGATCACCACGGGGCAAGTGGCCAATTTGAAGCGATTTATTCCGATCGCCGTGGGTTTAGGGTTAATTCTCAGCTTTGTGATTGCCTCCAACCCAGCGGTGGTGCAAGAACGCATCGACAGCGCCGTCGGACGTTGGAACGCCGCACCGCCCACGGACTTTATCGCCTCCCAATTTGGCTTTGTGCACGAAGGAACCGGATTTTTAGGCAAAGGGGTCGGGCGCGCCACAAATTCTGCCCGCACCTTTGGCGAAACGACCCTGATCGAGACCTACTACCCCAAGCTGCTGTTCGAGATTGGGCCGATCGGCGTGATTTTGTTTCTCGTCGTTGTGACCACTTTAACGATCGCCACCTTCAAAGCCTATCGATCGGTGCGCGATCGCAGCCTGCGAGGCTATGGAGCAGCACTCTGGACGTTCATTCTCGTCATTAGCTACAACACCTACTACTACCCCCTGGATGTCGATCCCGTTGCCGTTTATTACTGGTTTTTTGCCGGAATCATCCTCAAACTTCCTGAACTTGATCAACAAGAACCAGAACCCAGCGACGCACTCCCATCCAAAAAATCCAAGCACAAAAAGCCTCGTCCCAGCATTAACGCCGCCTAAATTTTGCTCACCATCTCAAAATTTACCCTCCCCCTGGGAACCATAAGCCCGATCGCGTCCTCCTCTCCTGCCCACAAGGCGATCTAAAGGCAACTCCCCACCCCTTAGTCACCGTTCCTCTCGCGAAGCGTGTCAGAGGCAACCCTTCATCCCCCTCCCTTCACCATGACCCCTTTCATCTCCGTCATCGTCCCCACTTACGGTCGCGAGGAGCCTCTCCAAACGACGCTGCTGGATATTCTCAAACAAGACTATCCCCACTTTGAGGTGATCGTGGTTGATCAGACTCAAAGCCATCAGCCTAAAATTCAGGCCTGTTTAGATGGGCTGGCACAGGAGGGCAAAATTCGCCTCTTCAAAGTCAATTGGGCAAGTTTGCCAGGGGCGCGAAACTATGCAGTCAAACAGGCAAAGGGCGATGTGCTGCTGTTCTTGGATGATGACGTACTGCTAGAGCCGACTTTTCTCGCGGCTCACGCCAAGAACTACGATCGTCCCGAAGTCGGAGGGGTGGCGGGACGGGTTTTCGATCGGATGAAGCTCGCTGATTTCCAACCAGGATTGGAGATCGAAGACCTGCCCCCAGAAGCGATGAATCCGGGGATCGCCTGGTATCACATCAATCTGGTGCATACCGTCAAGCCCCAACGGGTGCTGAGCGCACGGGGCTGCAATATGTCCTTTCGGAGAGAAATTTTTGAGTCCCACGGGATTTTATTCGACGAACGCTTCCAGGGCAGCGCCGTGCGTGAGGAATCGGATTTTTGCCTAAGAATTCGCAAAACGGGACTGATGATCTGGTATGACCCCGACGCACATCTGATCCACTTGGGCGAAGAGACGGGGGGCTGTCACGATATCACGACTCGATCGCTCAAATATCAACTCACCTTCTACCACAACCACTTTTTGATGGGGTTCAAAAACCTCACTCCGTGGCAGGCTTCGCGCTTTTTCCTGCGCCTGTTTGACTGCCACGTATTGGGCCGCCCCCCTTGCCACAAGAGCGGTTCGCCCGTCAAAATCATCACGCGCTTTGGGTTCTACAGTTTGGGTTTTTTGCAAGCGTTGCAGACCGTGGTGCGATCGTTCTGGGATGACGGGCAAATCTACAGTCGCAAATCCCAACAGGGCACTTCTGTAACCCTCACTCAAGAAGCAGGAGCCACACCATGAAAATTCTCGTCGCTAGCCACTCCTACATTGTTGATTTGAACTGTGAGAAGCTGCGAGTTTTGGCTCATCTAGAACCGGGAATCGAGGTGACGATCGTGGTTCCCCAACGCTGGAAGCCAGGCGGCGTAATGAAAAATGTCGTCGAGACGCGCTTTCGGCAAGAAGGCTCGTTTCGCGTGGTTCCCATCTCCAATTTCAGCCAAAACAACCAGGGGCTTCTGACCTTTGGAGCCGATTTGATCTCACTGCTGCGAGAATTTCGACCTGACATCATTCAAGTCGAACAAGGTTCCAAATCTCTAGCCTACGCTCAGATGATCACGCTCAATCGGGTGCTGGGTCTGAAGGCGAAAAACCTCTTTTTTACCTGGTGGAATTTGCCCTACACTCTGAGATTTCCTGTCTCGCTCTTGGAGGCGTATAACCTGCGCTACACCGACGGAATCGTAGTGGGCAACGTCGAGGGTGAGAAAATTTTGCGCGATCGCGCCTACTCTGGCCCCATGCGAATCATGCCCAATTGGGCGTAGATGATAGCCTTTTTCGTCCTCAGCCTCAACCCGAACTTGCTGCCCAACTGGGAATTTCTCAGCACGATTTTGTCGTCGGGTTTGTGGGGCGATTTGTCGAAGAGAAGGGGTTGATGACGCTGATGAAAGCATTGACTCAGCTACGCGATCGCCCCTGGAAGTGGGTGCTTTTGGGCCGAGGAGCACTCAAAGAAGCCCTGCTCAAGCAGGCGGCAGAATTGGGGCTTAGCGATCGTTTGATCTGGGTAGAGAGCGTCCCCCATGCCGACGTATATCGCTACATCAACTTGATGAACACCCTGGTGCTGCCCTCAGAGACCACGTATCAGTTCAAAACCCTCACTTCCGCCGGTTGGAAGGAGCAATTTGGTCACGTGCTGATCGAAGCGATGGCCTGCCAGGTTCCGGTGATCGGCTCCGACTCTGGCGAAATCCCCAACGTGATTGGCGAAGCAGGTCTCATCTTTCCAGAAGGGAACGTCGATGGGTTGCGCGATCGCCTCGTTCAGCTTATGGAGCACCCCGACCAAGCCCAAGAACTCGGTCAGCGTGGCTACCAAAGAGCGATCGCCCACTACACCAACCACGCCCTCGCCAAAGAACTTCTCAGTTTCTATAGACACATCCAACAGTCGGACTCAACAGAAAAACAAGCTAACTCCTAAATAGCTCGTTCGCCTAGTGGTCTGTCAAGACTTACTTTTATGAGTTAAAAGCTCACAAAATAACACCCTTCACCTCACCCGAAGGCACAAAATCAAAACTGACAAACCACTAGTAGAATGCGGCGTAAGTTTGGCAACCACTGGAGGGTTTAGGGTGTGGGGTTTAGGGTGTGGGGGTTTTAGGGGGAGAGGGGGTGGATTTCAGCTAAGTGCTACTAGGAAGTTGAGATGGTAGAAACTCAAAATTTTGTTTTTGCTCTTTGGCAATCAGGAAACC
>JAAUOZ010000008.1 GCA_012034655.1 Leptolyngbyaceae cyanobacterium CSU_1_3 | reverse complement strand
CTTAAATTGAGGGTGTCCCTACGAGCGAAAGCGATCGCGAAATACTACTGCGCGTTCTGACGATACCAGGCGATCGTATTTCTCAAACCTTCTTCAAAACTGACCTGAGCCGTAAAGCCAAAAGCAGCCTTTGCTCGCTCAGTATCCAGACAGCGCCGGGGTTGACCATTGGGCTGATCCGTCTCCCAAACAATCTCACCCGTAAACTCCATCAACTCACAGATCAAGGTAATCAGATCACGAATCGAAATCTCATACCCAGTTCCCAAATTGACAGGTTCAGCATCGCTATACGCCTGAGTGGCCATCACAATACCTCGTGCCGCATCCACCGAATAGAGAAACTCACGAGTCGGACTCCCATCCCCCCCAAACAGGCAACTTTTCATCACCCCGCACCTGCGCCTCATACACCTTACGAATTAACGCCGGAATCACATGAGAACTGCGAGGATCAAAATTGTCTTCAGGGCCATACAGATTCACAGGCAGCAAGTAAATTCCATCGAATCCATACTGCTGACGATACGCCTGAAGCTGCACCAACAGAGCCTTTTTAGCAACCCCATAGGGCGCATTCGTCTCTTCAGGGTAGCCATTCCAGATATCATCTTCCTTAAATGGAACCGGAGTAAACTTAGGATAGGCGCAAATCGTCCCCACACAGACAAACTTTTGCACCTTCGCCTGATACGCTGCATGAATCAACTGAGTACCCATCATCAAGTTGTCATAAAACAACTCGGCAGGCTTTTCGCGATTGAGACCAATACCACCGACATGCGCTGCCAGGTGAACCACAATATCCTGCTGATCGACTGCCCGTTGACAATTCTCTAGCTGCTTGAGGTCACAATCTCGCGATCGTGGCACTGTGATCTTCTCTAGGTCTGCCCCAGCCGCACACAGTTGATTGATTACCTGACGACCCAAAAAACCAGCGCCACCCGTTACCAGAATTCGCTTATTTTTGAGATCTAGCTTTGTTGAAGTCATGGTCTCCTTACTCTTATCTAGGGTTAGTTGAGCGATGCGACCCTAAAACGATCCGCTACTGACAAGGTTCTGCCGAATAGTGGCGTGGTCTTGGGTAAATTTGCTGTCGGGAGAGCCAAGTCCTAAGGCACTCAGATCGGCTTCAACCATCAAGTGAACCAGTTCTTCAAACGTGACAGAAGGTTCCCAACCGAGCTTTTGCTTAACTTTGGCAGGATCACCAATCAGCAAATCTACTTCGGTCGGGCGCAGATAGCGCTCATCAAATTCGACGTACTTTTCCCATTCAAGATTGGCGTACCCAAAAGCTAGATCCAAAAACTCTTTCACCGAGTGGGTTTCGCCCGTTGCCACCACATAGTCGTCTGCCCGTTCCTGTTGCAGCATCAACCACATAGCACGAACATAATCCTTGGCGTAGCCCCAATCTCGCTTGGCATCCAGGTTGCCCATAAATAGCTTCTTCTGCTTGCCAGCTACAATACGAGCTACCGCACGAGTAATTTTGCGCGTGACAAACGTTTCACCGCGCCGAGGAGACTCATGGTTAAACAAAATTCCGTTGCAGGCAAACATATCGTAAGACTCGCGGTAGTTCACGGTTTGCCAGTGACCATAAACCTTGGCACAAGCGTAGGGGCTGCGCGGATAAAACGGCGTTTCTTCACTTTGAGGAACGGCTTGCACTTTGCCATACATCTCAGAAGATCCAGCCTGATAGAAGCGCACCTCAATCCCCGTCCGATGCTGATAGTCGCGAATAGCTTCTAAAATTCGTAGCACGCCCATGCCTACCACGTCAGCCGTGTATTCTGGAGAATCAAAACTGACACGGACGTGAGATTGAGCGCCCAAGTTGTAGATTTCGACGGGTTGAACTTCTTCTAGAATGCGGCGTAGGGTTGTGCCATCCGCGAGATCACCATAGTGAAGAAACAGTCGGGCATTTTCGACGTGGGGATCTTCATAAATGTGGTCGATACGATCGGTATTGAACGTAGAAGTCCGACGAATGATTCCGTGAACTTCGTAACCTTTTTCGAGAAGCAGTTCACTTAAGTAGGAACCGTCTTGACCTGTAATCCCTGTTAAAAGTGCTCGCTTACGCTGCGTCATTCTTAATTTTCCTCGTCTGCAATTTATTAGTTAGAAAGGAGTGCAAGTTTGCGATCGCAAACCTGCTTCCGCTTACTGTAACGTCGATCTATCTTGAAGCTTCTACCCTTAGTTATTCCTCAGATAGACACACAAATAACATCCACGCTAGCGTGATGGATCTGAATCTGCAATAAATTCTTGATGAATCTGTAAAAAGATTTCTTGAAGCATTCATCACATTACCTCACGTAGCTGAATTATTCAATTTCAGCATTACGGTCATGATTGAGTGAAAGAACTATCGAGAGAACAGAAACCCTCTCAGTAGAAACACAGAATCAATTAAGTCACGTTGCTAGTAAATACATGCAGGGTGGGTTTAGTCCGGATGGGCCATAAGACTTGATGCCACCCACACAAAAAACCGCCTCTCTAAAAGCCCACGTAAAGTTTTGTCAACAAATTCGAGCCATAGGCAACTATGGGAGGTTGCTGATCAGCAATCTCCCAGTCAGCAATCTCCCAGTCACAACGCAAGTAGATTACCTATCGACTAACCAAAGCGCTAGTAGGCTCCATTATTTTTAGGAAAAAGCACCACTCCGATCGTTCGCACAATCAACCGGATATCCATCCAGAAGCTATGGGAATTGACATAGTAGAGATCCATTCTCACCCGTTGAGGGTAGGGAATATCATTGCGTCCTGAGACTTGCCACAATCCAGTGATTCCAGGGCGCGTCGTGAGAATGCGATCGATGTGCCGTCCATATTTGGGCAGTTCTTCGACAACGAGCGGCCGCGGGCCCACCACGCTCATATCTCCGACCAAAACATTCCAAAACTGAGGGAACTCATCTAAACTGGTGACTCTCAAAATGTGACCAATCCAGGTAATTCGCGGGTCATACTTAAGCTTGAAGTTGTCCTCAAATTCTTGACGCAACTGAGGCGAAGTTTCCATAATCTCAACCAGAGCTTCGTCAGCATTGGCGATCATGGTTCTAAATTTAATGCAACCAAAGCGCTTGTAGTTTCTGCCGACCCGCTCTTGCACATAGAAAACTGGCCCTTCTGAACTAAGGGCAATCAAAACCGTGAGCAACAAATAAAGCGGCGCAAACAAAACTAAAACTGCAAGCGAGAACACAATATCGAACATTCGTTTAGCGCGTTTCCCATGCAGGGTCTTGAGGATAATCGGTCTTATCCCGCGCTTTATGAATGACCGAATCAACCTACCAGAGATGAGTTGGCTTTCGGCAGTCATCTTACTCCTTCACAATTCCACTCCACACAGTCCTGATCATAAAGCCATCGACTCCTTCTGAGTGAATTTGCTCCCAAGTAAATGGGTAATTTTGACTAATTTGGGCCAATTAATCAGGATGGCTAGATGTTTTGTAGCGAAATTTCTGGTAAGCCTGGTTCAAAATGCCAAATATTGCTGCTTGAAGCGATCGCGATTAAAGGTCAGCGCGTGGGATCGAACAATTTCCGGCTCCAGTATTTTCTGATACACCTCAAAAGTTTCGATCGCCGCTATCAGAGCTTCTTGAGTCTGCTCAGAAAACAAAATCCCAGTCCCCTGGTTGGGGTGCTGACGCAGATCACGCACCGTTTCCAGCGTGCCACCCGCACCAAAAGCAATCACAGGCGTTCCACAGGCCTGAGCTTCCACCGGAGCAATCCCAAAATCTTCGTAGGCTGCATAAACAAACGCCTTAGCCTGAGAAAGATAATGGTTCACAACTTCATCTGGTTGCCAGCCTAAAACCTGCACATTAGGGCCAGCAATTTGCTGAATTTGTTTCAGTTCTGCGCCACTGCCAATCACCACCAGCGGCCGACCCAACTGATTAAAAGCCTGAACAATTAAAGAGATCTTTTTATAGCTAACCAGACGAGAAACCGTAACATAAAAATCTTGTTTTTGAGCCACAAATGGGAAGCGATCGATCGCCACAGGCGGATAAATCACCTCAGCCGGACGGCGATAATATCGCCAAATTCGCCTCGCAGTCGTCTGAGAATTTGCCACAAAATAATCGACTCGATTTGCACTCAAAACATCCCATTGTCTGAGTCGATGCAGCAAATAGCGAGTAAAAACTCCTGGCAAACCGCGCCCCATTTTGCTACTACGAAGATAGTCAAACGTCATATCCCAGGCATATCGCATCGGTGCATGACAGTAGCAAACATGCATTTGATTAGGAGTCGTGAGCACCCCCTTAGCAACCGCATGAGACGAAGAAAGAATCACATCATAAGCCCGCAGATCAAGCTGCTCGATCGCCAACGGCAAAAAAGGCAAATATTTCTGCACCCCATCGCGAGCAAAAGGGAAATATTGCAGAAACGTCGTCCCAATTTTGCGCTGATACAAATAGCTTTCAGGGTTCACCGACTCAAAATCAATCAGCGCATACAAATCGGCATCAATATATTGAAGAATTTCCTGCACAACCAATTCTGAACCGCCAGTTGCTTTCGGCGTTAACCATTCATGAACAAGGGCATACTTAAGTTTCACTAAATCAGGGTTCGCCAAAATTTACAAAACATCATCAATGGCTTCGGATCATAGCGCGAAACCGTCCTCTCTTTGAAAGTCGCAGCCCCTAACAGTCACCCACAGAAATCCCACCAACCCATGATTTTCTAGCCTTCTCACGCCCCTACCAAAGCCAACCTCGCCCAGGCAGCGTAGCGAAACCAACCCTCCCAAAATGTTTTGTGAAGCACAACAGGCGTACAAAGTTATTGATAAAAAATTGCCAGCCTCTCTAAGAAGCTGGCAAAAGTCAACCTAATTGTTGTTTTGTTGTCGTTCGGCTGTCGTTTCACATTGGAGAAACCCATCCACGCGTTCCCATACTTGTGGCGGGTTCTTTCTAGAGTCATTAAGCCCTATTTGCCCAATATTGTAACAACATACACAAACTTTTTGTCATGAAAATTCATAGTTTTGTGACATATATCTTTCTAATAATAAAGAATAGAATATGAAAGTTTAGCTAATCATTCTGTTAGTTTGAGGCCCGAAATCAACTGACGATCGGCTCGTTGAGGCTGGCCCCAAATCACTCGTTCCTGCTTGTAGATAACAGTTCCAGGCTTCGCACCCTTGGGTTTATAAACATATTTGGGTTCGGTGTAGATCACCGGCACTTGCTCACTTTGTCTCGCTCGACTGTAGTAAGCCGACACGTCAGCCGCAAATTGTAAATCAGATTCTTCGGGGGCGGCTCCCGGTTGCAGCCGCAACAGAACGTGACTGCCAGGAATCTCCTGAGTATGAAACCAGAGATCGTAATCAGTGGCAGATCTCGTCAGTTGGTCATTTTGTCGATTGTTGCGTCCCACCAGCAACTCAAAACCGCTAGGGGTCTGATAGCGATAAGGGCGACTCGCAGATTCGTCTTTGCTAGGCTCCCTTTGATAGTCTGTCGCTTCTAAGTAGCCCTGCTGAACCAATTCCTCGCGAATTTCTTCTAAAGCTTCCAAGTCTTCTGGTGTTTGATAATCACTAAACTGAGTCAGCGCAACTTCGACCTGCTCCAAATACTCAATCTCTTCCCGAACAGCCGCCAGCAGAGGATCGATCGCAGCACGAGTTCGCTTTAGTTTTTGATGGCGTTTGTAAAGCGCCTGAGCATTAAGAACCGCATTTTTCTCAGGATCTAAAGCAATCTGAATCGGATGCTCTGTCTCAAAATCAAGTAGTTCGATCGTCCTCATTCCAGGCTTCCACAAATGCAGATGAGCCATCAACAAATCAGCTTCCTGTTTGGATTGATCCGCCCGATCGGACTGATCTAATCGACTCCGAAAAGACTCCGCCTTAACTCGCACCTTGCCCAACAAATGGCTGAGTTTCTGAGTGATTTGATGGCGAAGTTGGCCAAAAACCTGATGATTTAGCTGATCTGTATAGTAGCGATCGAGCAATTGTTGCACCGAATCCACAGACTGAGTCATCCCCCAACCCATCACGGTATATCCGCTCATCGTCCACCCCGGTCGAAATTCCTCCCTCTCCAACCCCTGCAACCAGGTTTGCCAACCGCCAAATAGCCGTTCCCAGTCAGCATCCATCAACGTCTCAGTCGATCGATCGGGATCAATGCCTGCCCTTTGCAACATCGACAGCAACAGCGAAGAACTCAGCCCCCGATAGCTCTTGAGCAAATTGCGCCGAATCGCCCCCGGAACCAGGCTAACGCGCGATCGCCAACTTTCTAAACTCTCCCCCAACGCCGGACTTGGATCTCTCAACGCAGGCGGCAACTCGTAGGGCTGCCCCGTCTGAATCGGGCGCACACTCGACTGATTAGAACTCACCTGATGGGCCGCCGTGACGATCAGATTATCCTGATTCGCCAAAATCGCATTACTATATTTGCCCATAACCTCAACATACAAATGCCACAACGCCGGATCACCCGGACGCTTGGCAAATTGCAGATCCAACGCCCGCTCCCACGGCGCAACTGGCACAATTGCCACCAAAGCCAGATTGCCCAACTGATGACGCAGTTGCTGGCTAAAGGTGAACGTATCTGGGGTACGCGGCGGCGGCGTACCCATGCAAAGCCGAGCCGCCTGCTGATGCCAGGAAACCGTCAGCCAGCCACGCTGCTTGAGGGTTCGCAGGGCGAGGGAAAGGGTAAAGCGATCGCGCTGATAAACCTGTTCTAACCGGGCAGGAAGCCAATTAGCACGAATGTCTGCACAGGCAGCGGTCAGCGTAGTCAAATCAACAGGTTGCAAAATTTAAGACGGCAGGGTGAAGACTTCAGAATCTTAGCGCCCAACTTAAGTAAATGACTCAAACTAAATACTCAAAAAGGCCGAAACTTTCCCCTTTAAGGGGTTTTTTCTGGCTCCAACAATTTTTTGTAGCTACGATTAAGGATAAGCTCCTCCCTAATTACCCGCTCTAGCACACTGCCCATGACGGAGATTAAGCTGATCAACATTGGATTCGGTAACATTGTGTCTGCAAATCGAGTGGTGGCGATCGTCAGCCCCGAATCCGCTCCCATCAAACGTATCATCACAGACGCGCGAGATGAGAAGAAGCTCGTAGATGCTACCTACGGACGACGCACCAGAGCCGTGATCATTACCGATTCTGGCTATGTGATTCTTTCGGCCATCCAGCCCGAAACCGTCGCTAACCGCTTTGTTTTTACTAAAGACGCAGCCGAAGAATAGGAGCCTGAGCGTTGAATCTGGAAGCTCAAATTAAAAAGTTAGAACTCAATGATCAGAACTCAAAACTCACAAAGGTTACACGCTATACTCACATAATTACAAAACTGGGAACTTTAGCGCTAACGCATTCGAGGCAGACCATGGGCAAGGGAAGACTCATTGTTTTGACAGGGCCAAGCGGTGTTGGGAAAGGCACTTTACTACGATCGCTCCTTCAGCGACATTCCAACCTCTACGTTTCCATTTCCGTCACGACTCGCGCCCCCCGACCAGGAGAAATCGATGGGCAAGACTATTACTTTGTGACTCGTCTTCAATTCGAGCGCATGGTAGCCCAAGGTGAACTTCTAGAATGGGCAGAATTTGCCGGAAACTGCTACGGTACGCCCCGCAGAGCCGTAGAGAAAAAAGTTCAAGAGGGCAAATGGGTCATTCTAGAAATCGAACTTGAAGGCGCAAGGCAAGTACGGAGAACCTTCCCTAGTGCCTTGCGGGTCTTCATTTTGCCCCCTTCGATGAGCGAACTAGAAAATCGGATTCGTACACGCGGGCAAGACTCCGAGGAGTCCATCGATCGTCGTCTCAACCGCGCCAGAGAAGAAGTCAGTGCTGCCCATGAGTTTGACATTCAAATTGTCAACGACGACCTCAGAGAAGCGCTCTCTAAAATTGAAGCAACACTCTTCGAGCCAGCCATCTGCTAACCATTAGCAAGATTCGTAGCCTCTCAGAAAAGCCAAACCGCCCGATCGCGCCCTCACAGGGTTAACGATCGGGCGGTTTTTAAGTTTACGCAGACATTCTAATTTTATTTTTAGCAAGATTAGTCTGAATTATCCACATCTTCAATTTAGTAATCTTTACTATCTACTGGGCATTCTTCATAGAGGCTTTATAGAAATGAGGATAAGTTTATGAAGAAGGTAGAGTAATTACTGAGAACTTGAAGAGATTAAAATTCTTCACTTCAAAACCAGATTAGCCTGTCCATGTTTCATCTAAGCTTCACGCTTTAGTGAGTAAAAACACGGTATCGTCTTATTATTAATCACAAAAAACTCTCGCCATTTCTTCCGTACTGTCCCCCTTCAGAATAGGCAGAAGTGACAAGGCACACTCGATTTTCAAGCGATCGCGCATCTCTACCTTGACTTAAAGATTGACTTTTCTCAGTAACTCATTTTTTTAAGGCGTAGCAAATAGAACTAAAGAGTCTTCCTTGAGAAGCCAGTCTTTCAACTCACTGTTTGCCTCACAACCCAGTTCGCACCTAGATATTTTTCAGCCTAAGTTTTCAGCTTCACGCGCGAGATCATGACTATAGAAACTTCCATCCCTGTTCAAAGCGTCATTGGGTTTCCTATCACCGCTCTGCCCTTTGATCAGCAAATTTCAGTCATTCTAAAGTGGGCAAAAAGCCGAATTAGTAAAGTGATTTGTGTCGCCAACGTCCACATGCTAACCGAAGCATCCTGGGACCCAGCTTTGGCTTCAGTTCTCTACAACGCCGATCTCGTCACCCCCGATGGAATGCCCCTAGTTTGGATGGTGCGCCTCTTGGGTCACTATTCTCAAGACCGCGTCGCTGGAATGGACATCATGCTGTCGCTTTGCGATCTTGCACCTTCGCAAAACATTGGAGTCTTTTTCCTCGGCTCTGAGGCAGAAGTTTTAGACAACATGCGAAGCCGCTTCGAGCACGAATTTCCCGACCTCAACATTGTAGGCATGGAGCCATTGCCGTTTCGACCGTTGACTCCTGCCGAAGACGCAGCCGTGATTCAAAAAATCCACGATAGCGGCGCAGGGATTGTGTTTGTCTCCTTGGGATGTCCCAAGCAAGAATTTTGGATGGGGCAGCACAAGAGCAAGATTCAGGCTGTCATGGTGGGCGTAGGCGGAGTCTTCCCCATCTACGCAGGCATTCATAAGCGTGCGCCTTTTTTCATTCGCGAGTCAGGTTTAGAGTGGTTATATCGCCTCGCCCAAGAACCGCGTCGCCTCTGGGGACGTTATCGCAAAACAATTCCCCCCCTTTCTTTGGCTGGCTCTAAAACAACTCCTGAGTTCGCAGGGCAAAATTCAAACTTCAAGCCGCGATTGAGGCAACTTAGGCAACTTCTGATAGAAGCCTTACCCTCCAGGGCACAGTATTGCCGTGCCCTCGCAATCCTAAAACACAAATACTGAAACACAAATACTGAAACACAAATACTGAAACACAAATACTGAAACACAAATACTGAAACACAAATACTGAAACACAAATACTGAAACACAAATACTGAAGCGCAAAAGTAAAAATCGCCTGAGTGGTCTGTCAAGAACTTTTTGTGTTTACGAACTTAGCCTTGACCAAGCCCTAGCTATCACGATCGAGATCATTCCAGGCAGAAATTAGCGTTCTCAAAGGCTGGGGCAGTTGAGACTGGTTGCTGTCAGCATATTGCACCGTAGCAGAACGGGTCGAGAGCGTCACTGTCATAGAATCGGCAGAACCAGGAGCAGCAGGGTAACTGAGACGATCGAGCCTATCCACACCTGCGATCGTCTGTTGAAGCTGGCGCATCTGCTGGCGAGACACTTGCACCGCCTGCACCGTGACGCTCTCTCCGCTCAAGCCAACTCGACTGCGAATCATCCGTCCATCGCTAAACAGCACAGTTTGGTAGGTTTGCCCAGCAAAGCCTCCAGTTGCGATTGTCCGCAAAACCACATTTTGCGGCAAAGGTGGCGGCAACTCGCCCACAGGTATTCTTAGAGCCTGCCCCGTAGATCGATCAGAGCCGATAGATCTGGCCGTCACCAAGCGCAACACGCGCCCCTCACGATCGGTGTGGTAAACCCAAGTTTGCTGTTTTTTTGCCACCACAACCTGCCAACCTTCCACCAAGCTCTGACCGCAAAACTCATCCGCCGCCGGAAGCTCTAAGCAATTGTCCTTCCAGGTGAACGTTTCGGCAGATTGAATTCGTAATTCCCCCAGGGGAACACCCACCCGTCGAGACAGATCCCGCCGAATCTGATCAGCAATAAACCTCGGCAAAGTTGCCCGATCGCCCGATCGCTTGAAGGTTATCGTCGGGTGAGCAATGGCAGTCTGCACCATTGGCACTCCTGTCATCAGAGACAACACGCTCACCAGCACGATCGCAGAAAGCAGTTTGGCGGAACGATTAAATTGCATTTTTTAAACGCAGACAAATAACAGACGCTAAGAGAAAAGACGCAGAAATCTAGGCTTCAGGTTCCCTGCCCCCTCAAACCATCAGTTTTGCGAGGCCGCCGAAATTTCAGGCAAAGTCGGCAAATTTCGATCCCGCAGAAATTCATTCAAGCTTCTAGGCTGCACCACATACCAGACAATCCCGATCGCTAGCACCGCCGCCACCAAAGCCGACAACCCAGACACAACCTGATACATCGCACTCGGATGGTTGTAGACAGGACGCACCGGGCGCAGTTTTTCAGATCGAGTCGTCGCGTGTCGGGTAGGAGGCTTTGCAGTACGAGTTGCCCTCATATCCGTTGTGGCTTGCTTGGCTTGGGGAACCATGCTCACAGATACCGTAGCCGATCGCATTGCTTGTAGGTGTTGCGCGACTACCACCGGCCGCCGGCCACTCCGAATCCAAGTGAGCAGGGCTGCCATCGGAACGCCACACAGGTTGGCAACCGTCAAGCCCTGTAAGCGCTGAAGCAACGGCTGATCATTTGAAATTAAAACGATCAATCGCCCCGGACTATTGCGCGCCAACCCATAGGCACATTCTGCGATCGTCAATGACAGCCTAGCCCGCCGACTATAAACTTGCCCTGCCACAGGTTGCAGCGAAGAATGGGTTGCCCCTACGCCCGTGAGTTGCCAATCGCTATCCCCAAAAAATCGCATAAATTCTCTAGCCGACTGTTCTTGCTGGCGATCGGCTCCCACCCGCCCCAAAGCTTGAATTTCTTCGTAAACCCCCTGGGGGACAAAGCAGCGCCCAACTCGTGAAAATTCTTGCCAGTCGCGGGTTCTGCTTGTCAGTAGTGCCGTGAGATCAAAGAGCAGAAAAATCGGAGGTAGTTCAGACATATTTTCAGGAAGTTTTCAGGAAGGAAGATCAACAAAAGATCTGAAGAGTTGAAGTGTACTCTACGGTTTGAATCCTAGCCCCTCACACTTTATGAAAGTCAACGCTGGTAGCAAATTTTATTTTCTACCCACCGATGCCGAGCCGTCCTGCCAAACTCGGCGTGAGTGGTAAAAGAATCGTAACCATTAAGAACAGTGCCAGCAATCCTAACGCCGCCCGTGCGTCATCAGGCTCTGACAATTCGTTCAGGCTAGGACGCTCTAAGTTACGCTGCAAGACCAGGATCACGATCGCCCAATATAATGCTAGCGGATTCACCAGCGAGGCGATCGCCAACAAATAATTGTGGTGATCGTGCCCCATCTGGCAATTTTGCGTCCATAAATAGCCTGCACAATTCTGCCACCGTCTAATTGCCCTGCGGGCATCAGGTTAATAGCGGTGATTAATAGCCCAATCCAGCCGACAATTACCAACGGGTTTACGGCGATCGTCGATTGTTGCAACCCCTCTCCTATCACCACTCGCGCCAATGTACCCACCAAAATCGACCCCTCAAAAACTGAGTCGGCACTTTAAACAAACTGCCTTCATTAGAGAGCAACAGTCCGGCAATCAAGAGTCCGATCGAAACCAGCCCACCTGCCGCCGGCCCTGCAAAGGCAACGTCAAACAGAACACTGCGATTGGGTAATAGAGACTCAAATCGAGTCATTGCCCCAAAAGAGCCAATCTGCCAAGTCGGAATAAAAAAGGGAAAACTCAGACGAACCTGGTGACGGCGAGCCAAGAACCAGTGACCTAGCTCATGAGCACCCAAAACCGTCAAAATCCCAGAGGCGATCGGCAACACTTCGCGGTAGCGTTCCGGCGCACCGTAAAAGTCAAACCCCAGCAAGAACCCAGAGGTTTCCAGGCAGGTGGCGATCGTAGCCACCAACAGCACCCCTGCCAACCCCTTCTGAAGCAGCGTGGCCGGTTGCGGATCGTTAGCGCTAGGCAAAATCACAACGACGGGCTTCTCATCCTGATTCTCAACCAGGAACAACCGATAGCGATCGCCCAGACGTTCTTGCAGTGTGGCAGCAAGGTGATCGTAGGTAGGTTGAATTTCGCCGCGCAGATTACCCCGAAATATTGCCCCATTTTGATAGGGAATCGTCTCAGTGGCAAAAAACGTATCAGTGCCAAAAATGCCCTGAATGATCTTCAGATCTTCTGTGGGGATAGGGACAATTTCTGGCTGATCAAGCGTCTGGCTTGCACCCTGAGAGGCAGTCTCCAGAGTAGAAGATGGAGCCGAGGCATCGATCGATTCCTCAGGGGTCATCGCCGAAACTTTCTTAGAAAAAGCCTCCTGCCCCGCCGATCGCAGTTGCCGTCCAATGGCAATATACGCCCCCGTAGACAGCACAAACAGCAGCAAAACGCCCGCCAAATTGAGGTAGATGCCTCCCGCAAACAAGCCAAAGAAGAGTAACCAGGGAGCCATCAGCACCGCAGACTGCAACCAGGCAAGAATCCCAAGTTTGCCAAAGGGTCTTGCCCGCACATATCCCCAACCCAAAATGCCCAAAGCCACCAGCACAGTTAGCGCAGTAATCATCTCCAACCCCTGTAAGACCCTGCTTACGATCGATCCAGATAAAGCGTTTACAAGTCTACTCTATCGAAGTAGGAGGCTGTACAGCGATCCATTCCACCTAGGATCTGAGTCAGAGGCCAGAGGAGAAAGCAAAGAATAAAGAAAGCGTATAAACCGTATAAACCTGGCAGTGGTTAACTCTTAGGAGATTTCTAGCCAAGAAGTGACCTGCCGTCTTCGACTTCGCTCAGCCCTCAATTGCTCGTGGGTTGAGCGGAGCCGAAACCCACTCTAAAGTTGCCAAACTCAATCTTTTGTTGCCAAGTTAATACTTGAATTTTCTACTTGTTCTGAGCGTTCAGCTTGCTCATCTGCTTGAGTACCTCTCGATAGCCTTCGGCCTGTCCTTGCTGAAGATACAAATCTCCCGCCAGACGCAAATCAGTAAGGGACTGGTCACGATCGCCCATTCGCGCCAGCAACACACCACGATTGTAGTAAGCATCCGCACTGCTCGGATCAAGGCGTAGCGTCTGGCTAAAATCATCGATCGCGCCGCGCAAGTCCTCCATTTCCATTCTGGCTTTGCCGCGATTTTTAAAAGCACTAGCATCCGGAGTGTTGAGACTAATAGCTTGCGTATAGTCAGAGATCGCGCCCTGACGGTCTCCGAGTTGCGATCGAGTTGCGGCCCGACGAATGTAAGCGGCTGCATCATCCGACTTAACCTGCAACGCCTGGGTGTAATCTGCAAATGCGCCCTGCTTGTCGCCCACAGCAACCCTCAGATCACCCCGACTTTTCCAGGCTTCTACATTATCAGGCTGGAGCTTGAGCACCTGATTGTAGTCGGCGATCGCACCCTCAGCATCCTCTAGGGCCGCACGCACCATTCCCCGTCTCAAAAAGGCATCCGCCTTATCAGGGTTAAGTTTCACCACTTGAGTAAAGTCTGCCTGAGCCGCTTCTAAATTTCCCAGTCGCGATTGAGCTAGGCCCAAATTGTAGTGAGCCGAGGCATAGGTCGGCTGGATACGGGTCGCCTGCCGAAAATCGGCGATCGCCGCCTCCGTATCCCCAGCCTGGTAGTGGACGGCTCCGCGACTCAGATACGCTTCTGCGGAACCGGGTTGCAGTTTAATGGCTTGATTTAGGTCATCCATCGCGGCTTGGCGATTGCCCTGGGTAAACCGGACGTAGCCCCGATTAAGCAAAGCAGGAGCATAGGTCGGCTGAATTTGTAAAGCCTGATCAAAGTCAGCGATCGCCGCCTCCGTATTTCCCGACTGCGATCGAATGTAACCCCGATTTACATAGGCAGCGACCAACGTAGGATTGAGTTCTAGCGCTTTATCAAAGTCAGCAATTGCCTCTTCAGCCTGACCAGCGCCAAAGCGAGTGGTTCCTCGTTGTGCGTAGGCACTGGCATCAAAAGGGCTGAGTTTAATGGCTCGATCAAAATCCGCAATTGCACCAGATGAGTCGCCCAAGCTAGCCCGAACTGCACCTCTTCCCACATAGGCATTGCCCAGAGTAGGATTCATCTCGATCGCCTGGTTAAAATCTACGATCGCCCCGCGATAATCAGAATTTCGCGCCTTGCCCGCCGCCTGGCTGTAAAACTTTTGAGCCTCCTGCTGAATTTTGGAGGGTTCAGGTAATTTTGTAGCGTCTGTCTGCGCGATCGCCCCAGGAGCAACACTGCTCAACGCCGTAACCAAACCAATCATTAAAGCAGCCGAATCAACGGCGAAACCAGAAGAGCACTGGGTAAAACGGGTAAAACGGGTAAAGCTCATAGCTCTCAATTTAGGATGTCTCAGAAAGGGCAGGTATTTTTATTTACCTGACTATTCCCCAGATCTCCCACCAACTTATCCCCAGCTTTGTAATAATTTTATCCTCACCTTAGGGTTTTTCCTGAAGCAAGCACCCTCTCCGCATCCCCCAGCCCATTTGTGTAAAACTCCCTGATTGACTGGCAAACCTTGCCCCCTCACCCCTCAATTCCTTCTCCCCTGGTGGCAGAAGGGAAGTCAGAAAAGTAACACTAGGTTCAGAGCTACTCAGCCCTCATCTCCCCCCAAAAACCCCTGATGTTCCCCCGATCGGCCCTTAGCTCAGCCGGATTTCCTTGCAGCTTAAGCATCCCCTGATCAAGCAGCACCAACCAATCGGCGCGTTTGATCACACTAGGGCGATGGCTGATCAAGATTGTGGTCTTTCCCTGACGACAGAACAAAATTTGATCGAGAACCTGGCTTTCGCTGACCGGATCGAGTCCAGCGGTCGCTTCGTCCAAAATCAGAATCGGTGGATTGGGCGCGATCGCCCGTGCAATGGCAAGTCGCTGGCGCTGCCCACCCGAAAGGTTTGCACCAAACTCCCCCAAAACAGTCTGATATTTGTCAGGCAGTCCGCTGATAAAACCGTCTGCATCTGCAATCTGGCAAGCCGTCACAATCTGTTCAAACGTCAAATCAGGATTGCCCAAATAAAAATTTTCTAGAATCGATCGACTCCAAAATGAGCCTCTTGCGGCACGATCGTCACCTGTTGTCTAAGGCAATCTAACGCCAAATCTTGAAGATTATATTGCCCAATTCTGATATTGCCAGACTGAAGCGGATAAAGCCCCGCAACTAGCTTCGCCAAAGTACTTTTACCGCAGCCCGATCGACCAATCACCGCAACAACTTTCCCTCCCGGAATCGTGACTGAGAAATCTTGCAAAAGTGACACTCGATTGGGGTAGTGAAACGTCAAATTTGTGCAAAGAATGTCAGCACGATCGGGGAGTTGCACGATCGGTTTTCGGGCATCGTTTAAATCTTCAGGTTGAGCATCAAGAACCTCTCCAAGCCGCTCGGTTGCTGTCTTGACCCGTGCAAATTCATCTACAAATTGTACCAGTGTTCCAATAAGTCCCCAAAAGTTCAACGTCATGCTATTAAAAGCAAGTAGCTGACCAATACTCAACTCTTGGACAATCACTAGCTGACTTCCAAACCACAACAGAAAAACACTGCCCATATCAGCAACTAATCTTGAGAAAACGCCGTTGATAATTCCAATTTGAATCATGCCAAACGTTTGATTAGCCAATCGTCCAAATCGAGTTTGAAACTCTTCCCACAATTGAGGAGCCGACGACGTTGTTTTGACAACTAATGCCCCTTTAAAGGTTTCTACTAAGACACCTTGATTTTCTGCTTCTAGAACTAAGGCACTCTGGGTTTTTTGTTGAAGTTTTGGTAGAAAAATTAGCGTCGAAAAGGTCATCAAGATCCCAATTGTTAGCGCTGCGATCGTTAACTTCCAGCTATAAAACAGCATGAAGCTCAGCGAAATAGTGGCAATAAAAACCTGGCTTGGCAACCCAACAACCACCTGAGAAATCAATTGATTGAGAGCCTGAATATCTTGCTGTCGGCTGATAATTTCCCCGCTTCGACGTGCCTCAAAAAAAGAAAGGGGCAACCTCAAAAGGGTGCGGCCAAATTCTAGAACTAAACCTAATCCAAGTCGTTGAGCAAAGTGAGCAATCAAATTAGCCTGAACTAGAGACAGCCCACTGCTCAAAATCTTCATCACCACTACTGCGATCGCAAGAGTCGTCAGCAGTTTGGTGTCCCCTCGAACCAGCACATCATCGGTCAAAATTTGGATCAAAAAGGGCGATGTCAGCGAAAGTAACCCCATCACCAACGCACACAAAAATGCCTCAAATAGAATCTTCCAATAGGGCAAAACTCGCTTAAAAAATCGCCAGGTTCCGGTTTTTATATCGTCCGCCTGAGCAAAAAATCGAACCGCATCAGGCTGCAACAACAGCATCACCCAATCTGTCCAGCCTTCCCCTAACTCCTTAGCAGTCAAATAACGCACCCCGATCGCCGGATCAGCAACCACAAACTTTTGCCCACGCCGCCCATACAGCGTCACCCAATGATGTCCCCTCCAATGAATCACTGCTGGCAAGGGCGCTTCATGAATTTTGTGCAAAATCTCTGGAGAAGTTTTAACCGATCGGGCATTAAATCCTAACAGTTCTGCCCCTCGTCGTAAGCCGAGCAACGTCGTACCGAGTTGCCCCGTTCCGATCGCTTCGCGAGTGTGGTTGAGCGTCAAAGTGCGCCCATAGTGCTTGGCAATCATTGCGACACAGGCGGCCCCACAATCTGCCTCGCTATGTTGCAAGATACATGAAACTTTCATGGAGCAATTCAAACAGCGATCGTAGATCTTTTACAAGTTGTCTGGGTGATTTTCAGTTAATAAGATAGCTCCCTCGAACACAATTGGTTAAAGTGCTTGAGGGAGTCAGTATTTCAACGCTTAACTGAGAAACGTCAGTTAGATAAAGAACTGAAGGCCATTTTCGTCGCTCACCTTGATTCCAGCCGTATCGCCCGATTCATACTCAATCGGCCCAAAATTGTAGGCAGGAGTCGTAGAAAGACCAGGATAATCTGGCAGTTTGGGAACTGGAAAACCGTAGAAGTTAGTAGGAATAGTAGCTGGAGTCGGTTTATAAACAATCTTCCAGCCTCCTGAGATTGCTGTCGATTGCTCGTCGCTTAGTTCAGTAAAAAGGCCACCAATTTTTGAAATTTCCATCTCTTTTTTCTCCATTAGATCTGCTTTGGATTAATCAAAGATCGTCTGCCTCTGAAAAATCTCAGATGACAGTTTATAAAATTGGATGGGTTAATATAAAAATGAACTCATTAATTAAGGCTTATTCAATCAAAGTATGACAAACAATCATGCTTTTAAATTAAATAGAACAGCCTCATTTCACATAACCCTAACCACAAACTTGATGAGCGCTTTTCCAGAAACAGACGTTCTAGATATCAACCGATCGCTAAGACAAATTTGAAAGCTTAATTTGCTTCTTAGCTGAGCGAAATATAACATTAATACCCAAAAAACGATCTTGAAGAGTTGATGAAGTAACCTCATAAAATTCTGAATTGCCAGCATTTGAGCGAAGAGCTAGCTAATTTCCTAAGATTGAGAATTCTGTCTTTTAGGATTAAATCGATCGCATGGATTTATTTCTCATTTGTATTTTTTGATGCAGAAAAAAATAATGTGCTTTAGGATACAAAAAATTGCTCTTAGATGTTATTTTAAGACACTACAAAGCTCTTCGCAAACGATCGTATCTACCTAATATTACGAGCAAAAATTTTAACTTAGTATTATTAGACACCAAGCTATTCTGCTCTCCATCCCCTCCCATTGATCTCGACTTCTAGTCATGTCCTTTGTAGAATATCGGCAGACTAAACCAAATTTTCTCCACCCTCAGGGTTTTTCCCGTGAATAGCGCCCCTTCCTCCGATCGCCTTCGCCCCGTGCAAGTAGATGAATTTTTGCCGCCCGTTGGCCGGTGGACGACGATCGGCAGCCTTGCCCTGCTGAGCACCTTTGGAGTCGGACTGGTGCTAGCAGCAGTAACTCGCTACCCAGTTACCGTCAAAGCGGCGGCGATTGTGCGTCCCGTAGGAGAACAGCGCCTCGTGCAAACCGCCCTCGAAGGCACGGTCAGCCAGATTGAAGTGCAAGAAAATCAGCCCGTCAACGAGGGTCAGATCATCGCCCGCCTTCAAGATTCTCAATTGCAAACTCAAAAAGCCCAACTCCAAAATAATCTGCGCCAAAACGCCGCCCAAAGCGACCAAATCAACGCTCAAATTAGTGCTCTCGACGGGCAAATCGTCGCAGAAACTCGGCTTGTCGATCGCACGATCGCCTCTGCCCAAAGCGACCTCAGCAACAATCAACGCAGCTACCGCGATCGTCAGATCATCGCCGAAGCCAACCTGCAAGAAGCCGCCTCAGAACTCAAACTTGCCCAAGAGCAGTTTCTCAAATATCGACAAGCAGCAGCAGTAGGCGTGATCGCTCAAATTCAAGTAGGGCAGAAGGAACAGGCAGTCAAAGCCGCAGAGGCAAAACTAAAGCGCGCCCAAGCCGAGGTGAACCCAACCAACGCCACCGTCGCGATCGCCCAAGAGCGCATCGCCCAAGAACAGGCAAAAGGAGAAGCCAGCCTGGCCACCCTGCGCCGCGAACGAGAACTGCTCATTCAGCGTCGCATCGACCTTCAAAGTCAAATCAGCCGCGACCAAAAAGAATTGCAGCAGCTAGACATCGAACTCCAAAAAACAACCATCCGCGCCACCGCCGCAGGAACAATTCTTAAGCTTAATATCCGTAACCCTGGGCAAACCGTGAAACCAGGCGATGCGATCGCTCAAATTACCCCTCGCTCATCTGCGCTAACCATCAAAGCCAGAGTCAACGCCCAAGATATCAGCAAAGTCAAAGTCGGGCAGCCTGTGCAAATGCGAGTCTCCGCCTTTCCCTACCCCGACTACGGAACCCTCAGAGGAACCGTCAGCGCCCTCCCATCCGACATTACCCAGCAGCCGAATGCCTCCGAGCAGGCAGCCCCCGGCTACGAAGTGACGATCGCGCCAGAGCACCTCTACCTGGCCCAAAACCCCAAAAACGCCCTCCAGCCCGGCATGGAAGGAACCGCAGAAATCATCTCCAGAGACGAAACCCTGCTAGCCTTCATGCTTCGCAAAGCAAGGCTAACCACAGATTTATAGGGCTTTAGAGGGCAATTATTAGAGCATCATTTTAGGGGACGATCGCCCCCACCCTCAAGTCGGAATCAATTCACCCGGCCGCAGCTTTGCCCACTTGCCCGGTTCCGACTTAAAGCTGAGACACCCCACTACATCCCACTCCATTTCAATGTAGTCGGTACGATCGCGAATATTGACATTGATCGTCGGCTCAGTCGCCTCAAAGTCAGGCGTTTCGGTCAGGTGAATCTGTTCGTGCTGAGTTTCGACCGCGTTGTAGGTAGTGCAACGGTCTACATAGTGGCAATTGACACAAATACACATCGTTCTATCTCTCTACATCACAATAGACGGGGGGGAGCAAGAATTGAGATGATTTTCTGTTACTCTAGCTCAGGCAAACGAATTATTCACTGGCTTTTAGGTTGATTTATGTTGCAGCTTTGAGAACGTAGTGGGCAGCCGACGAATCACTGAGACCAAGGCTCGACGAATCACTGAGACCAAGGCTCAATGAAATCAATGACTCGATCAATTCTCAATCCACGATTCAGTCATGGGCAGCTTAACCTCTGAAAGGAAACCGTCATACTAGGAAGGTAGCCAAGCCAGGCGAAAATTTGGCTTGAGCCGTCTAGCAATCCGTAGCGATCGAGATTCCAATGCGATGTCTTATCTGCCTTCAGCAGAATCTCCGCTCTATAGATTGAACCGATCGGTTCCCCTGCTCAAGGCGATCGTGCATTCCTCTATCCTGAATTTTCGCCCTGTAATAGTGCTCGTTTCGTAAGTATTGACTCGTTTAGGATGAGTTTGAATTGAATCATTTGTGTTGGCAAAACGTAGTGGTTGCCTCTTGTGCCCTGTCTCCCGAAACCTGGCCCTTCAGCCTGAAGTGGCTCCCCCAATCTGCGTGCCTCGTAGGCGGAACCGTTCGCGATGCCTTACTCAATCGCCCTTCTGACTATCTCGATCTAGACTTTGTACTGCCGATCGCCGCCGTCGAAACAGCCCAAGCGATTGCCCGTCACTACCGCGCTGGCTTTGTATTGCTCGATGCAGAGCGGCAGATTGCTCGCGTCGTATTTGAGCAAGGCACAGCAGATTTTGCCCAACAAGTCGGCCCCACCCTAGAAGCTGATTTGCGACGACGCGACTTTACGGTGAACGCGATCGCCTACAATCCCCATACCTCCCAGTTGCTCGACCCCCTCCAGGGGCACATCGACCTCAAGCGTGGCCTGCTGCGAATGGTCTCACCCGAAAACCTGGCAGAAGACCCCCTCCGGCTCCTACGTGCCTACCGCCAAGCCGCACAGCTAGGCTTTTCCCTCCGAACCCGCCACCCAGTCCACTATTCAAACCCTCGCTCCCCGCCTGCGGCACATCGCCGCCGAGCGAGTCCAGTCTGAGTTGCACTATTTGCTGAGTTCTCCTAAGAGCACAGACTGGTTGAGAGCCGCCTGGCAAGATGGGCTGCTGCAAGATTGGTTCCCCAGTGCCACCGCCGAGAGTTTGCTCAGATTAGTAGCGATCGACCAGACGACCGTGGTTTTTCAAGAAACCTGGGCAGAATTTGACGCAGAGCTATCCCAAAACATTCGCGGCAACTCACGGGGAACTGCCCACAAGCTCGACCCTATTAAACTTGCCCCCAAAGCCTCCGGTTCAGCCCGCAACTGGGTGACGATCGCCAAACTCGCCAGTCTCCTCAGCCCCGACTCGCCCACCGCAGAGGCCCAATTGTGGCGGCTAAAATACAGCCGAGCCGAGATTCACGCAGCCAGCACCGTACTCAAAAATTTGTCTAAGTTTGGCAACCAGCCCCCCATCGATTGGCCGCTAGCCGCACAATATTTCTTCTTTCAAGAAGTAGGGGCAACCTTTCCAGCCGTTGCCATTGCCGCGATCGCCGCCGGAACCCCCCTCGAAGCGATCGCGCCCCTGATCCAACGCTTCCTCGACCAGAGCGACCCCGTTGCCCATCCCACTTCCCTACTCACAGGTCAAGATCTGATGTCAGCCTTAAATCTCAGCCCCGGCCCACAAATCGGGCAACTGCTAGCCGCCCTGCAACTCGCCCGTGCCGAAGGCAAAATCACCAACCGCAACCAGGCCCTAGAATTTGCAGCCACCCTGCAATCAACCTGTCCGCCGTCAAAGAACTCGTAGTCTGGATAACCATTCAGTATGTTAGAGTGATCTTCTCACTCACTTCTTTCGAGAGCTAAATTCGTTTAGCTCTCGTTTGAATGCGATCGCCATTACACAAGTCGTCAACCGATGTTTCAAAAGGGGTAAACATGGCTAAACGCCGCAACCAAAAGAAAGAAAAAGCTCTCCGTAACCAGGCTTACGCTCGGAAGTTCCGCAAGCGCACTAACACGGGTCGCATGACGCGAGGCAGACGCTACGACAACAATCGCGACGAGTCGGAAGGCGATCAAGAAGGCGCAAACAGAGGCAACGAGGGTGCTGCTGACGTGTAGCAGTCTGCCTCAGATCAAAAATTAGATCAAAAATTCTCAGAAGGCTAAGATTTCGGCGGTTTACGCTTCTGAATTGCAAACCGTTCCATCTCGCCCAAGTCCCCAGATCTCAACAGATCTGGGGATTTTTGATCTAATTTTGATCTAATGTTCCTCCCTGGCTCCCTCAGCCGTCTCGTTTCTGAAAAAGACCACCGTTGATCACCGCTAGACCTACAAAAATCAGCCCCATACCCACCAGAGCATTCCAGGTTAGCTGCTCATGAAGAACAAGGACTCCCAGAAAAAGAGCACTGATGGGAATCAGAAACGTCACAAGTGAGACATTCGTTGCCCCCACGATCGAGAGAAGGTGGAAATAAATCAAATATGCGATCGCCGTACTCAACAACCCCAACGCCAGCAACGCTGCCCAGGTTGTCAGTCTGGGTCTGAGTGTCCAGGGTTGATCGAAGAGCAAGACGAGGGGAGAGGTGACGATCGTGGTACAAATCAACATTCCCGCAGCAGTAACCGCAGCAGGCAACCCATCAAATCGTCTGCCATAGAGACCCGAAAGCCCGTAGGCAAACGCCGCCCCCAACACGGCAAGCTGTCCCAATTGTGGCAGGTGCAGCCCTTGCGACAGGTGAGAGCCAAATAGCACAATCACCCCGCCAAAGCCAAATACGATCCCAAGCAAGCGGTTTCGAGTCAGCCGTTCAGCCGTCAAAAAGTGAGCCAAAATCACCGTAAAAATCGGCGTAGTAGCATTCAAAATCGAAGCGAGACCGCTACTAATCTGCGTTTCTCCCCAAACAATCAAGCTAAACGGAATTAAATTACTCAACACGCCCATTGTCGTCAACGAAACCCAAAGCTTGGGCGAAGTCGGCAATTTTTGCCCCATCCAGTAGACGAAAAGTGTGAGCACGATCGCCGCTACCCCCACACGACCCCAGACGATCGTCAACGGCGGCAAATCTTGCACCGCCACTTTAATAAAAAAGAAAGAACCGCCCCACAAAACCGACAAAATCACCAGCAGTAGCCATTCTTTGCGATTCATTATTGAAGGATTCAATTCCTTTGCTCCTGATCCCATTCCCTCAAGATTAAGACGATTAGGCGAGAGGCTTCTATACGATCGTCATCATTTCAACTCACAACTCGACCCAACGAAACCCGAATCGGACACGCGCCCCAAGTGTTATCCTAGAAAAGTTCTTTCAAATCACACATCCAGACTTTCGGGTGGTTTGGCAGCAGGAATAGAAGATCAGGAAGTCAGGATCAACCACAATTCCTTTCATCCCTCATCCTTCATCCCTCATCCCTCACTACTTCTGGATGGAGGATTAACCCGAAACAGGAGTTAAATCGAATGCCAGTTGTTTCATTGGCTCAAATGCTTGAGTCTGGAGTTCACTTTGGGCATCAGACCCGAAGATGGAATCCTAAGATGGACCCCTACATCTACACATCGCGCAACGGCGTACACATCATCGACCTGGTGCAAACCGCCCAATTGATGGATAGCGCTTACAACTACGTCCGCACCGCCTCTGAGCAAGGCAAAAAATTCTTGTTCATCGGCACAAAGCGCCAAGCAGCCGGCATTGTGGCCCAAGAAGCCTCTCGCTGCGGAGCCTACTACGTCAACCAGCGCTGGCTCGGCGGCATGTTGACCAACTGGGCAACTATCAAAACCCGCGTCGATCGTCTCAAAGACTTAGAGCGCCGCGAAGAAACAGGCGGATTAGATCTGCTGCCCAAAAAAGAAGCGGCTGTGCTGCGGCGCGAACTAGAAAAACTTCAGAAATATCTGGGCGGCATCAAACAAATGCGAAAAGTGCCAGATATCGTTCTGATTGTCGATCAGCGTCGCGAATACAACGCCGTTCAAGAATGCACCAAGCTGAGTATTCCGATCGTCTCCCTGCTTGACACCAACTGCGATCCCGATGTCGTCGATATTCCCATCCCAGCGAACGATGATGCCATCCGGTCGATTAAGCTAATAGTGGGTCGGCTAGCAGATGCGATCTACGAAGGTCGCCACGGGCAACTAGAGGCGGAAGAAGAATACGACTACGACGGCGCAGAAGACGAATACGATTACGAAGACGAGGGTGACAACTACCCCGCAGACGAAGAAGCAAGCCCAGAATAGATTCTCAGGGATGGGGGATGGGCGGTCTTGCACGATCGCCCATCCCCCAGGTAGGCGTGATGCCGAATCTCCTAACTCAATCAAAACTCAACCAGGGAAAGGAAAATGGCGGAAATTTCGGCAAAAATGGTCGGTGAACTCCGGCAAAAAACGGGCGCAGGCATGATGGACTGCAAAAAAGCCCTCAAAGAAAACGATGGCGATCTCGAAAAAGCCTCCGAGTGGCTGCGACAAAAGGGCATCACCTCCGCAGGCAAAAAAGAAGGCAAAGTGACCGCCGAAGGATTAGTTGACAGCTACATTCATACGGGTGGGCGAATTGGCGTTTTGGTCGAAGTAAACTGCCAAACAGACTTTGTAGCCCGCAACGAAGCCTTCCAGCAATTGGTGCGAAATGTGGCTATGCAGGTTGCTGCTTGCCCCAACGTCGAGTATGTGAAGGTGAGCGACATTCCTGAAGAGATCGTAGCCAAAGAGAAAGCGATCGAGATGGGCAAAGACGACCTGAGCGGCAAAAAAGAAGACCTCAAGGAAAAAATTGTCCAGGGTCGCATCGACAAGCGTCTCAAGGAAATGTGTCTGCTCGACCAGCCCTACATTCGCGATCAAAACATCACCGTCGATGAATTGGTCAAGCAAACCGTGGCGCAGCTAGGCGAGAACATTCAAGTGCGTCGCTTCGTGCGCTTTGTGCTGGGCGAAGGCATTGAAAAAGAAGAAACTGACTTTGCAGCAGAAGTGGCCGCACAAATGGGCAAATAGTCAGTTGAGAACTCGTTTGAGTTTCAACTCCTAAGCGATCGCAAATCTTGTCACCCTCATTGACTTCCGCAAGAGTCAGTCAATCAAGATCCTCGACTTCTGAGATGAGTCTGCAAAATCTTAACTGGCGATGATCCAAAAGTTGGGAAGCTAAGACGGATCATCTCGGCAAGTGTTCGTGAAGGTTTATTTTTTGACGTTGCTGAAAGGCGGGATAATCCTACCCTTCAGCAACGCCTATTTTTTGGCGCTATTCCTGGCTGCTGATTGACCAGCCCACAAATCGCAGCCAGCAAGACCCAGCCCATCGTATTGACGCGAGCATCAAACAGCGTGATGTCAAATAAGCTGAACAGCGTACAAGCAGAGAAGGCAGCGAGAAACGTAAACACCATCAAGCGCGATTCGCCCTGCCAATTTTGCACCAGTCCTCTGATCGCTTGAGCCAGCACCCACCCCACCAGCCCAAACAGCACCAACGCCGCCAAATCCCCGTCTCAGCCGACATCATCAAAAACAAATTGTGGGGATGCCCCACCCAATATTGCATCTTGGCTTCATAAAGTTGAGTAAAGTTTCGCAAGCCCCACCCCGTCAGCGGACGCTGCTCAGTCAGTGACCAGGCAAAATTCCACTGGGTCGATCGCAGTTGAGCATAGGGACGATCGCGAAACATCTGATCATTTAACCTCGCCCAAAAGAAAGCCGGAACGATCGCCCGCAGCCCATTCGCCAAGGGCGGCGGCGCAAAGGCAGCCGCCAAAACCACGCCCGCGATCGTCGTCACCACCCCGACCACACGCCGCCAGCCCTGGTAGAGCGCAAACGCCAAACACGCCAGCACCGCGATCGCCCAGGCATTTCGAGAATTTGTCAAAATCAGCGCGGCGGCATCCAAAAGAACGATCGTGCTCAACAGATAATACGTCCCCGGATCGCTTCTACACTGCGTTTCCTCGATCCACAAACCCAGACCCAAAATAAACACCACCACCAGATAGCTAGCCAAAACCGTCGCATAGGTAAACACAGAGGCCATCCGCCCGATCGGGTTGCCAGACGGCTCGATCGTCCACTCAAGCAAGCCCCACAGCAACGATGGACTGCCACCCCAGTGCAGATATAGCTGAGCAAACCCAATCAGCGACACTGGCAGCGACGTGAGCACCAAAATCCAGGCGATACGACCCAACTGAAGGGGCGACTGGATCACATAACTCAGCGCTGAAAAACTAGAAAAAAGGGCAGAAAATTAAACAGCCCCAAAAAAGCGTTGTAGCGATTAAACGCAAAGCAGGACGTAATCAGCATCCACACCCCCAACGCCCCAAAACCCCAATTCACAGGGCGACGAATCAGCGTTTTATAGTCTTGTTGCCAAACGACACACGACGGAACGAGCATCATCACCCCACCCAAAAAGGCACTAAACGGCAACAGCAGCAGCCCAAGCTGAATAATATTCCAGTGCCGTTGGAGGGTGAGGTCGGGATGCCGTTGGAGTTGAAGAACGGATCTCAGGGATTTGCTCAAACTGCCTCAAAACATTCAGTACGAGTCAAACGAATCTGTGCCAGCGCGAAAATAATCGGAATCACACGCCCATAGTTGGTGGCGATCGCTCTCCATCCCAAATCTGCCAAAAACCACGCCCAGAGAGCCGACCCAGCAAACGCGAACACCGTCCGCACGGCTCCATATCTCGCGGCGCTGGCGGCCATCCCATGCTTCGACATCTGAAGCGCCACATAATTTTGAAACTGAGTTGCCGCCGCCAACCCACCCTGAGCCAGCGTCGCCTTGGCAGCCTGATGTCTAGCAAAATGCAGGGCAAACTGACGCGCCACCTGCTGCAACAACATCGGACGCACCACAGAACTGATGGCGATCGCGCCTCCCCCCTTCAGCAGCAAATTCAACGGATCGGTTTGCCAGGGCAAAGGCAACTGTTGCGCCAGACTAGATTCAGCGATCGACTTCTGAACGCGCTTCGTCAACGCATTTTTTTCTGCAATGGGAAGTTGTTTCCAGGCCCGATCGAGCAACCCCAAAAACACCTCTGCTTCGAGATCCGTAGTAGACATCGCCCCAGCGTAGGGCAACTTCAAATAGCGGCACACCTGAATTAGCACTTGACGGTAACTCACCTGACCCGTGCGCCCCCGCAATACCGTCATCCCATCGGCTGCCAAAAAGCGAAACCGTTCATCGATCGCCCTGAGCCAATCTTCTCGATTTTGACTTTGCACCTCGATCGGGTCGGGCGTACTCACATAATCCAACGGGTTAAACTTGGGACGAAACAAAATTTCGGTCAAGTCTCGCAATTCGTCCTCAGTTGCTAACTCCAGTGCCGCTCGCAATTCGTCCACTCGTAAGCTCCTCGGTGCAAAATTTGGCTGCAAAATTTGGGCAGTCAGTCACATTCTACTATCAGTCACATTCTACTAAAGGGAGGGATGAGCGGTGAAGGATGAGGGCTGAAGTCGGAACTTCTCTTAACGTACTCCGACAGCCAGAACCCGATTCCGCACAAAGCTTTACGTGCAACTGAATCGCGTTCCACGTAAAAACTTTTGTGGTCATAGGAATTCCCAATCCTGAAGGTGCAAGGCTTTTCGCCCTCCATGCAGTCCGCATTCCCTTGAGAATTGCTTTATCATTCTTCATAATTCTCAACCCTTTCTATCTCTTCAAATGACCCACTTCGAGATTGCCGTAGTCGGTGCAGGAATGGCAGGTCTGACGTGCGCGCAGCAGTTGCACCAGGCAGGTTACAGCGTTGTTGTAGTCGAAAAATCACGGGGATTGGGAGGTCGGCTGGCGACTCGTCGATTGCAAGGCACTCACGCCGATCATGGAGTCTGCTATCTCAAACCCAAGGACGATCGCTTCCAATCTTTTACCCAAACTCTGATCGATCGCTCAATTCTCCAAATCTGGACGGACACCATTCACGAGCTAGATCCAGACGGGCATCTCCACAAACCCGCCCACCGATCGCCGCGCTATGCATCGCCAACTGGGTTTAGCGCGATCGGAAAATTTCTGGCAACGGGTTTAACTCTGCTGCAAAACCAGCGCGTAGAAACTATTCAAGGGGTCGATCGTCACTGGCAGCTTCAGATTGAGAACACTCCAGCGAGTCTCACCGCAGAAGCCGTAATCGTAGCAATCCCCGCACCTCAAGCCGTCACCATTCTAGAATCCATCCCCGATCGCAGCTTTCTCGACCAACTGCGATCGGTGCAATATTCTGCCTGCATTACCGCGATCGCCGTCTGCTTACCCCTACCAGATGCCATTCCCTGGCAAGCCATTGCCTGCCCCCACGATGCTGACCTAGGTTGGGTTGCAGTCGATAGCACAAAACAAATTTCCGCCATGCAGCCCGTCTTCGTCGTGCAAAGCAACGCCGCCTTTGCCGATCGCCACCTCGAAACAACCGACCTACACCCGATCGGGCAGCACCTTTTCAGCCGAGCCGCTCAGTTTCTCCCCTGGCTCACCCCTCCTGACCTGCTCCAGGTTCACCGTTGGCGATACGCCTTTCCCACCCAGCACCCAAAAGAAAAATATCTAACAGCCGACACAGAATCACCTTTAATCTGTGCCGGCGATTGGTGTGGCGGCGATCGCGTCGAAAGCGCCTTCCTATCTGGGTTAGCAGCAGCCGAGCAGATGCACTTAAAACTCCAGCCGCGATCGCCCTCTGAGAATAGACAGCGATCGTCAACCCAAGAGTTTTGGCACACCATCCAGTAGCCATCCATCAAAATCGCGAGGGCAAAACAACATCACGACTTGTTTCATCCCTCCCCCTTCATCCCTCCCCTTTCTCCATAGGCCGCATAAACCCCTTTAACGTTGTACCAATTGAGAAAAATCCGAGCGACTTCTAGGGCAAGTTGGGGTTTACCTTGGGCGATCAGCCAGCGCAAAAGAGGAGCCATGGTACGTTCGTTGAGCAGCCCCCCGATCGTCAGCCCTCCCCACAACAGACGATGAATCCACGTCATCTGAATCATCATTCTCACCTCCCAAGTGGGATGCTTTTGATAAAACAAAACCCCCATCCGACCGCGTTGAATCTCAATATCGATCAGTCTAGGAATCTGCTCCAAAGAAAACGCCGGATGCCAGTGATAGCCCACCGCAGCAGGACATTTAATCAGCCTGAGTCCCAGCTTCTTAAGCCGAACGCCTAGCTCCAAATCTTCCCAACCATAGAGTTGAAAGCCCGCATCAAAAAGTCCCGCTTTGATCAGCCAATGCCGAGCGATCGCCACATTGCCCGTAGCAAAATACGCCGCCGAAAAATCCGTCACCTTAAACGGCTCAGAAGTTGGATCATCAAAATTCGCCGTATTGATCACCCGTCCATAGGTAAAAAGAGAATCACTCCCTAACTCTGTTTGCCCCTGCAACAAAGCCTCAGCGTGGGACTTGAGAAAAATATCAGTAACCACCAAATCACTATCAATAAACACGATCGTATCGCCGATCGCCCGCTCAACACCCAAATTTCTGGCCGCAGAAGCACCCTGATGATCCTGGCAAAACAGTTTCACATGGGCAAACGCCTCGCCCCGCAGCCAAGCCACCGTGCCATCGATCGAGCCATCATCCACCACCACCACCTCGTAACCCGAAAAAAGAGGACTAGACTGCTGATGCCCTAGCGCCCGCAAACACTTCTCCAAAATTGGGCGACGATTATAAGTCGGAATCACAACGCTAAAAAACACGCAAACCCCCTCATCCCTCATTGCTTCCCCAACCACTAGCAGACGCAAAAGCAAACCCCTTTGCTCCGCCCTTCAGAATTTCTGTGCATCTCCGAACATCTAGCAAAAAGATTCGCTGCATAATTGTAAACTTGTTGTTCTACACAATATGGATAAACTCATGGGTCGTGCTAACAAGGTCGTACTGGCTTATTCGGGTGGGGTTGATACGTCCGTCTGTATTCCCTACCTCAAAAATGAATGGGGCGTTCAGGAGGTGATCACATTAGCAGCCGATTTGGGTCAAGGAGATGAATTAGAGCCCATTCGCGAAAAAGCACTCACCTCTGGAGCCAGTCAATCTCTGATCGCCGACGCAACTCAGAGCTTCGTCAAAGACTATGCCTTCCCCGCCATTCAAGCCAACGCCCTCTACGAAAACCGCTATCCCCTTTCTACGGCGCTGGCCCGCCCCCTAATTGCCAAGCTGCTAGTAGAGGCCGCCGCAGAATATGGAGCCGATGCCGTCGCCCACGGCTGCACAGGCAAAGGCAACGATCAAGTCAGATTTGATGTCTCGATCGCCGCCCTCAACCCCAACCTCAAGGTGCTCGCCCCCGCCAGAGAATGGGGCATGAGCCGCGAAGAAACCATCGCCTACGGAGAACGCTACGGCATCGCCTCCCCCGTCAAGAAAAAATCGCCCTACAGCATCGATCGCAACTTACTCGGACGCAGCATCGAAGCCGGCCCCCTCGAAGACCCTTACACCGAGCCGCTTGAAGAAGTCTACTTGATGACCCAGGCGATCGCCGACACCCCCAACGAGCCAGAATACGTCGAAATTGGCTTCCATCGAGGTCTGCCAGTCAGTCTAAACGGTCAAGCCCTCAGCCCGATCGAGCTAATCACCCAACTCAACACCATCGCCGGAAACCACGGAGTCGGGCGCATCGATATGGTCGAAAACCGCCTCGTCGGCATCAAATCACGGGAGATCTACGAAGCCCCCGCCCTACTCGTTTTGATCGCCGCCCACCGCGACCTAGAAAGCCTCACCCTCACCGCCGATGTCACCCACTACAAACGCGGCATCGAAGAAACCTACTCCCAAATGATCTACAACGGTCTCTGGTATAGCCCCCTCAAAGGCGCATTAGATGCCTTCGTACTGCAAACCCAGGAGCGCGTCACCGGAACCGTGCGCGTCAAGTTCCTCAAAGGAAACGCCACGATCGTCGGCCGCCAGTCCGCCAGTTCCCTCTACACCCCCGATCTAGCAACCTACGGCGCAGACGACAAGTTTGACCACAAAGCCGCAGAAGGCTTTATCTACGTGTGGGGACTGCCAACTCGCGTTTGGTCGCAGCTAGGAAAATAAAATCAGGGAGGCGGGAGCAAAGATGAAAAACCGATTGGGCACTGCTGAATAGCAGGCTGACATCAGCCAGATCCCCCACCTTTGGATCAACATCAGCAAAGAGTTGAGACACTCAACCCAAAATTCATAGCTCCTGATTTTCATCCCTCCTCCCCCCGCTCTAAAAAGTTTTCCATTTCTAAAAAGTTTTTCTGTTCACTTTTATCGACAACTTTGGGAAAACTGAATCGACGACCCCTCCCAAAGTTGTCATTCAGTAACGCACGCAAGGTAAACGATAGGCATGACGAGTCTTTCTCCTCGGCCGCTGGAAGCAGAAAATAAAGAGCCAACCCTGGCACTCAGCCATACCAGCGCTGTACCCACCAACCTTCAACCCCTCAAAGAGTCAGACTGGCTGTTGAGAACAGTAGTCGAAAATCTGAATGATGGTGTCGTCATTACCGACTTACAAGACTGCGTATTGCATGTAAACTCTCGCATGGCAAAGCTAGTCGGCTGCTCGGTGTCTGAGATGGTTGGCAAGTCAGCCGACCAATTCTTTAGCGCCATCGAGGGCTGGCTGCAATTTCACCCAGGGAACTCGACCCAAGAACGACAGCACTTTTACGGCTGGAAAGAAGGGCAACTCAAGCGCGAAGACGGCAGAAAGTTTTGGGCAGAAGTCAATGTGACACTCATCTGCAACGGCAATGGAGAACCCACCGGAACGCTGATTACCGTCAAAGATATTACCGAACGCAAATGGCTAGAAGAATATCTGCGCTTACTAGAATCGGTGGTTGTGAATGCAAATGAAATCGTCATGATTTCACAAGCCGAACCCACAGCAGACCCTCTCAGCCTGAGAATTATCTACATTAACGATGCCTTTCTACGAGTCACAGGCTACAACTCCGCCGAAGTGATGGGCAAATCAGCGCAACTGCTACTCGGAGATGCCACCTCCCAAACGGAGATCGATCGCATCCGCACCGCCCTACTCAACCTCGAAGCCGTCAAAGCCGAACTCATTCTCTACCGCAAAGACGAGACCCAGTTTTGGGTTGATCTCAACACCGTGCCGATCCGCGACGAACAGGGCAAAGTCACTCACTTTGTCTCCGTCATGCGCGAAGTAACAGAACGCAAGCAAGTCGAAGAACAACTGCGGCGCAATGCCTTCCATGACTCGCTGACCGGGTTGCCCAACCGCCTGCTATTTATGGAGCGACTGTCTCAAACCGTCGAGCGCAGCAAGCAAAACCCCGACCTACAATTTGCCCTTCTGTTTTTGGATCTTGATCGCTTCAAAGTGATTAACGACAGTCTAGGGCACATGGTAGGCGATCAGTTGCTGGTGGCGATCGCCCGTCGTTTAGAATCCTGTGTGAAATTCAAGATACAGTTTCTCGCTTAGGCGGTGACGAATTTACGATTTTGCTCGATTGTATCCACGATGTCACCGATGTCACCAAAATCGCAGAGCGGGTTCACCAGGCACTTTCAACCCCCTTCAATCTCAACGGTCACGAAGTGTTCACCTCGGCCAGCATTGGCATCACCATGAGCACCACTGCCTTCGATCGTCCCGAAGACTTGCTCCGGGGGGCAGACATCGCCATGTATCGAGCCAAAGGCTCTGGGAAAGCCTGCCACGAAATTTTTGATACCGACATGCACACGCACCTCGTCAACCTGCTGCAACTCGAAAACGACCTGCGGCGAGCCGTCGAGCGACAAGAATTTCTGCTGCACTATCAGCCGATCGTGGCCCTGTCCACGGGCAAAATTGTCGGGTTCGAGGCGCTGATTCGCTGGCAGCACCCTGAACAGGGACTGGTTTCACCGATCAAATTCATCCCGATCGCCGAAGAAACCGGATTGATTGCCCCGATCGGGCAGTGGGTGCTCCGAGAAGCCTGCCGCCAAATGAAAAGCTGGCAAGATCGCTTCCCGTCCGACTCGCCCCTCTGCATCAGCGTCAACCTGTCAAGCCGCCAATTTTCTCAGCCGAGCTTGATTGGTCAAATTCGCCAAACCCTAGTGGAAACCGGCCTAACCACCCATAGCCTCAAGTTAGAGATCACTGAGAGCGCAATCATGGAAAACACCGAATCAGCAATGGATATGCTGCTGCAACTCAAGGCTATGGGCATTCAGCTATCGGTGGATGACTTTGGCACGGGCTATTCGTCGCTGGGCTATCTCTATCGCTTCCCGATGGATTTGCTCAAGGTCGATCGATCGTTCATCAGCCGTGTGGATGTCGATGGCGAAAAGCTGGAACTGGTGCGAACCATTATCACCCTAGCCTGGAACTTGGGCATGGATGTCGTAGCAGAAGGGGTCGAAACGACTAAGCAACTCGCCCAACTCAAGGCCCTGAAGTGCGAATATGCCCAGGGTTATCTGTTCTCGAAGCCGCTCAACCGCCAAGAGGCCGAAAAGCTCATAGCCATCGAGCATCCCTTCAAGCATCTCTCGCAGGTGTTGCCGCCCTCTGGCAGAGGGATCGATACCTTAGATAGTCTGTAACCAAAAAATTTTGAGGGGCGACTACCGCAACTGATCTAAATTAGGCCGAACTTTCGCTCGAATCACGATGACCGTGATGTTGTCATGGCCGTTGTATTGATTGCCCAGTTCAATCAGTTGGCTGGCTCCCTGTTCTAGACTAGACTGCGAACTAATGAGTGGATCAAGATGGCTCTGTTGATGGGTTTTGAGCAAGTCATTATCCGTCAAGCCGTCGGATGCTAAGACAAGCAGTGCATCTTCGTTGAGTTCAAGAAATTGAATATCGGGGCTGACAAAATATTCGTCTCGTGGGCCCAAAGCTTGGGTGAGTTGGTAGGCATCAGGGCGACCGTAGGCAATTTCTGGCTCTACACCGCGCTGAATTTCTCGCTGCCCGACTTCGTGATCGATCGTAATTTGTTCCAGTCCTCGTTTGCGCGTGTAGCGGTAGAGGCGACTGTCTCCCACATGGGCGACGGCAATTTCTGTGTCGTAGAGCAATACCATCACCAGGGTGGTTCCCATGCGGCCGCTGCCCGATCGGGCGTTCTGCTGGTTGACATCAAAAATAGCTTTGTTTGCTAACAGAACGGCTTCCTGAATCACAGTTTTGGGCGGCAAACCAGCATTAGAATTTCCCTCCCAGTAGGCTTGAAAGTAGCTCTTGAGCGTATCGACAGCTAGCTGACTTGCCACTTCTCCACTCGCATGACCGCCCATGCCATCGCAGAGCACATATAGCCCTCGCGCCTGGACTGTCTTACCCGATGAAAGCTGATGTTTCGTCACCTGGGTGTTGATGCAGAAAGAATCTTCGTTGTGATCTCGTTGGCGACCGATATCCGTTCGCCCTGCGTCATCTAGGCTAAAGAGCTGCATGGGCAGGACGATCGTCGGCATATCGTCAGTATCTTCGTCCTCCAGATCGGGAGGCAGGGTTACAACTTCGGTCGCGTCCCAGTCTTCAGCTTCATCGGTGAGCAGGTCGGCGCAGCCATGCGAATCGGGCATCGTTTCAGTTTGGGTGAGGCTAGCCTGAAAGTCGCGGGCAATCGTTTCGAGGCGCGATCGTAGCTCGTCAGTGAGGGTAATCTGACCATTTTGCAAATCGGCTAACAGCAAGTGCAGCGCAGCCGACTGAGTTTGAGACAGTTGAGCGAGTAAAGCCTGCCAAATCGCTCCCAAATCTTGCAGACTGAGGGTAGACTTTGACTCATACAGACGTTGTAAGCAAAGAGTGTGATCTTCATCTAGGCGCAGGTTTTGCAGTTCTAGCAAACTCTGGTGACACTGTAATGGTTTGAGCGCGTCCCAAATTTCTGCCATTTCATAGAACCAGTGCAGAATTTGCAGCATAGGCACAGAGGGCCGAGCTTTGAGATATTGCACCAGCGGCATCAGCGAGGAGCGGTCTTCGAGCAGCAAAATCTCCTGGTTGCCCTGTTTCCAAGCATCATGAACGCTGGGGATGGTCTGATGAATTTGCGATCGCAGACTCAAGTAAAGCTGAACCTGAACGGGAATTTGTACCAACTCAAGAGCGTCTGCATCCCAATCAGGGGAGGTATCTGTCTCGCGTGGTTCTGTCTGGGTGCTCGATCCTAGAGTTGAGTGGATAAGCGCTGCGAGCGGCGAAACTTGGAGCGGTTGCAAATCGAGCACTTTAGCCTCGATCGGCAGGTCATCGGAAGAAGCTTCAAGCAATTGGTAGCGTTGCTGAGCATCAATATAAGGAAAAAGCGGCAGGTCGATCGCTCCTGAGATGACTGCCCACCACACTGTGCCAGTGAAGGTTCCGCAATTCTGGCATTGCTGGGCGCTTAGGGGCACGATCGTCCCGCAGCTAGGACACGCTTTTTCAGTCAAAGAAGTGCCACACTCTTGGCAAAACTTATTCGCGGTTGGGTTTTCAAACTGGCACTGAGGGCAAACAAGCATTAGGGTCTTCCTCAATCCCCATGGGAGTCAGGTAAAGGGATGATTCTATTAAAGCCTTGAGTCACAAGCTTGAAGAGTATCTTAAGCAGAATTTTAAGCAGAATTTTTGATGGGGCGACGAGTCAATTTATAAGACATTGCAGTGTAGGACGCAGGGGAAGCAAAGATCCCCAACCTTTGGGTGGAATTTGTCAAGTCTTAGCGGGC
Organism: Leptolyngbyaceae cyanobacterium CSU_1_3; assembly: GCA_012034655.1. GTDB lineage: Bacteria > Cyanobacteriota > Cyanobacteriia > Leptolyngbyales > Leptolyngbyaceae > JAAUOZ01. The sequence goes on along the minus strand of JAAUOZ010000008.1, from coordinate 19,136 downwards.
GTTGCTGAAAAATTATGAAGCAGACGATTGGGCTGATATCAATAGACAGCGCACTGAATTTATCATCAAATCAAATCTTCTACAATTCCTTCCTCGCCCTCACTTACCAGCCCTGCCCATCCTTCATCCCTCAAAAAGCTACAATAAATCAAGCTTTCACGACACGAAAGGGAACTTATGACCACCGCTGCCCCGGCTAAAACTGAGTACGAAGCAATTATCGGTCTCGAAACTCATTGTCAGTTGAGTACCGAAACAAAGATTTTCTCCGATAGTTCTGCCAAGTTTACGACCGACCCCAACACCCACATCGACCCAATCTGCATGGGAATGCCAGGGGTCTTGCCAGTGCTCAATCAGAAAGTATTAGAATATGCCGTCAAGGCAGGGCTGGCGCTCAATTGTCAGATTGCACCTTATAGTAAGTTCGATCGCAAGCAATATTTCTACCCTGACCTGCCCAAAAATTACCAAATTTCGCAGTTTGACTTGCCGATCGCAGAACACGGCTGGCTAGAGATCGAACTACCCGACGCGCAAGGAAGCCCGGTTCGCAAGCAAATTGGCATCACACGCCTACACATGGAAGAAGATGCTGGCAAATTGGTGCATGGAGGCAGCGATCGGCTGGCAGGTTCCACCTATTCTCTAGTGGACTATAACCGGGCTGGAGTTCCTCTGGTGGAGATTGTCTCAGAACCAGATCTGCGATCGGGGCAAGAAGCCGCCGAGTATGCCCAAGAACTGCGACGGATCATGCGCTATCTGGGGGTAAGCGATGGCAACATGCAAGAAGGCTCACTGCGCTGCGATGTGAATATTTCAGTGCGTCCCGTGGGGCAAGAGAAATTTGGCACGAAGGTTGAGATCAAAACATGAATTCCTTCAACGCCATTCAACGGGCGATCGAATACGAAATTGAACGGCAAATTCAAGCGATCGCCACCGGAGAGAAAATCGTTCAAGAAACACGGCTGTGGGAAGAAGGATCACAGCGCACCATCAGCATGAGAATCAAAGAAGGCTCTAGTGATTATCGCTATTTCCCGGAGCCAGATTTAGGGCCGATCGAAGTTACACCCGATCAGCTAGATCGCTGGCGCAGCGAATTGCCCGAACTGCCCCACCAAAAGCGCCATCGCTACGAAGAAGGCTTTGGTCTGTCTGCTTATGATGCGCGAGTGCTAACGGACGATCGCGACATGGCCACATTTTTTGAGTCCGCCGTTGCTGCCAAAGCCAACCCCAAACAGGCAGCAAACTGGCTGATGGGAGACATTAGTGGCTACCTGAACAATGAGAAGAAAACCCTCAAAGAGCTACCCCTCACCCCCGAAGCGCTAGCCGAATTGACCACCCTCGTCGATGCCAACACGATCAGCAACAAAATCGGCAAAGATATTCTGCCAGAACTACTCACCCAAGGCGGCTCACCCAAGGCGATCGTCGAGCGCGAAGGGCTGGTACAAATTTCGGATACGGGAGCGATCGAAGCGGCGATCGAGGCTGTCATCGCTGCCAACCCCAAAGAATTGGCATCCTATCGCGGCGGCAAAACGAAACTGTTGGGCTTTTTTGTCGGCCAAGTTATGAAGCAAACAGGCGGACGGGCAGACCCTAAAGTGACGAATCAATTGTTGGCAAAAAAGCTGAACGGCTGAGTGGATAAGGGGTTGCCCTACATTTGATGGACTTTGGATGAGTGGCGATCGAGGCGGGTATCTCAATCTGCCAAGAAAACGGCTAATTCTCGCCCCCATCCTCTACCGAAGAATCACTTAACTTGGGGAAATTCTATAAAATTCTGGCAAAAGTTTTATGTAGTTTTAGCGAAGAATCAGATGGGGGGCTTCACCCTCCACCCCAGAAGTGGCATACTGTGGTTAGTAGATGCACCCTGATGACAGGGGGAGTTGCGAGATGCAGCCCTCCCTTTTTTCTTATCTGCCCCCGATTCCTCTACTATTCGTCACTCCGATGACTTGATATAATCCCCTCTCATACGTCGATCGCAGGGAGAAGTAGAGATCATGGCAGAGTGGCAGCAGATTTCGGGCGGAATCACCGCACCCAAGGGATATCGATCGACGGGCATCACCGCCGGACTCAAGCCCTCAGGGTTGCCAGATCTAGCATTAATTGTGTCAGACGTAGATGCGATCGCCGCTGGGGTCTTCACGACCAGCCAGACGAGAGCGCCCGTAGTAGACTATTGCCGCGAACGCCTCCAGGAAAAATCGAGCGCTCGTGCAATTCTCTGCAACGCAGGACAGGCAAACGCCGCCACAGGTTCCCAAGGCATGATTGATGCCCTAGAATCTGCCCAAATGATCGCTCAAGCGTTGAATATTTCTTCCGATCTCGTTCTTTTAGCCTCGACAGGGGTAATCGGGCAGCGCATCAAAATCGACCGGATTCGATCGAGCATCCCTCAACTCGTGGAGACGTTGAGTGAAACGGGTTCTGATGCAACTGCTCAGGCGATTATGACCACAGACCTAGTGCCCAAGACGATCGCCCTAGAGACAATGATTGGCGATCGTCCCGTCCGGATCGGCGGCATCGCCAAAGGATCGGGGATGATTCACCCCAACATGGCAACGATGCTGTCGTTTGTCACCTGCGACGCGGCTGTGTCTCCTCAGCTTTGGCAACAGATGCTCAGTCGGGCAGCCGATCGCAGCTTCAACCAGATCACAGTGGATGGCGACACCAGCACCAACGACACGCTAATTGCCCTGGCGAATGGGCAGTCTCGCACACCCGCAATCACCGAAATGGGAGCCGATGCCGAAAAGCTAGAAGCCATGCTGACGGAAGTGTGTATTTATCTTGCAAAGGCGATCGCTCGTGATGGAGAAGGCGCAACCTGCCTGATTGAGGTGCAGGTTTCGGGGGCGATCGATGAAGTTTCAGCCTGCCAGGTAGCCAAGACGATCGCGGGTTCTTCGCTGGTCAAAGCGGCAATTTTTGGGCGCGACCCAAATTGGGGCAGAATTTCGGCGGCAGCAGGTCGGGCAGGCGTGCCGTTTGAGCAGAGCGATCTGCAAATCAAGCTGGGCGACTTTTTGATGATGCAAAATGGTCAACCCCAGGAGTTCGATCGATCTTCTGCCAGCAACTATCTCAAGCAAGCCGCCGCCGGGGCTTACCTGCAAGCAGACACCGTTTTGCTCTCAGTGAGCATCGGCCACGGGTCAGGAAGCGGCAAAGCCTGGGGCTGCGATCTCAGCTACGACTACGTAAAAATTAACGCAGAGTACACCACATAGTAGACCTCGGCGTAGGTTGGGCGTAGGTTGGGCGATCGCTATCACCCAGAGAATCGCAGAATCACCCCTCAATCCTCACCTTACAACCGTCACCTGATACGACAAGCTAAAGGGCTGAAAGTTTGCCCCTGACTTGGGTGTGCCCGTTAAAGTCAACTGGTAACGCCCCGCCTGAGGAAAGGTAATTGTTGCGCCCGGCACACCTCGATATCGTTCTACATTGAGGGAACTGAGCGAGGGCTTGAGGAGTGGTGTTTTGCTTTTTTGAGGAAGAGAGTAGACAGCTAACTGGCAGTTGCACTGACTGAGGGGAATAATCTGCCCACCCCGACGAGTCAGGGCAAACCACGTCTTAGAAGGAACGCCCACCTTAGGATTGTGGTTTGGCTCAATATGAAACATGGCGGCCACATTGCCAGAGATTTCGATTTCGTGCGCCCCCACCGGAGCCAGAACCCAAAAGGGAACCAGAATGCTAATCAACTTTAGTTTTGAGCACAGTTTTGAGCACAGGCGCATAATATTTCTCCATTGAGAAGATTGACCAAACCCAGCGCAGGCGAATCAGCAGAACGGCGATCGTCCCGCTTGTCAACAGCCCTGCAAACACCCAACGAGGAGCCGATGCTTCTAGCGACCCAAAATAATGAGAACCTAGCCACAGTGCATGACCGACCGCCAAAATCAGCGCAGGAATGTTGAGTAAATGAATGCGTCGCCAAACTGCCCCCAGGGCATTGACCATCCAATCAAAGCTTGTTAGAGCAGCAGGCAACATCAAAGCCAGTGCTCCTACTCCTGCCCAGAGAGCGATTTGCTGTTCGGGGAGCATGAAGGCGATCGCGTCCAAGTTCCAATCAAAACCATGCTGCACCATATGCAGAGTGTGGGTAGCGGCGCAAATAAACGAGCCAACCCCCAGAGCGCGACGATATTTTAACGGAGCGCCCAGAGCCGACTGATCGGACGAGCCACCAACGCCAACATCAAAAACAACAGCGCCCCATGACCCGTGTAGTCTTGCATGTGGCTCGATCGCAGCAAAGTCAGCAGTCCGATCGTCAGCGTCACCCACCCCCCCAGGCGAAACAGTTGACTGCGCCGATCGGCACTCAACAACGAAGCAGACATGCCAACGCCCAGCATAGAAGGCACAGTGCCTAGCCCAAAGGACAGCATCGTTTGGCTCCCTTGCCAGAGACTCCCAGTTTCAGCAGCTTTGAGTTGGGCAGTATACAAAAACCCACAGGGAATCAGCCCCCACATTAAGCCGAGCAGCAAGGGTGTCCATGGACGAGAATGGAGCGCGAGTTTGATCATTCCGGTGCTGAGTTTTTGGTGCAGGTTTACCTGCCTCAAGGGATGAAGAAAGGGCAATTTGGCAAAGCCCTTGGGGTTGATTTGGGTCAGCCCCATCCAGATCAACAGTACCCCTGTTAGCACTGCCAAACCTCGCCGCAAATCGCTCTCAATGCCAGCCAGTTGCCCCCCTGCCAGCAAAACAGAACCGATCGCCCCAATGCCTGCGCCGACGAGAACGTAGCTGAGAATGCGCCCCACATTGAGCAGTAGGTGAAAGATCAGCGATCGTCGCCACCCAGGGTCATCTTTTGTCAGCGGATCTTTTACCGAAAGGGAGAACGCGATGGTGAGCGGGCCACACATGCCGACACAGTGACCAAAACTGCCCAAAAACCCCAAAGTCATGACCAAAAACAGGTCTATCATTACTTGCTGCTGAAAGTTGGCTATGGCAGTTCTTTGATGATGCAAACAGCGATCGGAGTTGTCAAAAGACAGTCTGTAAAACTCAGAATTTTGCCAGCAGCATCTTTTTCTCAGTCCCTCCCAAAAATCTCTCTACAAAATCTCTCTACAAAATCTCTCTACAGTCTCTCTGAGACAATCTTTCTGAAGGGTGAGGAGACAGCCTTTCTGTAGATAGATCAGATCATCTAGTAAAAGCATGTACATTACTTGATATGAACAAAACGAAGTCGCTAACTTCACTCGAACCCAAGCGATTAGTTAGGTTATCTCTAACCCTCTATTACGAAAAGCTTCGGCTTTTCTGCTAACACCTTAAGCTAAACAAATACGGTAGGAATTCGTTCCTGCCGTATTATATTTTGAGAACTAAAATGGTTTTTGGGCTTGAATTACTTGAAGACTACCTCCAACATAAAGGGTACGATCGCTGACCCGAAAACCAATCTCACTCAACAGTTCCACCAAATCAGTTTGAATCAGTTGCCAGGCAGTTTCTGTCTCAAACAACCAAAAAAACAGTGCCAGTCCGGGTACAAAAATCGGATTGGTAGGCTGATGAAAATCAACCATTGCAAAATATCCCCCCGGCTGCAAAACTCGATAAACTTCTTGCAAAATCTGCCTTAACTGTTGAGGCTCCATTTCATGCATTGCCACACTGGTATGTACCAAGTCAAATTGACGATCGGGCAGTGGAATTTTCTCCGCAAACGCTTCAATATAATCAGCTTGCGGAACATTTTTTTGAGCACGACGAATCGAAAGAGGTGAAGCGTCCAATCCAGTCACATGGTGCGATCGGGCTACCAAAAATTGCGTCGTTTGACCACTCCCACAGCATAGATCCAGCACTTTTGTATCAGGCACAACCTCTAGCCCCTGCAACGCCAATTGCCGAAACCGACGCTCACCGCCCACCGCCAAAGCTGTGACACGAGAAATACCATCGTATAACCACTGATATTGATAACTGAGATCGCGAAAAATAGTAGCCATATTGAGGAAGGGGGAAAGGGCAAATAATAGCGATCGACAGAGAAACTAAACCTCGAAATCGGTCAATAGATTAGATCATCCCCTGGTTGGCTGACAAAACTTAAAAGCCCCTCACCCCAACCCCTCGCCCGCTCTGGGCGAGGGGCTTTTAAATCTGGATTTATTCCGGCTTCCCTTCTCCCACCAGGGGAGAAGGGATTGAGGGATGAGGGGAAAGATTGGTCAGTCAACCAGAGATCATCCCTCGCCTTTCCTCGGCGCAACCACTCCATTTCGCTGCAACGCCGCTTCTACAGCCTGTTGCTGATCGCGGCGAGAAATCCACTGGTGGTAGGTGCGCGTGTGGACTGAGACCGAGTGGCCCATCATTCGGGCGGCCACGGTGTCTGGCAGCCCAAAATGAATCGTCCTGACAGCCCACGCATGGCGCAGATCGTAGGGAGAAAATGGCACTTCGTAACGGCGAAACTGAGCGGTGACACGCTGCCCGATCGTCTGCAAAGTCGTCTTCGTCAAATCAGTCTCGATTTCGGGTAGGCAAATATTTTTCAGGTCAAATTCTTCAATCCATTCTGGGTAAAACGCCCACACCTCATGGGTTCCAGTTTTGGTAGTCGGCAACACCTGCACCCTGGTTTCATTTTGGCTCAACGTAGAATAGTCGCAGAAAAAAACCTCGTGGTTTCTCAACCCATAGGTCGCCATGATGCCGTAGACAAACTGCCAAGCAGGGTTAGGGATTTTCTCCCAGGTTGCCAAAATTTCCTCATCCGTCGGCAACTGACGAATCTGCATCTGACGATCGCCATACCCTCCCCAAAGGTGCTTCAATTCTGTAGGCAACTCCAAATTCAGAAATTTAGCCAGCGCACTCAGCGCCGTACAGCACACCTGCCGACTGCGCGAATTGACCCCCTGAGACTGCACCGTCTTATAAATCGCCTCGGCGATCGTCAATTGGGCATTGCTAGCGGCGATCGTGGCCAACTTCTTAAGGTAGGGGGCGTAGGCCGCAGTCCAGGTTGTTTTGGCAGAAGATGGACTGCTGAGTCGATCGGGCTGCTCAAAAAAGAACTGCTCAAATGCGGCAAGCTGCTCGGTTAAATTCATCTGGCACAGGCGTTTGCCCCCGGCAAAAACTTGGTAATCCTTCCAGTCGAAGGCATTTTGGATCAGTTGCGCCGCGATCACTTTTGCCTCCTGTTCTGCTTGCTTGAGGCCGGCTTTTGTGGCAGGAAGCCCCAAACTGAGACGCTGCTGATAAGGGCGGACACGCGAACTGTCTGGACGCGGCGGCAAAGTAGCCCGAAGATTTAATTTAGTGCTGCGACGCTCAAGCTGCACACCCAACCTGGCAATTTTGAGCCGCTGATTGATCTGGGCGATCGCCCCATCGATCGCCCCATAAAGCGCTTCAGAATCCACACTCATCACGCAATAACCTGAGACTTCTTAATGTTTGTTGATGTTACCAGCTTGCACTCCTCCTAGCGCACTGCCGTATAATTGCAACAAATTCTCAATCATGCTGGAAATTTGTATCGAGTTCGTGACCAAAGATAGTTCTTTTGAATGGATTCGTTAAGTTTTCTTCAAGCTCCTGAAGATTTTATTGTTAAAATCAGTAACAAAGCTGAGAACTGAAGGGATTTTATCGCTATGGGTCGAGTAGGGGTTCTATTGCTCAACTTGGGAGGGCCGGATCGCTTAGAGGATGTCCGTCCTTTTCTGTATAACTTGTTTTCTGACCCAGAAATCATCCGGTTGCCTTTCCCGTGGCTACAAAGCCCTCTCGCGTGGCTGATTTCGACCTCCCGCGCCCAAAAATCCCAAAACAATTACAAGCAAATCGGCGGCGGCTCTCCGCTAAAGCGGATCACCGAAGAACAGGCCCAAGCTCTGCGTGAGCAGTTGCAGCACCACGGGCAAGATGTCAGCGTATATATTGGAATGCGCTACTGGCATCCCTTCACCGAAGAAGCGATCGCCCTGATTAAGCGAGACGGCATTGAGCGTGTGGTCATTTTGCCCCTCTATCCTCAGTTCTCTATCAGCACCAGTGGTTCTAGCTTTCGCCTCCTCGAAGACCTGTGGCAGAAAGATCCCGTGCTCCAAAATACTGAGTACACCCTGATTCCCTCCTGGTACGATCGTCCTGGCTACCTGCAAGCGATGGCTAACCTGATTGCCCAAGAGTTAGATCAACTGCCCCACCCCGATCGCGCACACATTTTCTTCAGTGCCCACGGCGTGCCCGTAAGCTACGTCGAAGAAGCAGGCGACCCCTACCAAAAAGAGATCGAACAGTGCACTGCTCTGATTATGCAGACACTAAACCGTCCCAATGCTCACACCTTGGCCTACCAGAGTCGAGTCGGCCCCGTCGAGTGGCTGCAACCCTATACAGAGGAAGCGATCGAAGAACTCGCAGCCCAGGGCATAGAAGATTTAGTCGTCGTGCCCATCAGCTTTGTCTCAGAACACATTGAGACACTGCAAGAAATCGATATGGAGTATCGCGAAGTCGCTGAAGAAGCCGGAATTAAAGGCTTCCACCGAGTTCCCGCTCTCAACACCCACCCGATTTTTATCAATGATCTAGCAGAAATGGTCGTGGAAGCACTCAACTCCCCCGCCATCCCATTTGAAGAGGTGATCCGTCCCGAAGCAGGCACGAAGATGTATCCCCAAGAAAGTTGGGAATGGGGGCTAACCACGTCTGCTGAGGTGTGGAATGGGCGCGTAGCTATGGTTGGTCTTTTGGCATTGATTCTAGAAATGTTGATGGGTCGTGGGCCGCTTCATGCGATCGGGCTGATGTAGCGCCGACGTTGAAATAGTCTCTAGTGCCCTCGTTCCAGCGCTTTTAGCTAGGGCGAGGGCTAAATTTTTTCGGCATTGCTAAATGACGGAATGATTTCGTCTGATTGAGAGCGAAACATCACAGACTCCAGCCATTTCTCTGATCAGCAATGCCAAATTTTTTAGAGAGAATTTTTGTTAAGGAGAATTTTTGTTAAGGAGAATTATAGTAGGTGCGAGTTCCTTTGGCATCGATCGCTTCGCCGAGTCGATCGAGCGCGTGAACGTAGGCCGCCGTTCGCATGGAAATGGTGTGATGGTGGGCGATCGTCCAGATACGCTCGGTTTCTTCGACCATTTTGTGTTGGAGGCGTTGATTGACTTCGGCGATCGTCCAATACATACCACTGCGATTTTGCACCCACTCAAAATAGCTGACCGTTACACCGCCCGCATTGACCAAAATGTCAGGAAAGACATAGATGCCCTTGGCTTCAAGAATTTCGTCGGCGGCTGAAGTGATAGGGCCGTTGGCTACTTCAAAGATGAGTTTGGCTTTAACATTGGGAGCATTGTCAGCAGTAATTTGTTTCTCTAGAGCAGCAGGAATCAAGATATCTACATCCAGCGCCAGCAATTCTTCATTGGTGACGACTTCGTGATCGGTGACGTTGCAGACCGTCCCATCACAGTAAACTGCTTTCATGCCACGGGTCGAATCTTTGAACTGGCGCACACTGGAAATATCCAACCCATTTGTTGCATAAATCCCCCCCTGAGAATCGCTGACAGCCACCACTTTGTAGCCCGCCTTAAATAGCAATTCTGCCAGGGTTCCCCCCGCATTGCCAAAACCCTGAACAGCCACAGTTGTGTCTTGCGGAACGCGATCGAACTTAGGCAAAATCGTTTCGATCGTATAAAAAGCCCCCGTCGCCGTCGCTGCTTCTCGCCCCAGACTGCCGCCCATCGCGATCGGCTTGCCCGTCACCACCCCTGGGCTGAGTTGCCGCTTGATGATGCTGTACTGATCCATCATCCAGCCCATGATCATCGCGTTGGTGTAGACATCGGGAGCGAGAATATCTACATCTGCGCCAATAAAATCTGCGATCGCGTCAATATATCCCCGACTCAACCGTTCGAGTTCTAGGCGAGACAGCAATTTGGGATTAACCGTAATGCCTCCCTTTGCCCCCCCAAAGGGCAAACTCAATGCCGCACACTTAAACGTCATCCAAAACGAGAGCGACTGCACTTCGTCTAGCGAGACGTTGGGATGATAGCGCACACCACCTTTGCCAGGGCCGCGGGCATCATCATAGCGGACGCGATACCCCTGAAACACCTTCAGCGACCCGTCATCCATCCGCACGGGAATGGAAACCGTCAGGCTGGCCTTAGGAAATTTGAGCGACTCGATCGTATCTTCAGAAACGGAGGTGTATTTTAGTGCCCGTTCTAACTGTCGTGCCGCATCAGATAAGAGAGAATCTGCCATAACTTGTATATTTTTCCCACCAATCTAAAGGGGCAATGCAAAGATAGAGGAAGACTGAATCCTACAAATCGCTGTTATGTCTTAAGTGCCTCCGCAATGTGCAACTTTCTAGAACCGCCCTCACCCCAACCCCTCTCTCTGAGCAAGCGAGTGGCTCATACCAGATTACCTCCCCTTCTGCCCTGGTGGGAGGAAGGATGGGGGGATGAGGGAGAAAATAGTTGCACATCACCTTACCTTTTATATTTAACCCTCTAACCGCCCATGATTGAACTCCTCCTAGCCGTACTATCTGCGTCAGCGGCGGCAGGAATGAGAATTGCTCTCCCACTGCTGATAATTGGGCTGCTGTATGGTGAAAGTCTATGGGCGCGTGTGCCCATTTTGTGCAATGTGTCACCCCCGATCGTGCTGGCCATTTTGGTCAGTTGGTCTCTGCTAGAAATTTTTGCCTCCAAACATCGGTTTGGGCTGCGATCGCTGCAAATAGTTCAGCTTTTGCTAAGTCCGCTGGTAGGGGCGATCATGGGCTTGGCGATCGCGCAAGCGACGGATGTTCCAGGATGGGTGGTAGGGTTGTTGGGGGGCAGTGGGGGGGCTTGCTGGCATTGGTTTTACAGCTCGTGCAGGTGGGATGGTTTTACCGATTGAGCGGTTTACCATTGTGGGTAATTTTTCTACAGGATACGCTGTGTATCTCCCTGGTGATGCTTGCCTTCGATGCCCCAAAACAGGGTGGAATCATTGCACTATTGCTGTTGTGGCTCGCGATTCGCACTTCCAAAAATTGGCAGCGTTGGTATCGTCAACAAGCCCACCCTCAGCAAAAAAATCCGCGGCGCTATTTGCAGGACCCTGATTGAGGTCAGAATAAAATGCTCACCAAAAACAAGTTCCGATCTGAGCACTGCCATGTCCTTCAGAGTGGGGTTGGGCGCGACATTGCCCTGCTCAGCCCCCTATCCCTCGCCCTTTGGCAACGCGGCCCGTTCACTTTGCTGAAACTCCATCCACGACTGCTGTAAATTAGTAGGGGCGGGGTGTCTGACATCGTAGACGGCAATGACATTGGTCAATTCGCGCCCAGCCGGAAGCAAGATTTTCTTCCCCTGAGCCAAGCCCAGAGATGTTCCACCGTCAAGATTCATCGCTTCATAACAGCCGATCGCCTTCATGATGGCCGCTTCTTTTTTGAGCGAAACTTGGCTTAAGAAGGTAACGAGCATCAGCCGTTTGCCATGTTCGGGAAAGCCGATCGCCGATCGCACGGCCACACCCATCACACTGGGGTCGGTGAACCCTTCTTTTTTGGGATTCAACCAAATCTCGCCTTTTTTAAGCAGTCTGGGGCCGGCCGTCAGTGAGAACCAGTGCTGTTGCCAATGGGGTTTACCATCCACTCGTGCTGTGGTCATTTCGGGGCGATTTCCGGTTCGCAACCCTAGCGTAGTTCCATAATTTTCCCAGGGGCTATATTTAAGAAATTTGCCACCCGAAACCAGGTTGCCCATGACTCGTTTCTGAGCATCGGTACTAAAAAATGTGCCGTTGGCAGTGATGGCTGCCTGGTGATGGCGCACCATTGTGGTAAACGGCTCGTCTCCCTGGGTCGATTGGGCGCTGTTGGCTTGGCTGGCTCGATTGGCTAACCCAACACTGACAAACGTTTTGGGGTCGGTGAGGTCAATGATAGTGACGTAGAGAGGTACGCCAGCGATCGTGCGTTGAGTGACGGAGATCGGGCGAGGGGATGAGGCGAAAGAGATCGAATCTATTTTTTCAGATTTTTCAGGACGGGTGAAGGAGAGAGGGTTAGGTTGGGTAAAAATCTTGGGTGAGAGGAAAGAACTCGCGAGAAGGGTAGAACCTGTGGCGATCGCTAAGCTGCCAGCAAATGTAGAACCCCATTGAAAAATTCGTCGGCGACGATCGGACTTGACTCGACTCTGCATCAACGCTTCCTGAAACACTCTGTAGATCATGCCTTGCTTCTTTTAGCCCCTCAAATTTTTGGCCCTTCAAAGTCTATTAAAAAGATTGAATGGTTATTCAGAAAATCGGAACAATCAACCCAACAATCATAAGTAGCAGGGTGAAATTAAAGTTAACCAGAGTCCGGGTTGCGACTGTCACTCAACCCTCCTTAAATAGGGGAAATTTTGAGCATTGAGCGCAGTCGAAATGCGGTTTATAAATAATCCTGCTTTCCTGCTTAGGGGGCGAGAAGCATTAGATAGGTTAGGGGGATATTTTGGAAAGTGAGTAAAGGGGGCTTTTCTATTATTCAGATTCTCCAGGGAACGATCGCCGAATCCCGGAAGCTTCACTTTTTGAAATAAAGTGTTACTAATTTAGTTATAAATCGACATTCAAAGCTTTGAATTGACTTCAACTTTTAAACTTTTTCTTAAGCATTAGAGCTAAAAATTCAAACAGCTTTAAAACAGGGTCATTACAATTACACCCACGACCATAATGACTGCCCCAAGAAGTCGTTCTTGCAGCCCACATTCCTTAAACAAAAAATGCCCAAATAGAACGCTAATCAGTGCGCTGGTTCTTTTGATGGCAATGACATGAGTCACCAATGTGTAGGAAATTGCCACCATTTGAAAGCCAATTGCTAAGGCGTGAAAGAGTCCGATCGTGGCCAAAATTTTTACATTAGGTACGATTTGAGCAAGGTTCTGTCGCGATTTATAAAGCACAATGGGCAAAATGCCGATCGCCAAAAATAAATACAAAGCGGTTGACCAAAACAAAGGTGAAGAATTGACCACGCCTACTTTATCGAAATTAGAAGTGATGCTCCAAATTAATGCAACGATGAACATCAATCGGCTACCCTTTTCGCGCACAATTGCCCGCAGAGGAGCAAGATATCCCCTGTGGCGTTCTCTCAGATTTAACACATACGAACCCATAACAATTAGAAAAACTCCAACAGCATCGGCAATACCTGGAGACTCGTGAACGATCAAAGGCGAAGTAACTAACAGGAATAGCGGCGTTAAGGTCACGATCGGAACCGTTAACGACAGATCGGATGCTTTGATAGCTTTAATATATAAAACAAACGAAATAACATTGAGACTAGCCACCGATCGAAGGTAGCAGCGGAATCCAAAACGTGATTATTAAGGTAGGAATTTTAGTACACAGCAGTACTGGAATAAGAAACACGGCTGCGAATACGATCGAGACCCAAGCAACAATGTATTCATCAATGCTAGTTAATCCTTTTTTACTCGATACATCCTTCAAAGACTCAAAGAAAGCCGTTAAAATTGCAAATGCTAACCAAATCATGAACGCTTCCTGTGGGTACTTCAGCACCAACCCCAATCAAGTTTCTCCAACAGCCCACTTCTGCCGCCTGGGTAGAGCAAGCACTGGAAAACCTTAGCACTGTTTTGCTCGATCACTCCCACTGCGAACGAAAAGCCGCCGGAGTCGCCATCAATCTGATGTTTCGCTATCCGTCTAATGCCAAGTTGGTACGATCGTTAACAGCGATCGCCCAAGAAGAATTGCAGCATTTTGAGCAGGTCAATCAGATTTTGGAGCAGCGTGGCATTCCTTTAGCACCGCTTTCTGCACCGCCCTATGGGGCTGGTTTAAGTAAACAAATTCGTCGCGACGAACCCGATCGTCTACTAGATTCGCTTCTTGTTTCTGCCCTGATCGAAGCTCGCAGTCACGAGCGATTGGGGTTGCTGGCGGTACATTGCTCCGACGCAGAACTGTCCCGATTTTATCGCGGGCTGATGGCTTCTGAAGCGCGTCACTACGGCATTTATTGGATGTTAGCAGACGAGTATTTTGAGCGATCGCTCCTTCACTCCCGTTTAGAAGCACTTGCCCAAACCGAAAGTGAACTCCTCGCAACACTGCACCCAGAACCGAGAATTCACAGCTAAAATTTACAGCTAAAATTTACAGCTAAATGAAGGTTCAATATCAAAATTTTTGGGTTCGCCCTTGGCAAGCGAGCGATCGTCAGGCGGCCGCCGAGGTGATTGGCTCTGTGCTCGCTGAGTATGGGCTGGTGTGGGAGCCAACAGGAGCCGATCGCGATGTCTTAGCGGTCGAAGAATATTATCAGGCTAGGGGCGGTGAGTTTTGGGTTATAGAGCGGGGTGAAAAATTGGTGGGTACGGGCGCATACTATCCCATTGCTCGCGGCCAAAAAGCAGCCGAAATTCGCAAAATGTATCTGCTGCCAGAGGCAAGAGGGTTGGGGTTAGGGCAATTTTTGCTGCAACACCTAGAAGCAACGATCGCCACCCAAAACTTTGCCGAAATCTGGATCGAAACTGCCAGCCTCCTCACAGAAGCCGTGCGGCTCTACGAAGGCAGTGGCTACCAACCCGCGAGTGGTGTCGAGACGGCTCGCTGCGATCGCGTCTACGTCAAGTTTCTCAAATCGGTGACTTGAGTTAGGGTTGTGAATCGATCGAGATGTTGGTTTGTATCGATCGGTAGCAGTCACCAAAATATTCTGATATTCTGACAGGCTGCGAGGACGGTCAAAAAGAATTCGTAATTGCTATCTCATCCCTCTTTCTAGCCGCCATGATCGAAGTCGAACACCTCAGCAAACTCTACGGTTCTACCCCTGCGATCTCAGATGTCACGTTTTCGGTGGAGCCAGGAGAAATTTTGGGATTTTTGGGCCCCAATGGAGCCGGAAAAACCACGACGATGAGGATTCTCTCTGGCTATCTACCTGCCACTCAAGGGACGGCAAAAATCGCCGGGTTTGAAGTGCACGAAGACTCAATGGCAGTCCGGCAGAGAATTGGCTATTTGCCAGAAACTCCGCCCCTATATCCAGATATGACAGTCGAGGGCTATCTGAATTTTGTCGCCCAACTCAAAGGTGTAAATGCGGGCGATCGTCCCCAGCGCATCCAGTCCGCTCTAACTCGCTGCAACTTGACCGAGAAACACAAAACCATCATTCGCAAGCTGTCTAAGGGGTTTCGGCAACGGGTAGGCATTGCTCAGGCGATCGTCCATGACCCGCCCGTCATTATTCTGGATGAACCAACCGTAGGACTCGATCCGCGTCAGATCATCGAAGTTCGCAATCTGATCAAAAATTTGGCGGGCGACCATACCGTCATTCTCTCGACGCACATTTTGCCCGAAGTCAGTATGACCTGTAGCCGCGTGGCGATTATCAATCGGGGTCAAGTCGTCGCAACCAACACGCCCGAAAACCTGATGGCCCAACTGATGGGTGGGGTGGGCTACGAGCTAGAAGTAGATGGCCAACTGGCAGACATTCAGCGCTGTTTACAATCCGTTGTGGGTGTAAAAGCCGTCGAATTGATGGCCAATCAGCTAGTGCAAAATCGCCTCACCCTTAAAGTGATCTCTGCATCAGAAAATGAACTGGGGCGAGAAATCGCGGCGACCTTAGTGGGTCACGGGTTTGGATTGTATGAAATGCGTCGAGTGCAAGCCAGCTTAGAAACAGTGTTTTTGCAGCTAACCACCGAAGAGAAACCTGTGGATACCAATTCTGAACTTGAACCAGAGGAGACAGCAGAATGAATACGATCGCCTACAACTTTCTAGCCATCTACCGTCGAGAATTGCAGAGCTATTTTGCATCTCCGTTGGCCTATGCGATCGCTGCCATTTTTTGGATTCTTGCCGGAATTTTATTTACAGCCACCTTAGACGGCATTATTCAACAGACTGCTGCCTACGATTTGCAGGCTCAATCAGGCTTTCAACTTCCTGCTGTGGATGCACCCTATGAGTTCATGCGAACGTTTCTAGGAGTGATGGGTTCGCTCTCTTTGTTTGTGTTGCCTATGTTGTCGATGGGATTGTACGCCGAAGAACGCAAGCGTGGCACATTAGAACTATTGGCTACTTCACCCATTACCAATTGGGCGGTTGCAGTGGGTAAATTATTGGGTGTGTTGACGTTCTTTATTACAATGTCACTGCCATTGTTGCTATATCAAGCGATCGCCCTCAGTAGTGTTAATCCTCCAGTTCAGTTGAGTGTAATTCTTCTAGGTCATGGTGGCTTGATTTTACTAGCGGCGGTCTATTTTGTCATTAGGGATGTTTATTTCGTCGCTGACAGATAGCACGATCCTCGCGGCGATATTCACTTTTACTTTAATTCTATGCCTGTGGATCATCGACACGATCGCTAGAAGCTTTGGTGGCTTTGTAGGCAATGCTTTGCTGCACTTGTCATTGCTCAAACACTACACAAATTTGATCCAGGGGGTCGTCGATACGAGCAGCCTGGTGATGTTTGCCAGCTATGTGGTGCTGGGAATTTTTCTGACGGCTCAATCGATCGATGCCCTGAGATATCAACGCTCTTAACCCCATGAAAATCAAGTATCTCAAACCCCTCAAATATCTGGTTTGGCTCGGCCTTTTTCTGACGGTGATGGGCATCTCGGCGGGTGTAGTTTCCGGAGCTTGGGGCACTCTGCCGATCGGACTAATCATCAGTGGGCTGGTCGCGATTGCCGGGCTTGTGGCTGATTTTTTGGGACGGATGGAGGACTCGGTTCAACCAAAATTTTGGAGTCGGCGATCGACCCAATCGGGTACAAATGCCCTAGTGGGGACGCTCTCAATTTTGGTCATTTTAGGGTTGATCAATTTTTTGGCCGTGCAAAACTCAATCCGCACCGACCTGACCGAATCTCAGCTATTTACCCTTGCGCCCGAAACTCAGCAGGTTTTGCGAGAGCTAAAACACCCCGTGAAACTGTATGTTTTTGATGAACGGCAAAACCCCCAAGATCGCAGCCTGCTAGAAAACTATCAGCGGCAAAATCCTAGTAAATTTAGCTTTGACTTTGTAAACCCCCAAGATAATCCTGGTTTAGCGGAAGCTTTTGGCATCAAAAATTCTGGCGACAACCGCGATGTCTATCTAGAATTTCAGCCTACCAAACGGCGACAGTTTCTCCAGAGCACCAGCGACACCCAGCGAATTTCTGAGAACAAATTGACCAGTGGCATTGTGCAGTCTAGTTAGCGATCGCCAAACGACCGTCTACTTTTTGCAAGGGCATGGAGAACGATCGTTGCAAGCGGGAGAAGGCGGAATTTTTCAGGGTGTTGAAGCCCTCAAAGATAAGAATTTTCTCAGTCAGCCGCTCAATCTCTCCCAAACGGCCACGGTTCCAGCTAGCGCGGCGGCCGTGCTGATTGTTGGTCAGACGCGCCCTCTTTTGGCGGCTGAAGTCACCTCGTTGGCAGCCTATCTCAACCAGGGCGGCAATCTGCTGGTAATGGTCGATCCGAGGGTTACGTCAGGGTTAGAGGATCTGCTTAACCAGTGGGGCGTAAAATTTGACGATCGCATTGCTATCAATGCTTCCGATCGCCAAGTCAAAGATTGGGGAGCTACTGGAATTGTGATCACGCAATATGGCAATCACCCGATTACGCAAGATTTTCGCGGTGGCATCTCAGCATTCCCCTTTGCCCGTCCGCTCGAAATCACTCCAGTGTCCGGGGTGCAAGCAACGCCTTTATTGCTGACCGACCCCAAAAGCTGGGCAGAAAGCAATCTCAAAGCACAACCCTTAAAACTGGATGGGGGCGATCGTCCCGGCCCGCTTGCCCTAGGAGCCGCCTTCACTCGTGCAGTTGTTCCGTCTGCTCAAGCCAGCCCTTCACCTCAAGCCACAGCTAGCCCGACGGTTTCTCCCACAGCTTCGCCCCAAGCCACGACCAGCCCTGCTGAGAATCCTAGTTTGCAGCGCACCGAGTCTCGCCTGGTGGCGATCGGCAACTCTAGCTTTATCAACGATGGATTGTTTCGGCAGCAGTTGCTCAATGGAGATGTGTTTTTGAACGCAGTACGCTGGGTGAGCCAGCAAGACGACCAACCCCTGTCGATTCGTCCTAAAGATGTGAAAAATCGGCGTATTATTCTCACCACAGAGCAGGCAACGGTGTTGGCGTTTATCGCGCTGGCGGTGTTTCCATTGTTGGGGTTAGGTGGGGCAGGCTTTGTCTGGTGGAGAAGGAGGTAAGCGATCGTCCTCAAACGATTTTCCTGGAAACCTCCTAAGAAGATTTCCAGGAAACCAACGCCTCGCTGTCTTCGACTTCGCTCAGGGCACAAGCTGGCTGAGCGAAGTCGAAGGGCAAAGGTCAGAAGGTCATATTTTTTTTAGAAATCGCCTTAGTCTTCGTCCCAGCTTTCGACCGACAATAATTCACTAACTGGGTCTTGCATTGTAAAGTCAAACGCTTGAAGCTCTTGCTTCCAATGTGCCCATTCGTCTCCATAAAGTAGGGCAATTTTCCAGAGACTATCGCTGGGCTTGAGTAGCTTGGAATTGACAAGTGACTGTACCTGCCGCTGTAGCTTCACCATTGGGTGAGCGACCTGCTGAGTCATAGCATCTTTAATCATGATTAGATTTTGTAAATATCTAAGCCAGCTTTCTAAAAAGGACTGAGCAATGTGTAGGTAATTGCTTTTAGAAGGCTGCTTTTTCAGTTTCCAATGTTAGCGTATTTCCTGAATTTCGTGTCAAGTAGTTTTTGTTGCACATCTCTAAAACTACTAACATTGACTATGAAAGATAACCCATAGGAGTTGCATCCGTAGAGAGAGGTATTTTGTCAAGGCGCTGTAAGCAACTTATTGGCAGAAAATTTGGCAGGAAATTAGCAGAGTTGTCTATACTGCGTCATCCTATAGATTTTGGTTTAGAAGGGGTGTGGGGGCTGCGCCCCCAGCCAGGGGTGGAACCCCTGCACCCCGTCCAAAATCTTTAATTTTATGC
>JAAUOZ010000110.1 GCA_012034655.1 Leptolyngbyaceae cyanobacterium CSU_1_3 | reverse complement strand
GCAGCAACAACGGAATGAGCAAAAAGCAACTGTTAATTGGCGTTTCAAAACAACAGATGCGCGAGTTAAATTAGGGCGATTATATCCTACTGTTGAACCCAGCAAAGTTGGTTTGGCAGACCACTAGTGCTAACGACGATCTCGCAAAACAGCAGCGCCCTTCACAGTTGCGACGACTCCGAATGCAACCCGTTTCAGCAAATCGCCTCCCATGCTTCCGTACCGTGGGATAAGCCAACCACTGAAGCGGAATCCCTGTCAGCCTCCAGACCAAGCGACCGAGAGAATGCAGAACATCCCAAGCCTCTTCTAAATTTGGCTCTGCAATGAACTCGTCCAGTTCTGCCATGAATGCTGACCATTGAGATCGAATCGTTGGAGGATGACAGCGATCGTACTTTGCCATCCCAGTTCGATAATGATTGAACATTACATCTCTAAATGGCTTCTGTTTACTTCGATGGCGGTAACTGCTGATTCAGGTGAGTCTGAATCAATTCGATACCGAGCTTATTACCGATTTCTAGCACGTTGTTGCTAAAGTCCATGGTTGCGGCGACCATGCCCGCGATCGTGAGTAGTGCAGCGAGAGCGGCTTTGATGCGATGAGGCTTAACCTTATCAGGTTGGCGAATACCTTCTTCTACATCTTCTAAATGCTCTAGCACTTCTTCTCGTTGCGCCTCTGGAAAGGTTTGCGCCATTTCTCGTAGAGAGGTAATCAGGTTAGTGATGTCGTCGATGTTGCTGTTGATGTTCATCGTGAAGCCAGTAATGTCACCGCTTCCGCTATGAATCGCGCCAACAGTTTGAGCATGAATTGTAGTTTGAGAAGCAACAGGATGTTTTAGAGGTAGCAGTAAGTCTGGATTTGTGATGGCAACTCTGCCCTTACTGGTTATGTGACATAGGTAATTATTGTCTATAGAAATCCCGTCATTATACTCACTGCATTGCAGATATTCTTCAGCTTGCAAATCCCTTATGTAATATTTGGCGAGATCAATCGAAATTCCGGTTGTTTCAGAAATTTCATCACTATTAGTTACTCCAGCATTAACAGACTGAAGAATCTTAAGCTGCTCTGGACGAAGCGACACTTTAGGTTCCTCCTTGGAAGCAAGAAGCTCAACAATTTTGTTCATCCTAGCGCTTTGTTGTTTATAGATTTTAATCTCCCGATCCTTTGCGTTTAACTCGACCCGATATCGCTCTTCCTGAAGTCGTAGCTTCATTTCGTAAAGTTCTTTCGCATGGCGCTCGATTGCTGCTTTATTCGCTTCTGGTGGCACTTCTAACCGAATTATGAAAGCACCACCGCTTTTCTTCTCGATCGCTTGGATGGAGAGATCGCCGTATTGCGATCGCAGTTCTTGAAAAGATTGGAAGAAGGCTTGCCAGTCGATGCCGTCAGCAAAGATGAGATCAACGGTTTCGAGAGCTTTCTGAAACAACGCAGCAAACTCACCTGGAGCGAAATTACCACTGCGAGGACGACGTTCCTGTTGCTCCAATTTCAAATAGACATACTCACATATCACATCATCTAGTTTGGTTTCACTGCCAATATTCCAATCTTGTAGACACGCTCCTGTGAGAATTGCTCCTGTGAAATCAGCTTCTCTTGCTTGCACTGCTATTAAATTTGCCTCACGAAGGTTAGCTCCACGAAACCTTGCTCTACTAAGCCACGAACCAACCAAAACTGTCTTATGAGGGTTTGCATTCTCAAAGTTTGCATCCGCCAAGTCCGCTCTGAAGAAAAAAGCGGCTTCTAGCAAACTTCTACTAAAATTTGCTTCGCTTAAAACTGCCTCACTCAAAGTAGCTTCGCTAAGGTTCGCCTCGCCAAAATTTGCTTTCCACAGATTTGCTTTATGGAAATTTACTTTACTTAGATCAGCTTGTCTAAAATCCACTTCACTAAGCATGGCTTTGTCAAACTTAGCGCCTCTCAAATTTGCAAACCGTAAATCAGCGTTGGCAAATTGGGTTTCTCCTAAATCTGCTCCATTAAAATCGATGGCATGAAGATTAGCACTAAAGAATATGTGAGTCTCCTCTGGATCAGAAGCAACAACGGTTAGTGGTGGTAGTCCTCCACCCCGAAGATTGATGCCACTCAGATCTAGCCTCTGGATTTGAGGGTTAGCGCTTCTCCATCTATTCCATGAAATGGTATCTCCATGCTTAAGAAGAGCTAGAAAAAACTCTTGATCAACCATTTAGCTATCGTCTTCCTCCGAAGGGTTGCATCTTCTTACCACTGAAAATGCTGAGTCTTTTTGATGGACTCTAGCATCTCATATCTTCTCCATCAATTTGCTCAACCGTCGATCGACCCACTTCAATCGATTTCGTCTGTCCCGTGCAGCGATCGCCTCCTGATGCTCAACGCCTCCCTCTTCCCCGATATAGCAGGTCTTCACCCACTCCCCGGAAACACGTTTTGAGGGAAACATTGCCTGCTTGCTACGCCACCACACCTGTCGAAATTGTCGCCCATCCACAACCCCCGTTTCAATCCAGCAGCCTGTAGAAGCGATCGCCCCTTCTGCCTTCAACTGATCCCGTTCCTGCTCCAAGCGTGAGATCTCATCGTGCAGGACTTCCGCTCGATCGATTTCCACTTTCACAATCGCCTCTTTGAAAGAAACGAGCCGCTCTCTGGGTGTAGCGCTCTCACGCATCTGTCCAGCATCAAGGTAACGGATTCGCATTTCGCAGCAGTCGCACAAAATTTTGATAGCCATCCATCCACATTTGAAGGAGCTTCACCAGTACCCAGACGGGCTCTCGGCTAGGAGAAGGAGAAAGACCAATCGCATCGGAATGACTTTCACTCAAATCCTCTAACAGGCTGAGTTGCAGGACAGATGAGTAATTGTTTTTTACGAAAAAATTGGTTGAGGGGTCGCGGCGGGGGACGTGGTGGAGTTGGAGTGAAGGATTTTCAATGATTTTTGGAAAAGAATTAGCAAAGTTTGGATGCAAACCAAATTCAACCCTCTCACTCTTCATATTCTCTTTCAAGGTGTAAAACTTCCCGCTATCAAAGGATTTTGGCGATTCTGCTATTTTTGCAAAACCTCCGTCAAAAATCCCTGAAATTGACTCTACGTCAGATGTTTTACACAATTCTGAATGATCCGTCTGGTAATGGATGGGATGCCAGAGATCGAGGTGACGGTAGAGTGTTTTAGAACTAACTCCCTGCTGCACGATCGCTCTCATCCGGGCCGTCGCCGTCAAGGGAAGCTGTCCTTCTGCCTCTAATCGCTTGACCGTCTCTCGAATGCGTCTCTGAGCATCCTCTGAACGGACAGTATTGAAGGAAACGACGTTGTTTGCTGGAACCTCACCGTGAATCCCCCCTGCTCGGCTGGGAGGATCGCCCAATTTCCAGTAGTAGCCCTCTGTCGATCGCGCCCATACCTTGGACCGCATGACGATCTCGTGTTGGTGGCGACACCATTGCTCATATCCAGGAGACGCGATCGCGGTTTGATGAACAAATTCAGACAGACCATCTCCTTTCAGCCCCTCGAAAACGACTCCGTAACAGGCGATCGTCTTTAATAAGTGATTCGTCTGCCCGTGCCCCGTCCAACCCTCCTGCATCTCAGTTCGTAAATCACTGAGCCAGTCTTCGACTACGTTGGCTCGTCGCTGTCGTCTCGACTTGTTGCTGGATCTCGCGATGGCGATCGCACTCTGCAATTCCTCGATCACCTGTCCATCGGCTGCCACATCCCAACTCTGAAAGAATTGCTCTAGCCCTCCGTTGAGGGGGTTGCAGTCGTTATCGAGCAGACAGGAGCCAGAGGCAGGTTGAAGGGGGAGACGATGGGCGTTGTATTCGGTGTAGCTGCCGGGAAGCGCAAACGCCTTACAGTTCGGGAATATCTCAAGCTGTCCCGCTTTCACTCCTATCGCTTGCGCCTCCAAACACTGTTTGATCGCTGAAGCTAACCCAAACGTGGGAAGAGCGATCGGGAGCGGGATATAGAGGTGTAACCCTGCTGAAAAACTGGAGCGGATCAAAACCGTGCGATACAAACCGATCGTCTCCAGCGCTGCTCGAATCAGCTTTAAGGCGGTTGGATCGTTGGCTGGATGATAGAGACTGTGGCGATCAATGTCGATTAGTGCATAGCAGGTCAATGAGTCGAACCGTACCCCAACTAATTGATTCGCATCCTGCCAGAGTTGCCAGAGGACACGAGGGCGCAGAGGGTATTTTGTGGTAGTCTGCCATTGAGGAGTGCACTCGTTACGTGCGGTGATGGCTTGCCAGAGGTAGGGAAAGATTTCACAGAGTCGTTTACCGAGTGGGTCAAGGGGCAAGGGTTGAGAATGCTGATACTCAACAGAAGAGGCAACCATTGAGCTAAACCTCCTCTTGTCCAAATTGGAAACTGATTTCTATCCTGGGAGAAACAATTGGGGATTGAAATTTTGTCACGTTGGGGCTATCCACAGAAAAGATTGATGAACTAGAATAAACGTAAGATTCGTAGGAAACGTATCAAGTATACGTTCAATTAAATCTTATACGCTCTTGGTTAAATATGCACGATATTTTTGATAAAACTCTGAGGATTCACGGAATTACAGGTAAGCGTTTATCTGAAGTAACGGGCTTTAGCCAGACTCACATCAGCGAATTTCGTAAAGGCAAAACCAATCCGTCCTGTAGCACTCTACAATCCCTACTGAATGGGATGGATAAACTTGCACCAGGTGCTAAGAGATATTTCTGCATGGAGCTTGCAGGAACAACGTCGTCTGTTGCAGAAACAGTTTCTCCTGAAAAGAGTCTGGCGATCGAGGGAATGAGTAGTTCGGAGTTGGCACAGCTTCTTCTTGTAGTCGCTGACAAACTTCAGCAAGGTCAGCCTGCTAAACAATTAATCTCGGCTTGACACTCCCCACCGCATAGGCGAATGGGGATTCTTGGCTCTACGAGGACACTTGCTCATGCAGGCGCAAGCCAACATGAGTAGAGGTGTCTTCTCCCCAAGCGTTACTCGGCTCTAGTCCGAAAGTTCCGGTATGCCCTACCGTACTCAATCCCCGACTGAGGATGTTTCTAGCTGCATTGTGGTCACGGGCTAACACGCATCCACACTGACAAACATGGGTACGAGTTGATAGACCTTTCTTCACCACAGTTCCGCAACTAGAGCATTCTTGGCTTGTTCCGTTGGGGATGACGGCAATCGTGATCTTTCCGAACACTTTGCCGAAGGATTCCATCCACACACGGAACTGATACCAAGATGCATCGTTAATCGACTTGGCAAGACAATGACTTCGCACCATATTCTTGATTCTCAAATCTTCGTAGGCGACTACATCGTTTGATGTGATGACGCACCTTGCGAGTTTCACCGCATGGTCTTTACGTTGCCGACTTATTTTGAGATGGCGTTTACCTAGAATCTGCCTTGCTTTTCGTCTGTTGTTTGACCCTTTCACCCGTTTAGAAACGCGCTTCTGAGCCATTTTCACCCGTCGCTCACCCTTGCGAAGAAAGCGCGGATTATCAATCGTCTGATTGTTGCTATCAGTGGAAAAGTCATTCAATCCGACATCTAACCCGATAGCTCTACCAGACGGTTCAATCGTTTCGATGCGGTCAACTGAAACGCAGAACTGAACATAGTAGCCATCTGCACGTTTCACCAGTCTCACCCGTTTGATTTGGTCAGGTTGGTAGAAGTGCAAATCGCGGGTTCCTTTCAGTTTCAATCGACCGATACCGCATTTGTCAGTAAAGGTGATTGATTTCCGGTCATCTGCAAGCTTCCATCCTGATGTTTTGTACTCCACTGAGCGACAATCTTTCTGGAATTGTGGAAAGCCTTTCTTACCGGGAATCTGCTTCTTGCAGTTGTCGTAAAATCTCGTAATCGCTGACCATGCTCGTTCTGCTGCGGACTGTCTAGCCATTGAATTTAGGTTGTTTGCGAAGTCAAATTCTTTAGCCAACACAGCACAGTATTTATTGAGGTCAAAACAAGATTTAGCTTCACCATCCATCCACAATCGAATCGACTTGTTTCGGATGAATTGAGTCGTCCGAATCGCCTCATCAATGGCGTTTAACTGGATAGCTTTACCGTATGCCTTGAACTCTAAAACAAGCATGATTCGTTGCTTGCACTTGGCAAAGCCTAATCTAGTCACGATGCTCTTATGACAGCATGTTCATCATAAGACGTGTTGAAAAACTTTCTGTGTTGATATCCTAGAGATTGGGGCTAACGCCCCGTTGCTATCCATCCCCATGCTAAGAGCATGGGGTATTTCGCGGACTAGATAATTTAAGAACCTCGATAATTTTAGTGTCTTCTCGCCTACGCCCCACTTTTTCGCCATTTGAGCAAGCGACATTTCTACGTCCGCATGGTTCGCAGTCGTCATAGTTCCTCCGATGGAATTTCTGAGAATTCTTGGAATTTCTAAAAGTTGAAACAAGCCATAGAAACGCTGTGAAGCCTTAGAACTCCTGCTGTGGCTAGAATTTCTATCTGGTTTTAAGTTTATTGCGTGTTTTGCATTGCGTCAAGTGCTTCTAATAATACTAGAATAGTGGTGATAGATCATCGTAATTCAAGTAGAGTAATTGGAAGTTGAATGTATGGATTGAATGAGAGTTACGTTAAGCGTCGATATTCCGGGATTGGGGCAGCGCATCAAACAGACAGTAGACGCAAGTGGCAAGACCCCCACAGAAATTGCTGCTGAATCTGGAATGAGTCTGCCTAACCTTTACCGCATCATGTCTGAGGACACGAAATCAGTCCCTCGTGAAACGCTGTCGAGGATTGGTGAAACCTTAAATGTGGACTTTGATGCAGAGGTAAAAGCGGCGATCGCAAAGGAGATGAAAGAATAAGTGAGATCAGTCTCCTGAGCAGTCGTGATGAATCGTTATTTGAGTTTGAGCAGACAGACCCTTGAAGACAGATTCGATCTTTTACCAAATCTTTCAAACCGCTCCCAGTGCTTTCTTTGAGTTGATCGGCAATCCTGATCCGCGTACTGTATCCTACGGGTTTGGCTCTCAAGAGGTGAAGCAAGCCAACTTTACGATCGATGGCATCTTCATTCCGCCTCTTCGGATGCCCCAATGCCCGATCTATTTTGTGGAAGCGCAGGCCTATCGAGACAAGAAAGGTGAAAACTTCTACTACCGCTTCTTTGGAGAGATTCACCTTTACCTGAAAGACTACCAGCCTGTGAATGACTGGCAAGCGGTTGTCATCTTCACCGAAAAACGGTTCGATCCAGGATTGCCACGCCACTATGCTGAGTATGAGAACAGCCCCAGATTACAGCGCATTTATTTGAACAAACTGCCCCCGGAGGTAGGCGATCGCTCTCTAGGGCTAGGAATTCTGCAACTGATCGGAACGACTCAGAAACAGGCTCCCGCAAAGGGACGGGCACTCATTGAGCGAACTCGACAAGAGCTTACGGATGTAATTGACCAGCGAAATTTCATAGAATTGGTAGAGACGATCTTCGTCTACAAGTTCCCTAAGCTAAACAGTCAGGAGATTGGCAGAATGTTGGGATTAGCTGAACTGAAGCAAACTCGCGTGTATCAAGAGGCTGAACAGGCGGGGGAAGAGAAAAAACAAGAAGAGTTGCTCAGACTAACAGTGCCTTTGCTTCTAGAAAAGGGGATGACCGTCGGAGAAATTGCCCAGCATTACAAATTGCCTGTTGAAACTGTACAGAAGTTTGTTCAACCCAAAACCAAGTAACTTCCTGCATCCCCAAGCTAAACAGTCAGGAGATTAGCAGAATGTTGGGATTAGCTGAACTGAAGCAAACCCTTGTGTACCAAGAGGCTCAGGAAGAAAAGCAGGATGAGCTTTTAGGAAAAGTAGTGCCGATACTTCTTCAAACTGGAATGACAGTTGAGCAGATTGCGACACAGCTTAACCTTGCAGTAGAAACGATTCAGCGATTTGTTCCTCGAAAATAGGTTTGACGAGTATTGGAATTCGATAAGCAAGATGGAGAGCCACAGTCCGTCGGGGTTGTGGCTGTTTTAATGGGAGATTGTGACTAAGTTCCTAGCACAGTTATCCAGATAACCAGATAACCAGATAACCAGATAACCAGATTTTCAAAAACTTGATTCTTGTAGCGATCCAAGGTAAAACTCATTTAGTCATTTGGTCTTACAGATAACCAGATAACCAGATAACCAGATGAAAATTATTACGGTAACTGGCTATAAAGGGGGAGTTGCAAAGTCCAATACAGCGATCCACATTGCCACCTTCTTTAGCGACCACGGGAAAACTATCTTGGTCGATGGCGATCCTAACCGCACAGCCCTCTCATGGTCGCAACGAGGCAAGCTCCCCTTCACGGTGGCAGACGAACGACAGGCGATGAAGTTGATCTCAGGAAATGATTTCGTGGTGATTGACACACCCGCCCGACCCAACTCTGATGATTTGAAAGAACTGGCGAAAGGATGCGATTTGCTGATTTTGCCCACTACGCCCGATATCATCAGTCTGGAGCCAATGCTGCAAACCGCGAGTGATCTAGGAGATGCCAACTATCGCGCCCTACTTGCGATCGTTCCTCCTGCACCCAGCAAAGAAGGGGCAGCGATGCGGAAGGATTTAGTCGATAACGGAGTTCCTGTCTTCAAAACGATGATCCGACGTTCAGCGGGGTTTCAGAAAGCAGCCTTTGAGGGTGTGCCGATTCGGGATATTTCAGAGTCGCGATCGCGGATGGCTTGGCGGGACTATCAAGCTTTAGGTAAAGAAATTATGGAGGTTCTAGGAGATGACTGACAGTAAGGAAGGCAAAAGCAAATATGGTGCATTGATCCAGAAAGCCAGAGAACAAGAAAACCAGGAATCTGTAAAACCAGATGACCAGATAACCAGCGAACCAGAAAGCCAAAAAACCAGCGAACCAGAAGTAGCGCCAGTCAAAGAGAGAGAGGTGAATCTCTGTGTGAAAGTGCCAGAATCCTTACGACGACATTGGGCAGCGGAGTCTAAGCGGCAAGGAATCACGATGACTGAGGTGATCGTTCAAGCGCTAGAAGCTCGGTTTGGTAGACCGGAGTAGAAATCTCTGTGGCTGTTTGTAGTCCTGCTCACTCTTCAAGGAAAAGACGAATGAAGACTCTAAGATGTCTAGGGATCGCTACATTACTGACTGTAATTACGGCTCTGAATGCTCAATCACAACCGAAAAGACTCATCTCGGAGGGGTCACGAATGGGAACGTCTTGGGAAGTTTATTTGCTGAACAAAAAGTTTGTGAAACAGATAGAACTTGGAGGTGAAACCAGAAAGCTGTACCTTGCTGAGATGGAGGTCAACAATAGTTACAGTGGAACCTTTAAACAAACCAGTCTCTTTCAATGTTCAACTTCGGCTCCCTTTGTTGCATTCAAAACTGACTCAATACCTGGACTAGCAATTCTTCACTACATTAACCCCGGCGGTGACTGGTTCGGCTACAACTTTGAAGGGCATCAGCAATACTGGGCAATTTGTCACGACCTGTGGCAAGTTTCGAGCGACAAATGGACAAGCGAAGCGAAACGGTTAGGCTACTCCACGGAACTCAAGAGCGACCAGATAGAAGTTCCCTACGAGTTGATGCGAAGCTTGAAATAGAAGGGAGTTTTCTTTCGACGATCGCTTATAAACGCGAGATCGCTTCCTCTACCTGCTGCTCTGTCACCTCCAAATATTTTTGCAATGCCGATAGCGTCTCATGTCCTGAGATCTCTTGAATCACGCGCAGGGGCACTCCAGCGTTGGAGAGTCGAGTTAATGCTGTGCGTCGGAAGCTGTGGGTACTGGCTCCCTCGATCGTCAACCTTTCAAAGGCTTCTCGTAAAATCAAAGCCGCCGAATCAGGATGAATGTGTCCTCGTCCCCAGCGACCGGGAAACAAATACCGCTTGCCCACTTCGGAATGATGAGTTTTCAACAGTGCAATCAGTTCGGGTCTAACTGGAATCGATCGCGTTTTCAGTTTCCCCTTCGTGTTGCCCTTCCGCAGGGTGAGTTTGGGTCGGACACTGCCATTTGTTCCATAGACATCATCGGTGAGTAACGAGCAGGATTCTGAGATCCGACATCCGGTGAAGAAGCAAACTCCAAACAAAGCGCGATCGCGATCGGTGGTCAATCCTTCCTCAAACAATCGCGTAATTTCCTCTGCCAATAAAATCTTCGCTTGACCGTGACGATTAACCTTCATTTCTTCACTACATCGGGAAACTTTAATTTTACGATGTATCAGCCTCAAGCCTTCAACTTGCGTGCTTTTCAGAAGAACTGGCACAATCGCCCTGATTTTCAAGGATTCTATTGAGAACGACTCCTATTTGTTGAGAACAGGAAGACAGACCAGATCTGGGTCAACAAAGTTAGCTCAGTTATCAATCGAGACTCACTTCTCGACTGTGGGCATCTTATTTTCAGCAGGTTAACCAGGTTTGCAGTGAAATCATGGGCAAGGGTCAAAAGCCAATGGTCGGGGCTAGAGTTCCTCATCATTGGAAAGATCAGATGGAGGGCATTACTCAGGAGACGGGCAAGAGTGAAAGCGAAATTGTGCGTGAGGCATTGGCGCAATATCTGGGACGCACTGACCTGGACTCGGTTGAGTCTCTGATGAAGCGAGTTGCCACCTTGGAGCGGCAGTTGAAGAAGTTGTCTCAGTTGGTGACGAGTTAAGATAAGGTCACTGTCTGAAAAACCGTTCAACGATCGAGTTAACCAATTCTTCAACTGAAGCATTTCAATGAACATTTCTCTGCCCCCGGAACTAGAGTCCTTTGTTCAGAGCCAAGTGGCTGATGGCATGTTCATCTCAGCCAGCGAAGTCATTCAAACAGCGCTGCGGTTACTCCAGGAACAATCGGCACTGCAAACCATCCGGCAATCCAACCTAAAACAGGAGATTCAGACAGGCATTGATGACCTGGAGCAGGGACGCTACACTACCTATGCGACGGCTCAAGATTTAGCGGTTGATATTAAACAACCGGGTCGTCAGCAACGCCACCAGTCTCACAATCCATGACCCCGATTCGCCTCACGAACACTGCTAAGGCTGATTTACTAGAGGTTTGGCTATATGCAGCAGAAGAGAATACAGCCGCCGCTGATCGATTGATTGATGAAGTGGGTCGTCGAGCCATCGTAGAACTTGATCCTGATTTCCCAGATTGGACAGACAGAATCCAAGCAAAACCCTATCTAGCAGACATTTCAGGCTGTTGATGGCGCTTCACTGGCCCCTAGAACGAGTGGTTTGATTCAGGACTGCTGAAGCAGAAATCTTTTCGAGAGCAATCACGCTTCGCTCACATAGCCTCCCACTTTTGAAGTTTTCTCATCTTGGCTAAAGTTGGAGCAATCTCCACAAAATCAAAAGGAGTCAATGATGGTGAGGCAAGGCAAGACTCGATCGCGCTTCCTCAATTCAGAAAAATTCTGAGAGTCTTATAGCGAAACATCACAATCCGAGCTTTTTGTTAATAAGTGTTGCAACGACTTGATCCCTTTGCTAGGGTATGCAGGTCGAATGATTACTGGTTGATTTTTGCACTTAGGAGTGGTGTTTTATGCTTTATGTCCCTGAATCAAACCCCATCCTCTGAAGCCCGGAAGTAGCGCCGTGGAACAACCACACAGCCACGGGTAGATTGTTCTCGCAACCATTGCTACTCATTCCTCTCAAAGACTTTCCTCCGTTTTTTGCACCTGCGATCCGTTCAGCAAAAACTGAGACTTAACCCTCACCATTGGAGGCTCTACCATGAATATTCAAGGAAAGACCGTTCTCGTCACGGGGGCTTCTCGTGGCATTGGACGTGCGATCGCCCTAGAGTTTGCTCAACAAGGCGCACAGCGAATCGTCTTAGTCGCAAGAAGTCATTCACGAT
Source organism: Leptolyngbyaceae cyanobacterium CSU_1_3 (assembly GCA_012034655.1). Taxonomy (GTDB): domain Bacteria; phylum Cyanobacteriota; class Cyanobacteriia; order Leptolyngbyales; family Leptolyngbyaceae; genus JAAUOZ01. The sequence continues at coordinate 5,901 of JAAUOZ010000110.1, read as the reverse complement.
TACTTGAAGTCGCAGCAGAAATCGCGGCTCTGGGTGCTGAAGCTGTCCCCGTAGTACTGGACTTGACGCAATCGGTCGAAGTCAATATTAAGATCGCTCAAACTTGGCGAGATTACGGGCCCATTCATCTTTTAGTCAACTGCGCTGGAGTGGCCCACCAAGTCCCCTTTCTACAGTCTCAATTGCCTGATATTCAAGAAGAGATGGCAATCAATCTGATGGGCATGTATACCATGACTCGATTAATTGCAAGACGAATGGCCGTGCAACGACAGGGCACGATCGTCAATGTGTCGAGCCTGATGGGGAAAGTGGCCGCCCCCACGATGGCTACTTATTCAGCAACTAAGTTTGCCATTCTGGGGTTTACTCAAGCTCTGCGGAGTGAGCTATCAAATCACAACATTCAAGTCATCGCCCTGCTACCCTCTCTCACCGACACAGACATGGTGAAGGACTTTCAGTGGTTTCGATGGGTGGTGCCGACGACTCCCCAAAAAGTGGCTCAATCATTGGTGACAGGACTGCAAAAGACCTCGCCAGAGATTTTGGTAGGGTGGCAAAGTCATCTTGCCGTGTGGGGAACGCGCTTTATCCCCGGTCTGATGGAGAAAGTCTCACAAATAGCATCTCCGATGTCTGAGGAACGTCAAATTCTTGGAAGGCTGAGAGAAGCTGGAGCCAACCCACGTTAGAGCAGCCCATTGTTAGAGCAGCCCATTAAAGCCCCCTGTTGTAGGAGGCTTTAATGGGCTGCTTTTTCACCTGCCCCTAGAACCAGCAGCTTGCTTTACCCGATCTACAACTCAATCTGAGAAGCTTCAAAGGAGGGCATCACAACACTCTGTTGACATCCTCCCCACCGCATAGGCGGATGGGGAGGATGTCAACCTCACGATTGAGCCTTCCTGGATCAACGCCACTTGCCTAGATCGAACCTCGTGATTCTTTCCCCGGTAGACCGACTCCCACAGGCTGTTTCCCTTCCCCGACTATCCACGGGTACTCCGTTTCTCCAACTAACAAAGAATTCTCTTGGTACACTTTCCGAACTTTGGAGGTTCCGACAAACAATGTCTACCTTTCACTCACAATCGGCGGGCTGCGAACCACTTGTACTCTATCGAATGGGTTCATTACTGGCAAGAGAGATAGGGCGATCGCCCGTCCGCTATCCATCCCCACCGCATGGCGGATGGGGAATTCCGCGAGTTAGTTAAACTGAAGGTGGTTATGACATTGCACACTCAGAGAACTGAAAGAGGTGTAGATTATGAAACCGATGATTTGGCACCCAGAAGAGAAAGACGAAAGGGTGAATCAGTATCTAGATCGAATCAATCATGCGCCTTACGCAACGATCTACGCTGTGTTGATCGGGCTAATTTGTCTTTTCACAGCCGTTGTCCTGGCGAGTAGCTTCTAGGATGACTTTGCCCTGATCACTGTTCACCCGCTCCTAAAACTTCGCCTAACGCAGGTGTTTTGACCCATTGGAAGAACTTCGCGCGGGTCTGCTTGCGTGGGGCGATCGAGGAGGGGGGATGAGAGCAGTTGGTGAGGCAGTTGGTGAGTGCTAGATGCGATCGGGCTGCACTCTTCACCATAATGTTCGCGCTCACCGGACGCAGATAACCATTAAAACTCAACCGACCATATTAGGCGTTCCGGTGCAGCGCGGTTGTTGGGCGGCTGACAACTGCTCAGTGATTTTTACAGCAACAACGGCTCGATTTTGGCTTGCACTTCTTCAATCACACTTTCCGGTGCAACCTCGACAAATTGAATACCACGAGCTTTCCAGTCTAAACATTTGATCTGATCTGAAAGAATAACTCCTTGGATTTTCAATACAGATGGCAAGAGAACCTCAAAAGGGTACCCTTTTTGTTGTTTCGTAATAGGCATAAACAAAGCTAGAGAGCTTCTCTCGTTATAACCAAGAGGCGAGATAACAAAAGCAGGTCTATGCCCCCTCTGCTCATGCCCCTTGGTTGGATCAAAGTCCAGATAAACGATGTCTCCCCGGCTCGGAATATATATTGCTTGCGCTACCAAACTTCATTCCCCACCGCTATTCCACTATCAATCTCAGCATGGAGATTCTCCGGTGTGATTCCCTTGATAAGCTCATCAAGTGAGTAACGCTTTCGGCTTCTGGGCTTCATTACTAGAGTTCCATCTACTACGTCAAGATCTATCTCAGCACCTTCGGCTAAATGGATCTCTTTGGCTAAATTCTGCGGAATACGAACAGCAAGACTGTTCCCCCACTTCGCAACAGTCGCAACCATAGTCTAGATCTCCATCTAGTGAAACAGATCTGCATACTCTGCCTTTTTCAAACAAAAGTATATACAGAGTATCTACAATATAGCAATGGATCATCTGTTTGACAAGCACCCTACTCCAAGCCTTTTGCCACAGTCGAGATAGTGGATTGAGCATGCCGAATCTGCGTCCTGGAGGAAATTATTACTTGGGCTTTGATGATTACAACGGTGATGAAAGTTACGCGACAGCCAACGGAAATGGGGTCGCTCGGTTTGAGAATGTCGATTTCCCTGAACCGTTTACCTCTGATATCGCTCGACGAGCCGTCATTGTGTTTACTGACCCGATCGCCCTTGGGTAGAGCAAGTTCACGCAGCACCTTATTTGGCAGACATTCCGGGCTGTTGATGGCGCTTCACTGAACCCTAGAACGAGTGGGTTGATTTTGGCTGCGATTAATCACGATCCGCTCACACAGCGTTCCACCTATGGGTCTTCTCATCTCTCATTAAGTTGAGGCAACCTCTGCAAAATCAGAAGGAGTTAATGACGATGAAACAAAGCAGAGATTTACCGCGCCGATCTGCTGAACACCCCTTATCTAGATACAACTTTATCCTAATCCTGGTAATGAAGTTGCATTCGATTCTTATCGGGTTTAGACAACTCAATAGGGGCGTTGCCCACTGTAGTTACCAGGGGGATCATAGTTACATACTAAAACTTTATCCCATTGAGGGTGGGAAGCAAGTCCGCAGCCTAGTTCGTTGGTTTGTCTCCAAACTACTTGAGTGAAGTGATAGCAGGAGAAGGGATCATTACCACGACACTTTCCTGTTTGAGGATCGTATTTATTTTGCTCATCACACCACATTTTGACAAGATCGGTAGGAGACATACCACCTGCTGCAAGATTTTCACCATAACCACTCCCTCCACCACTTCGGTGTTCAAATTCACCTGTTCTAGACAAATGATCAGCCCATTCTTGGGCTTTGGAGGCAATTTGGGGAGACCACTTCAGAGGGAGGACTCCCACTCTAGCTCTGCACTGATTATGAGCATCTAGGATTTCTTGAGCAATTGGTGAAAGGGATGGAGAGTTTTTCAAGCCCAAAGCAACCTGTTTTTCTTCAAGATCAGTTTGCAGAGCTTGGCTAGGAGGTGATGGGGATGACCAGGAATTTGGATCAAGAAATTGTTTGAAATCCTCAGATTGAGTGATGGGTTGACGATCGAATGGTGCAATTTGCTGGCTAGGGTAAGAATATTTCTGACCAGCTTTCAGGTTAACACTACTTCCGGTCGTTGGCAAAACGCTAACTTTTCCTAGTATAACTATTACTTCTATGACATCTTCGGTGCTGAGAACTTGAATGATTGTGTGATCTTCTCCAGGTTGAATCAAAAGCTCATCTGAAATAGCATCCTGAGCAACTAAAGCCTTACTGTTTACTTGCTCTGTATTTGCCTGAGCCTGCTTCTTTTGATTGAACTTGCGATTGCTGACCTCAATGTAAACACCCTCGTTACAAGCTCTCTCTTTGCCACCTTTTGCCCAGGCAATTGTCATACTACCTTTGCCATAACATGGAAACTTGTACATAGACTCGGCATCTTGTGGAATTGTTTCTACAAGCATTCCTCCATAGATTTGTTGTCTAATTTTGAACTGTAGCCCAGCTTTGGAATATCTATCAGCCCCTACAAGCAGAGTATCAAACTTTCGCGTTAGTTCACTTTTGTACGGCTTGACAGGTTCTCCTTTCCTTTGGTTCGGTCGAAGAATTGAAAGTTTGGTTCCTCGAATTTTAGTAATGACGGCTGTAGTGGGTTCTTGGGCAAAACTGGAATAGTTACTATTTAGAAAGACAGTTATCAAGAGACTAGCTCTCAAAAGACAAGAGAGGTGACTATGGTATATAGCTCTAGACATCATTTGTGTACTAATAGTGTAGCTATTTTCGAGGAAGTTTGAGATTGCTTGATATTATTACTATGAGGTATGGGACACTTCCTCAGACGTTTCATTGGGGCATAAATCGGGTCTGGAAATATTCGGTCTGCTAAACTTTTACCACCGAGTTCTTTACAACTAGGCTCATCAAGTCCTTTCCCTTGGGAACCAAGCCATCCACAATTCTTCTTTGTATTGTTACGCCAGAGTTCTTCAATCAACACTACGATTGGACAAGGAATACGATCAGATTGTTCTTGAGTAGTAATACGGTTGGGTATCACACCAGCGTTCTCCTGAGAATTGCTCCAGAGATCAGTGGCAGCGCCTAAATCTTGAAAAATGATATTGCAAGTCGTTCTCAGAGCGCCTTCCGTATACCGCTGATCACAATTTTTTGATGGATCTGTAGATTGTTCTTTCCCAATCATCGCATTGGGCTTCTTCGTCAGTTCTTTCTTTAGCCTTGGTAGACTAAACTGCTGAATCACCGAGACTTGTCGATCTACTGCTTGTTTTGAAAACTCGCGAATAGAAGATTGATTATATTTTCCGGAGTTTGCCACAATTGCGTTTCGCCAATTCTCCATAATCCGAGCATTGTCACGAGCGATCACGATCGCCTGCACATCCTTACCCTCTCTCTGCCTATCTTCTGCTTCTCGCAACCAACCTGGAACTGCCTTGAGTATCTCTAAACTTGTCTCACCTCTCAATGCTGCCAGCTTCAGCTTCCTATTGTTGTCTTGGACAATCCGGTTGTTTTCTTGGATAAAGAGATAACCAGTAATACAGACCATAAAAGAAACAGAAGCAAATCCAATCAGAAAATTCCGAATTAACTTGCTATTCCTTGCAGTTTCACTCTTTTTGATAAACTCTTTGGTGAGAGAGGATATTGGCTCTATCTCATCCTGTTTCTGCAATAATTGAACCGCGTCTTTCAAACGTCGCCCTTGCCATAGATCGCTCATCGCGTTCTTATTCTTTTCCCACTCTTTAGCTGCACTTTCAATTCTTTGAAACTTGATGCCATCTTCCCGTTTATCGTTTACCCATTCTCGGAGACGTTTCCACTCCTGGATTAATGCTTCATGAATTAATTCAACTGTTCGCTCTTGATTTTTTTCGTCTTGCCCAATTACTAGAAGTCGCTTGGCTGCGAGTTCTTCTATAAGATTCCAGTCTGTGACTTGGGATTGGGTTACAATCCGCCGTGTATCGGCTGTGTCTTCACCCACGGCAACCAGTTGCCTGAAGAGTTTTTCAACTTGTTTACCCTTATCCTTTATCTCATACTCTTCATAAATTCTATCAGCACGCTTCGCTAACGCTTCTCGTACTCCACCGATCTCACGATAGGCATCAAGCGTTAATCTACCTTGCTTCCACAATTCATCTAATGCAAACTCTAATAAGGGTAAATTACCTGAAACTGAACCTAGATCTTCCAATATTTGTTCAACTAGCCCAGGTTCAAACGTTGCTTTACGTTTAGCGGGACATTCGATTGCTTCTTGTAACTCTGACTTACTCATTGATCCTAGTAGTCCACCAAAGGAACTTTGCCTAGTCTAGCGAGAATTGGTAAACTGACTCAAAAACCGGAGGGTATATGAGTCAGAAGAAATATATCGTGAATTTAAGCGAGGCGGAAGTCAATGAGTTGG
>JAAUOZ010000007.1 GCA_012034655.1 Leptolyngbyaceae cyanobacterium CSU_1_3 | reverse complement strand
ATACCATCCCCTGCCCGCTATGGCCTGGCCCTGCTCCTGCTGGTTTTGATCCCGCCCATCACCGCCTCGGCACCGGTGCTGCAACTGGTGGGTGTGACCAGCAACGAATTTATGATCCGTATTGCCGCCCAGTTTCTGGTGTCGGCCATGCTGGCGATTGGGCTGAATGTGGTGGTGGGCTATGCCGGGCTGCTCGATCTGGGCTATGTGGCTTTTTATGGAATAGCGGGGTATCTCTATGCCTATCTATCCTCGAATTTTGTCACGGCAGGCGAGATGAACGGCCTTCACCTGCCGACGATCATCAGCCTGCCGCTGATCATCGCCATTACGACCGGCGTAGGCTGGGCGATTGGTGCGGTCTCGATCCGCCTGGTGGGTGATTACCTGGCAATTGTCACACTGGGCTTTGGGCAGATTTTTGTACAGTTGCTCCTATCGGCCACCCGTGTCGAGTTGCCCTGGCGTGATCAGCAGCGAGAGAACTAGAACCACGCCTACCGCTTTCATGCTAGCGACGATCGTCAGAGCGATCAGCACCATCAGCCCCAAATTGAGCAAGTTGACAGGTAAGCCGGCTGCCTGCGCGCCCAAGGTGTCGAAGGTGTAAAACAACAATTCTTTATAAAAAACCACCACCACGATCAGAACGATCGCTGAAATAATTGCTGTGTCTCGCACCTCGCTGCTGGTGACTCCAAGAATGTTGCCAAACAGAAAGTGATTTAGGTCGATTTTGTTGTCTTTTTGGATGACGGTAATCAGCGTCACCCCTAGGGCAAAAAAGGCTGACAAAACAATGCCCATCGCCGCATCTTCTTTGATTGGCGATCGAGATCGAATCCAGGCGATGGCTACGGTGCTCAACACGCCAGCAATAAAAGCACCGACAAAAATATTTGCGCCAACCAAAAAGGCGATCGCTAACCCCGGCAACACAGAATGGCTAATCGCGTCTCCCAACAGGGCCAACCGTTGCACCATCAGATAGCTACCTACGATCGCACAAATCATACCGACGAGAATGGCGATCGTCAGCGATCGCTGCATGAAGCCATACTGCAACGGTTCGATTAAAGGTTCAAGCAGGGCATTCATCAAGCGGCTCCTGAGAAGAAGGCGACTCGGCCCCCATAGGCCTGCTGCAAATTCTCGTGGGTGAGAACTTCCTGCCGAGCGCCACTAGCCACTAGGGTTTGATTGAGCAAGATCAGTTCATCAAAGTGGGCGATCGACTCCCCCAAATCGTGGTTGACGACCAAAACAGTTTTGCCAGCCTGAGTCAGTTCTGCAAACACCTCAAAAATAATGCGCTGAGTCTTCTGATCGATGCCCACAAACGGTTCATCAAAGCAAAAAACGTTTGCCTGCTGGGCCAGCGATCGGGCTAAAAAGACTCGCTGCTGTTGCCCGCCCGAAAGTTCTCCGATCGGACGATCTTTGAAGACATCCATGCCCACCCGCTCTAAAGCCTCGATCGCCACGCGCCGACTGATAGACGAAAAGCGATTGAACCAGCCTGTCTTTTTGACTCGCCCCATCATCACGACATCCCAAACGGTTGCTGGGTAAGTCCAATCAATCTGGCTGCGCTGCGGCACATAGGAAACCTGATCGAGTTGCTCTGAGAGGGGCTGACCTCGATAGGCAACCTGTCCGCTTACTCTAGGAATCAGCCCCAACATAGCTTTGACCAGGGTGCTTTTTCCGGCTCCATTGGGGCCAAAAATTCCGACGAGACGACCAGGCTGCACCGTGAAATTAATGTCTTTGAGCGCCTCCAGAGTGCGGTATCTGACGCTCAAATTTTGAACAGTGAGCAACGGGGCGGAGGGCGTTGAGCGATCGCCCACTTTGCCAGCGGGAGTGCTGGGCACAATTCTTAGGGAAGGGTCGGGGTGATCGATAAACCTGGCAGCCTGCATCGCGAGTTCTCCATTACGGTTTTGACTAAAAATGAAAGGACTATGAAATGCTCTAAACTTAAAGTTACCTCAAAAATGAAAGGACTATGAAAGGAGCAGGTAAAGATTTATAACTCTGCTCTGAGGGGCAAAAGCTCCTCCTCACAAGGTCGGGCCTCAAGCTTCCTAGCTGAGATCCTCAATGCTTCGCTGACCTTGGAATCAGCAGCCAGAATCGTTTCGTCACTAAGTAGACAGACCTAATTAAATGTCAGATGCCTGCCATTAGCCCTCACCCCCGACTCCTCTCCCAGAGCGGGCGAGGGGAGAAAAATAGGTTCCTCTTCTCCCATTTTGGGAGATTGCGAGAAAGGGTTAGGGGATGAGGGTCTTAAGTTTAATTCCACCTACCTACTTATAGAAGGCTGCAACAGAAACGAACTCCTCCTAGATAAAGGTCAACTCCGCTAAAAACTACGAAATAAGGTAGAAAACCAGAACTCCATGAAACCTTTCTTTAGTCTGAAGCCGCAAAAACAGGTAAGTTTCGCGATCGCGCTCTTATGCGTCTTGTTCGTCAATGGCTGTGGCCCGTCGAGGGGCGATCGTTCTGCTAGCGGCAAACCTCAAGTCGTTGCGACGAGTACCATTCTGGCTGACTTGACGGCTCAAATTGGTGCAGACGAGATCCAACTGACGGGCATCCTTACCCCCGGAACCGATCCCCACGTTTATGAACCCGTCCCTGCTGATAGTGTCGCCCTAGAAAAGGCTAACCTGATTTTGTACAACGGTTACGATCTAGAGCCGGGGCTGATCAAGTTGATGAAGGCGGCAGGCAGCAATGCGCGGCAAGTGCCCGTAGGAGAAGTTGTCCCGTCTTTGCAGTTAGAAAAAGCGGGTCGTACAGTTCCTGATCCTCACGTTTGGGGTAGTGCCAAGAACACGATTCGCATGGCAGAGAAAATTCGTGATGTGCTAATTGAGCTTGAGCCAGTCGATCGCGATCGCTTTATCCAAAATGCCGATCGCCTGATTGCCGATCTCACCCGCCTCGATCGTTGGATCACACAGCAAATTCAAACCATTCCGCCTAACCGCCGCAAACTTGTCACCACTCATGATGCCTTTCAATATTATGGTCAGGCGTATTCGCTGACGATCGTTGGGACGCTGATCGGCATCAGCACCGAAGAGCAGCCCAGCGCCCAAACCGTGAAAAAGCTAGTCGAAACGATCAAAGCCGCAGGTGTGCCTGCCATTTTTGCCGAGACGACGATCAATCCGACTTTGATCGAAACCGTCGCCCAAGAAGCTGGGGTCAAGCTAGCGCCCCAGCGATTGTATTCTGACTCGATCGGCACACCCGACAGCAACGGCGGTTCCTACATCAAAATGATGGTGGCTAATACAACGGCGATCGTCGAAGCCTTGGGCGGCAACGTCTCACCCTTCCCAAACTGATGGGTTGAGCAAAGTGACATACTCTCGGCAACTCGTCACAGTTTCCTTGGTTGGGGGCCACTCGTAGCCTATGAACTCTGATGCGATAAGATTGAAGCCTGTCGCCATTGGGAATCACAGGAAATCATGAGCAAAGGGACACTATTTGACAAAGTTTGGGATGCACACACCGTTGGGATTTTGCCTTCTGGGCAAACCCAACTGTTGATTGGTCTGCATCTAATTCACGAAGTCACGAGCCCGCAGGCCTTTGCTATGCTCCGAGAACGAAACCTGAAGGTGATGTTCCCAGAACGGACGATCGCCACGGTTGATCACATTGTCCCGACTGAAAATCAGGCGCGTCCGTTTGCGGATTCTCTCGCCGAAGAGATGATTCAGGCGCTAGAAAAGAACTGCCAAGACCATGAGATTCGTTTCTATAATGTTGGGTCGGGCAGCCAGGGCATTGTGCATGTGATTGCCCCCGAACAGGGATTGACGCAGCCTGGCATGACGATCGCCTGTGGAGATAGCCACACTTCGACCCATGGGGCCTTTGGGGCGATCGCCTTTGGCATTGGAACCAGCCAGGTGCGGGATGTACTCGCGTCTCAGACGTTGGCGCTAGCGAAGCTAAAGGTTCGCAAAATTGAAGTCAACGGTGAACTCAATCCGGGGGTGTATGCCAAGGATGTGATTTTGCATGTGATTCGCAAACTGGGTGTCAAAGGGGGCGTGGGTTACGCCTATGAATTTGCAGGGACGACCTTTGAGCAGATGAACATGGAAGAGCGCATGACCGTTTGCAACATGGCGATCGAAGGGGGGGCGCGATGTGGATATGTGAATCCCGATCAAGTCACCTACGATTATCTCAATGGTCGCGATTTTGCCCCTCAAGGTGACGACTGGGAAGGTGCGATCGCCTGGTGGAACCATATTCGTAGCGATGTTGATGCAGTTTACGATGATGTTGTCGTTTTTGATGCGGCCGATATTGCGCCAACCGTTACCTGGGGCATTACTCCGGGGCAGGGCATTGCCATCAATGAGGTGGTTCCTTTGCCCGATGGCATTGCCGCAGATGAGCGAGCGATCGCCGAAGAGGCATACCGCTATATGGATCTGCAACCGGGCAAATTACTTCAGGGCACAAAGGTGGATGTGTGTTTTGTGGGCAGTTGCACCAATGGCAGAATCAGCGATTTGCGTGAAGCTGCGAAGTTTGCCAGAGGTCGCCACGTTGCCAAGGGCGTGAAGGCCTTTATCGTCCCTGGTTCCGAGCGGGTAAAAAAGCAAGCCGAAGCCGAAGGACTGCACGAAATCTTTCTAGAGGCGGGTTTTGAGTGGCGAGAGGCAGGGTGTTCAATGTGTTTGGCGATGAATCCTGATAAGCTTCAGGGTCGTCAACTCAGCGCATCTTCGTCTAATCGTAATTTCAAGGGTCGTCAGGGTTCTGCGTCGGGGCGGACGTTGCTTATGAGTCCGGCGATGGTGGTGGCGGCGGCGGTGACGGGTCAAGTTACAGACGTGCGCGAATTAATTTAGGCGATTTCTAAAAAAGGTTTTATGCGCCGACCTTTGCCCTTCGACTTCGCTCAGGGCGCAATCTGGCTGAGCGAAGTCGAAGACAGCGGGCCATTTGTTTCTCAGAAATCTCCTTAGGAATGAGGATTTATTAAGGTGCAACTTTTCACCTTCACCCTAGCCCTCTTCCCAGGGAGAGAATCAGAATTCTAGCTCCCTTCTCTCCCCAAAGCGAAGGGTTGGCAAGGGCTATCAAAGCTCGTCTGCACAGATATTCAATTTGGACGATCGCCGCTCAAGCCATCAGATACCGTAGGAGTATGCGTGTCTGGGTAATGATGTGAACAAGTTAGATAAGTCCTATCAGTTTGGCTGGTTCGATTGGCTTTGCTTGGCGTATCCCCCCGGTTGGCTGATTTTGTTTAATCGTCACTGGCAACACTATAAACCCGACCCCGACGGCTGGAACTGGCTAGAATATGGGCTGTTTTTGATTCCAGGCGGCTTCTATCTGGCATGGCTTTTGCGCTGGCTTCGGTTGGGCTGTCGATCGCCCCATGCTCAGTTCACGCAGCCTGACCCGCACTATCAACAAATTTTTCAGCAAGAAATTCTCACCCCGATCGCCCAACGCTACTTTCGAGCCGAACTGCTGGCGATCGAGAACCTGCCAGACTCTGCCCCAGCCATTGTGGTGCTCAATCACGCTGGCATGTGCTTCCCGTGGGATTTTCTCTGTCTGGGGGTGTTGCTCAATCAGCAAAAAGGTTGGTTTGTGCAATCTGTGGCACATCCCATTTTCTTTGATCACCCCTGGCTAGTGTGGTGGCTGCCTCGCGGGTGGGCACATGTGATGGGCGGCATTCGGGCAGAACGGCACAGCTTTGAGGCAGCCGTTCATCAGGCGATCGCTCAACCGACTGCATTGCTCTACGCTCCTGAAAGCTGGCGCGGATTGGCCAAGGGGTGGAGCGATCGCCATCAGCTTGAGACATTTGATCCAAGTTTTATTCGCCTCAGCCTGCGCGAACAAGTACCGATTTTGCCGGTCGCGTGTTTGGGCAGTGAGTTTTTGCATCCCTGGACGTTCAACAGTCGCAAATTAGCCCATTGGCTCAAAATGCCATTGCTGCCCGTTTCGCCGCTGCTGCTGGTGTTTCTGCTATTTCCTTCGATGGGCATTTGGGCGATGAGAACTCGTCTGCGCTATCGTCTACAACCGATCGAACGTCCGTGGATGAATGCGTCAGAAAATCGTGAATCGGTACGATCGACCTATCAGCAAGCAGAACGACTGCGATCTCAGTTGCAGAAAGAAATCGATCGAGAAAGAAGAAATGAGGGATAAAAACCTGTACCAAATCTCTGAATTGTCGTTATGGACTTTTGCACCTGTAATAAGACCTTGTAATAAGACCTTGTAATAAGACCTTGTAATAAGACCTTGTAATAAGACCTATTTTGGGCATCTCGTCCATCGCGCCACCTCGCGCCGGGGCGGGTGAATGCCACGAACGAAACGCTTGAAACACCACTGATTGAGAAGGGTGCAAGATCTCAGTTAATGCAAGGTTAATGCAAGATTTAAGGGACTTGTGAGTCCATCCTCTATCCCCGTGGAGGGCACGGCAGTGCCATGCCCCCAGGAGAATTTTTGCCGGATATTTGATTTCCGCGATCGCGCCTACGCTGCTTCGGAAACCCCGATCGCAGGGTTGCTATTCACCTGACCCAGCAAAGCATATAGCTCTTCACCTTCGATCACTTCGGTTTCCAGAAGCTTAGTTGCGATCGTTTCTAGCAAGTCTCGGTTGTGCTTGAGAATGCCTAATGCTCGATCGTGCGCTCTTTCGACGATTTCTTTGACTTCGCCATCGATCGCTTTTGCGGTGTCTTCGCTAACCATTCGTCGTGGGTTGGGCGCACCACCTAAAAAGTTGGCGGGTTGCCCCTGCTGATAGGCCAATGGCCCCAACACTTTGCTCATACCGTAGGTTGTCACCATCCGTTCTGCCAAGTCGGTTGCCCGTTGCAGATCATTCGACGCGCCCGTCGTGATGCTGCCAAACACAACTTCTTCTGCCGATCGCCCCCCCAGCAAGGTTGTAATCTCACCGCGCAGCTCGTCTTCGTTCATCAAGAAACGGTCTTCGGTCGGCAACTGCAACGTGTAGCCCAAGGCTGCCATCCCACGGGGAATGATCGAAATCTTCTCAACACGACCACTGCCCGGCATCGCAAACCCCACCATCGCGTGACCGACTTCGTGATAGGCGACAATTTTCTTCTCGGTTTCGTTGAGCACTCGGCTCTTTTTCTCAAGCCCTGCCACCACTCGCTCGATCGCTTCCGCAAAGTCTTCTTGCGCCACGGTGAGACGCTGGTTGCGGGCTGCCAACAACGCTGCTTCGTTGACCAGGTTGGCCAGATCTGCCCCGGCAAAACCGGGTGTGCGAGTCGCGATCGCCTTCAGGTTTACGTCGTCACCCAATTTGACTTTTTGTGAGTGAATTTTGAGAATCGCCTCGCGACCCGACAATCGGGACGATCGACGAGCACTTGACGATCGAAGCGCCCAGGACGCAACAGCGCAGGATCAAGGGTTTCGGGACGGTTGGTAGCAGCGAGGACGATCACAGTGGCATCTCCGGCGGCAAATCCGTCCATCTCGGTGAGTAGCTGGTTGAGAGTTTGTTCGCGTTCGTCGTTGCCCCCATAGAAGCCGTTGCTGCTGCGAGATTTACCGATCGCATCTAATTCGTCAATAAACACGATGCAGGGGGCTTGTTTTTTTGCTTGGTCAAACAAGTCACGCACACGAGACGAGCCAACTCCGACAAAAAGTTCTACAAACTCAGAACCCGAAATGCTAAAGAATGGCACACCTGCTTCTCCGGCGACTGCTTTAGCCAGAAGCGTTTTGCCTGTTCCGGGTGGGCCGACGAGCAGCACGCCTTTAGGAATTCGCGCCCCAATTTGAGTGAAGCGTCCAGGGGTTTTGAGGAAATCGACGATTTCGACCAGTTCGGTTTTGGCTTCTTCGACCCCTGCCACGTCAGCAAAGGTAATTTTGCCAGAGTCACCTTCGACGTAAACTTTGGCTTTGCTCTTGCCGATCGACAAGGCTCCTTGAGGGCCGCCGCCGCCACGGGAAATAAAGAACTGCCAGATGCCAATAAAAATTAGAGGAGGGATGACCCAACTAATGAGCGTCGTAAACCAACCATTTTTGGGCGGTGGTGTGGCTGCAAACTCGACCCCTTTCTCTTCTAAAAGCTTGGGTAACTCTAAATCAAAAATGGGAGTTGTTGAGAAAACTTGGCCGGGCTGGTCGGCTTCTCCTTTGATCTGATAGCGAATCTGATTTTGCCCCACTGAGACGCGATCGACTTCCCCTTCTTGCACTTGATGAATAAACAGGCTGTAGGGCACGCCAGGAATTTGTGGCCCAAATAAGCCAGGTAAAAATAGATTTGCCAACAGAAACAGCCCCGATGCCCCTAACAAAAGGTTGGCAATCAATCGAGGACGAGATGGCGTTGGATTTTCCTTAATGCTCATGGTGAGACCAGTCCTTTTGAGTAGAGGTTGGGTTTTGGGATAGGTTCGATTTGGGAATTTAGATGACTGTTGCTAAAGGTAAGGGAGCTACCAGCAGTTAATCATGTACCCCAAGATTCAACCCAGGCTCCAAAATCGTTTGGCTTGAAATCTTAATTTATGTAACTAAACTTAACATCTTGATGAATGGGACGATCGTGGCCGGGGCTTCGGTTTACCGTACTGAAGGGAGAGATGGGGGATGAGAACAGCGGGATGACAACAGAGGAATAAGGGTGAGAGTTATGAGAAGTGTAGGGCGATTTTTTGGGGTGGGGGTGGGAGTCGGAATTGTGATGATTCTGATTTTCCGGGTTTCGTCACTGTCGGTTTCGGTTCTAACTCGCGATCTAAGTTCTACTATTTCAGTGATTAGATATCAGTCTAAATTGCTGTCTCATAGCGTTGCTCATATTGTAACGATTCCATTGTACGATCGATTTATTGTGACACCTGCCCTGGCGGATGGAACTGACCAGGTTGAAAATTTTGCGCGACGAGAGCGGGCGATCGCGGTTATCAACGGCGGTTTTTTTGATCCGGTTAATCAGCAATCGACTTCTTATATTGTTTTGAATGGTGAAAAGGTGGCCGACCCCAAACAGAACGATCGCCTGACGAGCAATCCAGATCTCAAGCCGTATCTAGAGAAAATCTTCAATCGATCGGAGTTGCGGCGCTATGTCTGTGGTCAAAAAATGCGTTATGAATTTGCGTTTCATCAAGATGCAATTCCGTTGGGTTGTCGGCTAGAAGACTCACTGGGGGCAGGTTGTCGTTTGTTGCCCAGGCTCACCGATCAGTCCGAAGCCTTTACCGACTTGGCCAACGGGCGAGATGCGATCGGGGTTCATCAGCGCAATGCGAGAAGCGCGATCGGGCTGACAGACGATGCGCTAATTTTGGTGATGGTTGCTCAAAATGCGCCTTCAAACTCTGGGATGTCGCTTGGAGAATTAGCTAAATTCATGCAAAGCCTCGGCGCAAAAACTGCCATGAATTTAGACGGCGGCAGTTCTTCAGCGCTGCACTACCAGGGCAAAACTTTCTATGGCAAAGTAGACGAAAATGGCAAGACAGTGCAGCGATCGATAAAATCAGTTCTCGTGGTCAAACAAAAATGACAGATTATGCGATCGCCCTTTCTACGCTCAAGCAAGTTGATCCTGTTTTGGCAAACCTGATCGATCAAATTGGCGATTGCACCTTAGAGCAAGTTCAACAGCCGGGGGATTTGTTATTCTCTCTGTCGCGATCGATGATCTCTCAACAACTCTCCGTCAAAGCGGCCAAAGCGATTCACACTCGGTTCCTCAAACTCTATGGGGGAACCCCCACACCAGAAGCCATTCTCGACACACCGGATGAGCAATTGCGAAGTGTAGGATTGTCGCGGTCGAAAATTTTATACATGAAAGATTTGGCACAGCAAACACTAAACGGATTGCCAACCATTACAGAATTAGAAACCCTTGAAGACGAGGAAATTATCCAAACTCTAACCAAAATTAAAGGCATCGGACGCTGGACAGTAGAAATGCTGCTGATCTTTCGTCTTCATCGCTGGGATGTTCTCCCAGCCGACGACTTGGCGATTCGATCGAGCATTCGTCGGGCTTACCAGCTAGACCAACTCCCCGACAAAAAACGATCGCCCGAATTGGGCAAGTCTGGCAGCCCTATCGAACGATCGCAGCTTGGTATCTATGGCGAAGCCTAGAAATCAAACATTAAGAGATTTAGACATCAAGAATGACACCCGCCAGATCTCCGGCTTCTCGATCGTCATCAGCCGACCCCTAAGAAGGTTGCCAACTCCTCAGAACCGCCAACCAGTTTGCCATCGATAAACACTTGGGGCACAGTTGCCGCGCCTGTGACTGCCCGCAGAGAACGACTGGTGACATCTCGACCCAACACAATTTCCTCATAGTCCATCCCGTGGTCTTTGAGCATTGCCTTAGCCTTGGCACAAAATGGGCAGCCGATTTTTGCAAACAAAGAAACCAGCTTCGGCTTTTGGGCTTGGGCGTTGATGTAAGCAAGCATCGTCTCGGCATCCGACACCTTGAAGGGGTCGCCGGGTTCTTCTGGCTCAATAAACATCTTCTCGATCGTGCCATCTTTAACCAACATTGAATAGCGCCACGATCGCTTACCAAACCCTAAATCTTGCTTGTCAACCAACATCCCCATGCCATCAGTAAATTCACCATTACCATCGGGAATCAGCACCACATTTTCGGCTTCTTGATCCTTCGCCCACTCATTCATGACAAAGGTGTCGTTGACCGAAATACAAACAATCTCGTTAACTCCATTCTCCTTGAAGACCTTTGCCAATTCGTTGTATCCCGGCAGGTGAGTCGATGAGCAGGTCGGCGTGAAGGCTCCGGGCAGCGAAAAAACTACCACTGTTTTTCCAGCAAACAATTCTTCGGTGGTGACATCTACCCATTCATTGTTTTGGCGGGTGCGAAAGGTCACAGTGGGGATTCGCTTTCCTTCTCGGTTAGGCAACATAGTCTAGCTCCTCGACTAAAAGTTTAGTGTTAGTGAATTGGATTGCTTAAGCGTACTCATTATGAGTACGAGTTGTCAAGCTAAATTTAGGGACTTGAAGAAAGATCTTCCTCTGTTGTCAACACTGCCGTGCCGACGATCGCGCTTCTAGCGGAAACCTCAACTCCTTCGTAGGGGCGGATTGGGTAGACTTTCCCATCAAATTTTAGGCGACAGTAGTTGCTCGGCGTACCCCCGCCCCTGGCTAGCATCACCCGATCATTCCAGCCATTGGTTTTCGGAAGGGTGACAATGAGCGGCTGACGCGATGGGTAGCTTCATTGCAAAATAAACGAGCAGTTTTTCCTGGAGTGAGTACAATTTTCAACAATCCGCATTAAATTTCTGTAAATTGCAAACACAGTCCAACTTTTGAAGTATCATCTCTCGATAATTAACTTCTGGCTGTTCGCTTCTCTATCTAAAGACAGATTCCCAAAATCGATCGAGCGCTTTACATAATGATCGGCTCAAGCCAAAGATAACCAGATTGCCAAGACAAGGGTGCACTAGCGCGAGTTTCTCCTGATCGACCTTCAACAAAACACCATGCCTCAAGATGCCAACAGTCATAAATCTCTAAACTCTCCGCAAGTAGACTCTCCACAGCCCTGGCAGTCTGATCGATCGCCGGAGCCGTTTCAGGTTGACTCCTTTGCCGATCACTTGATGGATGATCTGTTTAATGATGTAGAACGGTTGCTAGAAGGTGCAGTGCCGCCTGCTGTTCCGGTTTCTGTCGAAGCTCCATCCAGACCAAAATTGAATCTTGCGCCGCCACCCCTCGCTTCAGGGCTGCTGACTGCTCCAAACTTTCCCCAATGGAAGCCAAAGCCTGAAACCGACGATCTCGCTTTGCCAGAATTAGGAGAATTGACCAAAACGAAGCCACCAGAACCCCACCAGAGCGTTTTGAGTCGGCTCCTAGTTTTTGCCTGCTGCACATCGGCGATCGCAGCTCTGGGCGTTTGGCTCATTCATCAAGGCATTCCCCATCGGGTGGTGTCGGTGTTGCTTGCTCCTGCGCCCGACGTAGCCCCGGCAGCGATCGCGCCCGTGCCCCAACCCGTTGATACTACGCCTCAGTTTTCTGAGTATGTGCAGCGATCGCTAGCGGCCATCGATCGCAAAACTACCACCGGAAAATCTGAGGATCTGCCGACTGCAACCTACAATGGCGGTTTGCCAACGGTTCCCGTTCCTCGCAATCAGCCGCCACTGCGGTCAACGAATGCTTTGCCTAGGGTTCCGGTGGTGATTGTTCCGGCGGCTCCGGCTCCGGCGGCTCCCAGCGCTCCTGTGGTCGATGTTTCTCGCAATCGAGAGTTAAACCAGATTTTAAATCGTTTGGCGAGTGTGCTAGAACGGCTTTCTCCGGTGGGCAATCGTCCGGTTGGGCAGCCAATCCCTGCTCCGCCGATTGCTCAGCAGCCTAGCGAAGCCAATGCACCGCAACGGACAATGGTTGGCATTCTCGAAGGCAGTGACCCGTCACGATCGGCGGTTTTGTTTGAAATGAATGGTGTCACGCAGCGCTACTATATCGGTGAGAGCATTGGCTCTAGTGGTTGGAGCTTGGTTGAGGTGTCGAAACAGTATGCTTCGGTGCGCCGCAATGGTGAAGTCAGAACGCTTTCGGTTGGGCAGGGGCTTTAGAGGGGTTGCTGCTAATGAGCGCTAGTCGGTAAATGCTGAGGTTGCTATTGTCCGAAGATCAGTTGCCAGAGGTATTTGAATACTTGTACAACTTGTTCAAATATTTTGTCGGCTCCGAGACCAAAAAAACTGAAGCCCAAAGACGATCGCTGCAATCACTAGAGCAGTTGTCACCGTTGCCTTGACAACTTTGACGAGCCAAGTAAATACCAACACAGAAATCACGATCGCCGCTGCTACCAAAATCAAATTCATAAAAGTTTCTGAGTTGTTTGCTAAAGATTAGTTTCGTCCGCTATCTAACCTGCATCTAGAAGATTGGCATCGATCTGGACATCAAACCTGGCATCGGTCAGGTTTGCACCGAGAAATGATGTGCTGGCAGATTGTTTGAGCGATCGTACAACGTGTTGACATGAGATCAGCGTCAACCAAACATAAATCAAAGATGCCAGAGTGAGCAAAATTCCCCACAGCAGTTGTCGGGTGCTGAGAAAAGCGCTGGCATTTGCCGCGATCAAAAAAGCGGCTCCGTATTGATTGATCAACCCAGCGGCGGCGATCGCGAGACCCATCCATCTTGCTCGCATCCACACGCTGAGACAACACAGGAGCACTGCCCCCGCAATTGCCCCCGCGATCGCCGACTGAGCATTGTTGTTTGCCGCGCTGCCTGCATAGAAAAACCCTCCGAGTGCCCCCGTCATGGCAGCAGAGAGAATTTCTGCCCATCGGCTCAGGGTCGGAGAAACCTTTGCCACAGCCGCGACAATTCCTGCCAGGCTGAGAAAGCCATACAAAACCAACACATATGACCAGGCCTTGTCTTCTGGGGTTTGACCCAACGAGCCGAAGATCAGCCGAGCATGGGCATGGCCGACTCCCCAGATCACCAGCAGCACGATCGCGCTCAAACACACCATACGCAGAGGCGAAAGACCCATTTTTGCACCTGTCAGATTGGCCCCTACCAACTGGGCATTCTTGAAGTTGCAGCCGCGCAAATCAGAACCGCTAAAGTCGATGCCGTTTAGCATCTGGTTTTGGAACGATCGATGCTGAAGATTCCGGTTTGCAAAAGACATGATAGAAAAAGGATGGGGAACAGTGCTTCCTTTGAGGTGAATGCAAATGAGATTGCTCAACCACCGTTATAGCCAAAAGATTGGGTGGAGTGCGATCGCAACTGGGGTGTTGTTGCTGCCGTTGTTGTGGTTTGGCGGTCTACATTTTCAGCGGCCGCCTCAAGTTCAAGAAAGCCGATCGCTGTTTCAGGGTGTCACCTATCAGCGATCGGTGCGATCGCATCCGCGACCGATCATGATTCATGTGGTGACGATCGACCTCATGACCCCTGGCATCAAACCTTTTGTTACGCCTGGCGACTCCGCGACCAGCCAGATATCAACTGAGACGAACGCCCGAACCGTTTCGCAATTTGTGCGTGAGTTTAAGCTGCAACTTGCCATCAACGCCAATTTTTTCTATCTGTTTCGAGAACAAACGCCGTGGGATTATTTTCCCCGTGTGGGCGATCGCGTCAATAATGTCGGGCAGGTGATCTCGAATGGCAACGCTTACTCCCAGGGCAATCGCAAATGGTCGGTGCTTTGCTTTGCAGCCGACAATCGGGTACAAATTCTCCAGGGTGGTTTTTGCCCAACCGGAACCACCCAAGCGGTGGCTGGCAATGAAGTGTTTTTTGCCAACGGTCAACCTGCAAACCAGGGACACGATCCCTTCAAAGATAAGCCCTATGCACGGGTGGCGGTAGCGATCGATGCTAGCGGCGAAAAACTATGGCTGATTTTGGTTGATGGCAAACAGCGTTTCTATAGCGAAGGCATGACGATGGCAGAACTGACTCAATTTGCTCAACAATTGGGAGTCGAGGCTGCCCTAAACTTGGATGGCGGCGGTTCGACGACTCTGGCGATCGATACGCGATCGGGTGTCAAAGTTCTGAATGCGCCCATTCATACCAAAGTCCCCATGCGAGAACGGGCCGTGGCTAATCAATTGGGCTTTTATGCTAATCCTTAAGATTTTAGATTTTAGGCGACTTCTAAAACAGAGATGACCTTCCGACCTTTGCCGCAATTTTTGTGGGACGGGCATCTTGCCTGTCCGAATGGGTGAGACACCCGCCCCACAGGTTATTTAATCCACAATTCTTAGACTTCGATCGCGCCTAATGTTCTCAGGGTTACTTTTTGCGCTTCGGTTAGGCCGGTGATGCCCCAAATATTCATTGCTTCGTAGGGTCGAGGGTTGCGTAAAACCTGGCGACAATTGCCTTGCCTGTCCCATAAGCGAATGGTTTCGTCTTCGCTGCCACTGGCAATCACACGGCCATCAGGGCTACACGCCACCGACCAAATGCGATCGCTGTGCCCTGCTAAGTTTTGAAACTCTCCCGTCTGGAGATCCCAGAGCTTGACGGTCTGATCGAAACCGCCACTGATGATCTGAGTGCCATCTGTGCTGAAGTGGGCCGACTTGACACAATCGCGATCGATCCAGGTTTGTACACAGGTTCCCCGATCGAGATCCCACAGGCGTAAGGTGCGATCGTCGCTGCTGCTGACTAGCGATCGCCCATCCGCACTAAAGGCCACCGAGCAAATCCGCCCTTCGTGACCATGCAGCGTTTTGAGGCACTGCCCAGTGTGAATGTTCCACAGTTGAATTCTATGGTCTTCGTCACCACTGGCCAAAAGTTGCCCATCGGGACTAAACACCACCGACCAGACGCGGCTTGGCGTTGCCAACACCTTAATACACTCGCCCGTCTGACTGCGCCACAAGCGAATGGTTTGATCAGAACTGCCACTCGCCAAAAGCTGCCCATCAGGGCTGAATGCCACCGACCAAACCCAATTGCCATGACCGCGTAAGATCTTGAGGCAGTGGCCCGTTTGGCGATGCCACAGGCGAATGGTTTGGTCAAAACTGCCACTGGCAAGGGTTTGCCCATCGGGATTGAACGCCACCGACCAGACCCAATTGCTGTGACCGTGCATCGTTTGCAGACACTCACCAGAATGGGTGTCCCAGAGTTTGACGGTGTGGTTGGCGCTGGTGCTGGCTAGGGTGTTGCCATCTGCGCTAAATGCCACTGACAGCACAAAGTTGGTGTAGCCTTGCAGGGTTTTCAGACATTCTCCCGTGTGGGGGTTCCATAGGCGAGCGGATTGGTCAGCACTGCCACTCGCGAGAATTGGGCTGTGGGGGTGGAAAGAAACTGACCGAACAGCATCGGCGTGTCCTTGTAGGGTTTTGAGGCACTTTCCGGCGGTGACATCCCAGAGTTTAAGGGTACGATCGAACCCACTACTGGCCAGCGTTCCATCGGCGCAAAATGTCACACAGCGCACTTCGCCCGTATGCCCCAACAGCGTGTTTACACAACATCCAGATTGCACATCCCAAAGTTTAACCGTGTGATCTTCGCTGCCACTAGCAATCATTTCGCCATTCGCACTCACAGCCACACCCCGAATCACGCTTGTATGTCCTGAGAGTGTCTGATAGCATTTCCCGGTTTGTGTCTCCCAAAGTTTGAGTGTGCGATCGTCGCTGCCGCTAATCAGCGTTTTGCCATCGGGAGTAAAGGCGATCGCGCACACCCAATGGTCGTGCCCTTTGAGAATGCTCACACAGGCTCCGGTTTGGGTATCCCACAGGCGCACAGTGCGATCGGAACTGCTGCTGGCTACCACGCCCCCCATCGGACTGAATGCCACAGAAATCACCCAATCTTCATGTCCAGCAAAGGTCTGTAAGCAGTGCCCCGTCACTACGTCCCAAAGTTTCGCCGTCCCATCACCACTGCCACTGATCAAGGTTTGCCCATCGGGGCTAAATGCGATCGCACACACCCAGTGGTTATGTCCCTGGCAGGTGAGCAGTTTTTGGCGGCTTTGCAGCAAATTTCCCTGACGATCGCAGACTCGCCAAATGTGAACTTCTCCTGCCGTATCGCTTGCTGCCAAAAGGGTTCCATCTGGGCTAAACGCCACCGACCAGATGTTGCCCAGGGTTTCAGAAAAAACAGATTTGCTCAGATCGCAGTTGGCAAAATTCACTTGGCGCAAATTTACGCCCTGAAGGTAAGCCTGCCAAATCGGTAAGCCCGAAAAGTCACAGCCCGTCAAATCAGCCTCCAATTGTCGCAGGAGATTAATCATATTTCCTGCACCATACCCCGGAACGTTACCAAAATCGTTCCTGAATGTATCTAAAAAGTGTTTTAGCTGGCGTTCTATCTCTGACTTGTGGTGATGTGCTGCCGAAAGTCGATCGAGCAGCGGCTGCACAATCATCCGCGCCTGACTTTCTCGAATGTGGTCTTCGACGGTTGCCTTGATGAGAGCATGGGTGTGGAGGAGGGGCAGGGAGGCGAGAGAAGCGGCAGGGAAAGGGGATGAAGGGAGGCATGTTTGATTTCGGCGTGGGCTTGCTCGATCAGGCGATCGGTAATATATTCCATGACGACCGGCTGCTGGGTGAATTTTGCACCTTGCTTTTCTACCAGGGGTCGGCGGGTGAGGGAGGCTAAGGCTTCGATCAGATAGCGGGGAGGGACAGAAGGAACCAGATCTTCGGCTAAGTCAGATAGAGATGCGCCTTCGCGATCGATCGCTAGCCAGTACATAATTTGTTTTTCGAGGTCAGAGAGACGATCGAACTGCTGATCTAAAAGATCAGAAATGTCGCCAAAAACTGCTGTGCCTTGTTTGAGAAATTCCCACACGTCGCCGTCGAATAGTTCTTGAATGGTGGTAGCGGCGATCTTCAGAGCCAAGGGGTTTCCGGCGTACATTTGGATCAGTTGCTCAAAGCTGTCTGCGTCCGCAGATAGCGCTTTGGTTTTGAGCAGTTCCTTTGCTTCTAATTGATCAAACCCTGCTAGCTTGAACGATCGCACCGCGCTGCCTTCGAGGGCCGCCACTTCTCTCGGTTTCTCACGACTGGTGAGCACCACGCAGCTTTGGTGCACGGTTTCACCGATTCGCCGAAATAGATCTCCATAAAATTCATACCCGATCGGGTAATGTCCTGCTTGCTCGCCCGTCCCTAATATAGATTCAGCGTTGTCGAGAATCAGCAAACATCGGTGCTGCCTCAGGTAGTGCATCAATCGCCCTAGCTGACCGTCGATCGTTTCTGGCAGTTGGGTCTCGTGTTGGTGAGAAAGCACCTGAATCAGGTCAGCCAAAATCGTTTCGATGCGGGGGCATCTCGGAGCGATCGCCAAATCACAAACTCAAACTGAGACTGCGATCGTTCCGCTAGTTTCACAGATAGCACCGTCTTACCCATGCCACCCATGCCGAGAATTGTGACCAATCGCGTAGAAGTCACCCACTGGGCCAGTTCGCTGAGTTCCTCTA
Source organism: Leptolyngbyaceae cyanobacterium CSU_1_3 (assembly GCA_012034655.1). Classification (GTDB taxonomy): domain Bacteria; phylum Cyanobacteriota; class Cyanobacteriia; order Leptolyngbyales; family Leptolyngbyaceae; genus JAAUOZ01. The sequence goes on along the minus strand of JAAUOZ010000007.1, from coordinate 37,369 downwards.
AGCGTCCACAAAAATGGGAGACATCGGGCGCTTCGGAGAGATCCGAGAAAGCGGTGGGAGCCAGCAGGGCTGAGGGCTTGGCTACATCTTGATGGGTGCTAGAAATAGAAGATAACGGTTCGGGCGTTGAGGTTTGCCGGAGGACAACGCGAAAGTTGCTCTTTGTCACTCGTTTCCCGACCAGTTCTGAAACGGTTTGCCACAGTTGAGAACCGACGAGCTTAACGTAGTCAGCATCATATCCCTCGCTCTCTGCGATTTGCTCGTAGGTTTGCCCATTCCAAGCGCGACAAAAAACGGTTTCTTGCAGATGAGTCAACCGTTCTTGCCCTAGTAAACTGTCTAAAACGATCAGTGCTTCTTCGATGGTCATGGTCCTCCACCCCAAAACATCCTGATGGCTTGATTCGAGGGTGAATTCTGGAAAATCCTCCCTCGATCGATTGATAAGCCTTGATGAAGGATTCAGCTTGGCTCAGTAGATTTCCGGTGAGGGCAAATAAGACGCTCCGTAAAACCACAGTCTGCTGACAAGCCACTCTAAGCCTCTCTAGCCTTAGACTAACTTTTCATAACCCTAAATAATCGCAAGTGCTAACTTTTCCCCACTGTCATGGGGAGAAGATCGGGATAGCTTCGTAAGTAAGTTCACGGATTGCTTGAGTCTGAACTTTCTGGAAATCACGCCTGCTATCTGTAGTGATGTGCATATCCTGATTTATTCAAACGTACTGAAGCAATTGTTAACGTTCATTCACGCCCCATAATGATGAACATGAGTTTCCTAGAATCTTCCAATCACTTTTTTACCTCTGTACTCGAAGGCTTCGTGGATGGCATTCTAATTTTAAATTTGCAAGGTGAATTTATCTATGCCAATACGCCTGCTACTCGAATTTGTCAACAGTTGCATCCCGATCGCAATACCCTCCCTGAAGAGATTTGGCGATCGTGTGAAGCGCTGATTGAGAGTCGAGAGTTGTATGGCGAACGACCGTTAGTAATCGAGTCAGAAATCACGACCGATCGTGCCCAAACTTTCCGAATTCGAGTCCAATGGATCACGCTTGAAGGGTCACAAACGCCCTCTCTTTTGGTCAGACTTGAAGATCAACAACAATCGATGCAGAGTCTGGCAGTGACCGAAGCAAAAAAATATGGACTGACCCCTCGTGAGGCGGAGGTTTGGTTTCTCCGTCGCTGCAACAAGTCACGCAAAGAAATTGCGGCTCAGCTATATATTACGATCGATACGGTGAAGAAACATTTGGGCAATATTCAGTCCAAAAAACAGGCTCACCAGGAGAGTTGGTGTTAGTTATAATTCTAAAAGTGACTGCACAAACTCATACATTTCTGCTTCCGATCGATCCTCCAATTGTAGATCCTTCAGGTTGATCAGACCTTGAGCGAGTTCGCTCGATCGGGCTTTATAGCTATTGTGCGCTGCTACTAAGTCAGTAAACACTTCTTGCTCTATTTGTAGGCGAGTTGCGTCTTCTGGTAATGGCGATGCATACTCTACAGCGTTTGCTTCATACTTCAGCAGAAAGATCAGAGCGCCACTGATGTCTTTGAGTTCCTGCTGAAGTTTTCTTGTGTCGAGTTCTAGACGATCGAAGCCTACTAAACCTTCAATTCTTAGCTCAATCATGGGTGCTTTTTCTGGCTCTAATCGCCCAGATTGGATCGCAGATTTCACCTGTGCGATCGCCATTTCTTCAATTTCTTCGAGGCTTTCTTGCCCTCGTGCAGTTACTTTTAATTTAACAAAAGGTCTTTGATAATAATCTTGCTTAAGCTCTGCTTGAATTCCTTCTGATGTTAATTCAACTAAATAAGCACCGCGATCGTATTTTGACTCTTCAACACTATTTGCTTCTAGCGACCCCGGATTAAAAACCCATCCTTGTTCACTATAATTTTTATGAATGTGACCTAGGGCAAGATAATCAACTCCTGCATCCCTCAGGGGCAGCAAGTCGTTGTAGCGCAATGCCCCTTGATAGCGGGCAATTTGCCCTTCTAAACCATGATGAAACAACATCACCGAGTACCCCGAATGGCAAGGAAGCTGTTGCATTGCATTGGCTAAAGTCTCGATCGCTTTGGGTGCAGAAGCTCCATACCACGCCGAACCCAACACTCGCACTCCGCAATCAAGGTCAATATATCCCCCCGCTTCGCCGTCCCACATTTCGTAGACGACTGTGCCGTTCAATGTGACGGGTTCTAGCAAAATGATCAACTCATCATCTGCCAAATATCGCAGCCAATTGGTCTGAGTGCCATAGGGGCGATTGTCGTGATTTCCTTCAATCACGATCGCTGGAATTTGATGATCTTTCAGCAGTTGAAAACATGCCTTTGCCTGATTGAGAATATTCGGCTGAATGGTGCGATGTTCAAATAAGTCACCTGCGATCGCAACAAAATCAACCTGAGACGCGATCGCATATTTCTGCAACACATCCTCAAAGGCCCGATAGAAATCTTTGGTACGTTCTTTGCTGTCGTAGCGATCGAATCCTAAATGAACATCGGCAACATGAAGAAAACGAGGCATGGCAATTTGATAACAAATAGCACAAACATTCTAGTCCGAGCAGCCTATCTTAGAGAGTGTTTTAAAAGGGTCAGCTTGGGACTCAAGGGCAACTCAAGAGCGCGATCGCAAACCCGACAACCCGACAACCCGACAACCTTGACTCTTTCGTAGCACCTCCTCGGTAGTCAAAGTAGTGAAACACACGGGGGAGGGCTTTTAAAACATTCTCTAAGCAAAGACTAAAGCGAGAACAGAAAAAGCTGAGTAGCGCGATCGTCTATCATCTGGCAAAAGGCAAATTGAACGCACTTAACGGACTCGCACGAGCAAGAAGCTTGAAAAAGAAGTTTAGCAAAAGAGTAGACGATTGCCCCACAACTGTTTTATACTGCATAACTGTTGCTAAATTCTGAACGTGCGATTTCTTAGAGAAAGCCATCACACCTGAGTTATAGTTGAATGCTCACAACTCAGGTTTGCAAGCCTTCTCGTCTCCTACGAGGGAAATTGCGAAAGAGACTTCGGGCGCAGAGGCGAAAAGTTTCCTCCGGGAAGTCATTCCCTGCCTAAGCGATTCAACCCAACCGCAAAACGGATACTGAGCAGATTACTCTCTCAAGTCCGGGTTGGAGTAAGCACCACAAGAGTAATGCGCTCTCAAGATGCTTTGCCAAAACGCCCCAAGTTTTCCCAAAACGCGGAATCCGCTGCCTTTCAAAACGCCGAAAGGTATGATTCTTCTGGTCTTCCGACCGTAGAATCCGTTCTGGAAACACAAAGCTACGACTCAAAAAGTCGCTGCTTTGCCATGTTCAAACGGAAGGACTGAACGGCGATCGATAGCAAGATGAAACCTAGAGTTACCACTCTCCCTTCATCCCTCATCCTTCATCCCTCATCCCTCCTTCAAGTGTGAAAAAAGGAGACCAGTCTAGTGGCTGTCGGTATTCTCGGCACAAAACTCGGTATGACCCAAGTGTTTGATGACACAGGAAGAGCGATTCCCGTCACCGTCATTCAAGCCGGCCCATGCCCCATTACTCAAGTCAAAACCCCCGAAACAGACGGCTACTCAGCCCTGCAAATCGGCTTCGGTGAAACCAAAACCAAGGCACTCAGCAAGCCCGAACTCGGACACCTTGCTAAGTCCAACTCTGCACCCCTGCGCCACCTCGTCGAACTGCGCCTTGACAAACCTCCCGCTGAGTATGAACTCGGTCAGGCGCTCACCGCCGACATCTTTGAAGTGGGCCAGATCGTAGACGTAATTGGAACCAGCATCGGTAAGGGCTTCGCAGGTTATCAAAAGCGCCACAACTTTAAACGAGGGCCGATGGCCCACGGCTCCAAAAACCACCGCGCCCCCGGCTCGACCGGAGCCGGTACTACCCCCGGACGGTCTACCCCGGTAAGCGCATGGCAGGTCGTCTGGGTGGAGTCCAAGTCACGATTCGTAAGTTAACCGTCGTGCGGGTGGATGCCGATCGCAACCTCATCCTTATTAAAGGAGGAGTGCCCGGTAAGCCCGGTGCTCTGGTGCAGATCATGCCCACTAACAAAGTTGGTCGCTAGGGCAAGGAGAAAAGACTATGGCTGATTGTGTAATCAAAGACTGGCAAGGAGCCGACCAAGGGCAGGCTTCGATCGATCTCAAAGTCGCGAAAGAAGAATCCGCGAAAGGTATCGTTCATAGAGCACTTGTGCGTCAACTGGCTAACCAGCGTCAGGGCACTGCTTCCACCAAGACCCGTGCAGAAGTGAGGGGGGGCGGGCGCAAACCCTGGAGACAGAAGGGAACCGGACGCGCTCGTGCAGGCTCTAACCGTTCTCCCCTATGGCGGGGCGGCGGTGTAATCTTTGGGCCCAAACCCAGAGACTACTCGATCAAAATGAACCGCAAAGAGCGCCGTCTGGCCCTGCGGACTGCGTTTCAAAGTCGAGTTGAAGATCTGATCATTGTGCAAGATTTTGCCGATCAGCTTTCTCGTCCCAAAACCAAAGAACTGATTCAAGCGCTGACTCGTTGGGGTGTTGAGCCTAACTCGAAAGTGCTGCTGATTGTGGCTGAGAGAAACGAAACCATTTATCTGTCTGCCCGCAACATTGAGAAACTGAGAATGATTTCAGCCAACAACCTAAACATTTTTGATTTGCTGAACGCAGACAAAATTGTGGCTACGGCGGCTGCTATCACGATGATCCAGGAGGTATATGGTGAGTGACTTTAACCCCCGCAACTTAGCGGATCTGATTCGTCGCCCGATCATCACAGAAAAAGCGACCCGCCTTCTAGAGGACAACCAATATACCTTTGAGGTTGCCCCTAAGGCATCTAAGCCCGAAATTAAGGCAGCCGTCGAATATCTTTTTGATGTCAAGGTCGTTGGGATCAATACCCTGATGCCCCCGCGCAAATCGCGCCGCGTCGGTAAGTTCGCAGGTCACAAGCCTCAATACAAGCGGGCGATCGTGACCCTGGCCGCTGGGGACTCGATTACTCTGTTCCCAGAAGTTTAGAACTCCAGTTTAGAACCCCAAAGAGTAGCACGTTATGGGCATCCGAATTTACCGTCCCTATACCCCTGGAACTCGTCAGCGCACGGTTCCCGACTTTGCCGAAATCACAAAAAATGAGCCTGAGAAGTCTCTGACCACTTCTAAGCACAGAGACAAAGGGCGCAACAACCGCGGCGTGATCACCTGCCGCCACCGCGGTGGTGGGCACAAGCGTCTGTATCGAATCGTCGATTTCCGTCGCGACAAGCTAAACGTGCCTGCCAAGGTAGCGGCGATCGAGTACGATCCTAACCGCAATGCTCGGCTTGCACTGCTGTTCTACCAAGATGGTGAGAAGCGTTATATTCTTCACCCCCACAACTTGAAAGTTGGAACCGTGATTCACTCTGGGCCCAACGCCCCGATCGAGATTGGCAACGCTTTGCCTCTCAAGGACATTCCCCTGGGTACGATCGTTCACAATATTGAACTCGTCCCCGGCAAGGGTGGGCAAATGGCCAGGGCGGCAGGTGCATCGGCACAGGTAGCTGCCAAAGAAGGCGACTATGTGACGCTGAAGCTCCCCTCGACAGAAGTACGTTTGGTTCGCAGAGAGTGCTATGCGACGATCGGTCAGGTCGGCAACATTGAAGCCAGAAACACCAGCCTTGGTAAGGCTGGACGGACTCGTCACAAGGGTCGCCGCCCTCAAGTGCGAGGTAGCGTGATGAACCCAGTGGATCACCCCCACGGTGGTGGAGAAGGACGGGCCCCGATCGGTCGTCCTGGCCCTGTCACCCCTTGGGGCAAGCCCGCCCTCGGACACAAAACCCGCAACAAGAAGAAACTCAGCAGTGCTCTGATTGTGCGTCGTCGTCGTAAGTCTTCCAAGCGAGGACGCGGCGGACGGGAATCGTAATTACTTAGGGAGACCCTCACCATGGCACGTTCACTTAAAAAAGGCCCCTTTGTTGCCGATCATCTAATGAGCAAAGTTGAAGCGCTCAACGCCAGAGGCGACAAACAGGTCATCAAAACTTGGTCACGAGCTTCTACTATCTTGCCGCAGATGATTGGGCATACGATCGCCGTCCACAACGGTCGAACTCATGTTCCCGTCTATGTTTCAGAGCAAATGGTTGGTCACAAGCTGGGAGAATTTGCACCCACTCGCACCTTCCGAGGTCATGCGGGTGGCGATAAGAAAGCACGTCGATAGGAGAGATTTTGGATTCTAGGTTTCGGCCGGAAGCTCGACCCCTGCAAAATCTAAAATCTAGAATCCAAAATCAGAAAAGGAGAAACTATGGCTACTGATACGACTGAAACTAAAGCGATCGCACGTTATATTCGCATGTCACCTCACAAGGTGCGCCGAGTTTTGGATCAGATTCGCGGGCGCTCCTATCGGGAAGCGCTAATTATTCTGGAATTCATGCCCTACCGCGCCTGTGACCCCGTTCTAAAAGTCCTGCGCTCTGCGGCAGCCAATGCTGAACACAACGAAGGGATCGATCGCGCCACCCTGGTCGTCAGCCAAGCCTTTGCAGACATGGGGCCCTCGCTCAAGCGGTTTAGGCCCCGTGCCCAAGGTCGCGCTTACCAGATTCGCAAACCGACTTGCCACATCACGATCGCCGTGGCTCCGGGTGCGGAATCCTAGTTCGATTCTGACCGACTACTTAAACTGCTTTAAAGGAACGTATGGGACAGAAAATCAATCCAACTGGGTTTCGGCTAGGAGTTATCAAGGAGCATCGCTCTCGTTGGTATGCTGACTTTGCCCGCTACCCTGATCTGCTGCAAGAAGACTTCAAGATTCGCCAATTCTTCCTCACCAATCCGAAGAACCTGGACAACTTGAAAAAGCCTGGAATCTCCGAGATTCGCATTGAACGTAAAGCCGATCAGATCGATCTCGAAATTCGTACCTCTCGCCCTGGCGTAATTGTGGGTCGAGGGGGTGCAGGCATCGATATTCTGAGAACTGGGCTGCAAGATGCACTGGGCAGCAGCGATCGGCAGATCCGCATCAACGTGGTGGAAGTCGCTCGTGTCGATGCAGACGCGGCACTCATTGGCGAATACATCGCCGAGCAGTTAGAGCGTCGGGTGTCCTTCCGGCGCGTCGTTCGGCAGGCCATCCAACGGGCCCAACGGGCCGGCATCGAAGGCATCAAAATTCAAGTTAGCGGTCGCCTGAATGGTGCAGAAATTGCTCGACCCGAATGGACTCGTGAAGGTCGCGTGCCGCTTCACACCTTGAGGGCCGATATCGACTACGCCTACGTCACCGCTCAAACCATTTACGGAACACTGGGGATCAAAATCTGGGTTTTCAAGGGTGAAATTATCCCTGGTCAAGATCTGATGATCGAGGCTGCACCCACCAATCAACCGCGCCGTCGCCAACAGCGTCGTCGTCAACAGTTTGAAGACCGCTCCAACGAGGGATAAGGAATCAGGGGTTGCCTTTGGCAGGCAACGCGAGGGGGATGACACGATCCTTCTGACTCCTGATTTCTGACTCCTGACTCCTCAACTTATGGGTATTGAGTCATGTTAAGTCCAAGAAGAACAAAATTCCGCAAACAGCAGCGCGGACGGATGAGAGGGATGGCCACGCGGGGAGCCGACCTGAACTTTGGTGATTTTGGTTTGCAGGCCCTAGAGCCAAGCTGGATTACGTCTCGTCAAATTGAGGCCAGCCGTCGCGCCATGACTCGTTACATCCGTCGGGGTGGCAAAATCTATATTCGGATTTTTCCAGATAAACCGATCACGATGCGGCCCGCAGAAACCCGGATGGGTTCTGGTAAAGGTGCGCCTGAGTTTTGGGTGGCGGTTGTCAAGCCGGGCCGGATCTTGTTTGAGATTGCAGGTGTCCCTGAAGAGACAGCCCGTGAAGCGATGCGCCTGGCATCCTTCAAGTTACCCATCAAAACTAAGTTCATTACACGCGCAGCCTCGGCCGCGGAGGAGTCTTAAACCGATGCCTCTTCCCAAATTTGAAGAAGCAAACACCTTGAGTGATCAGGAATTGGCCGATCAAATCGTTGCGGTCAAGCGGCAACTGTTTGAATTGAGGATGCAAAAGGGCACTCGCCAACTAGAAAAGCCTCACCAGTTCAAGCACGCAAAACATCAGCTATCTCAACTGCTGACCGTGGAGCGATCGCGTCAACTGAGCAAGGAACAAGCGGGTTAGGAGAGGGAGAATGACTGAATGGTCGCTGGACAGCACCGGCTCTTTTCCTCCAGACCCTTTCATTCCATATTCACCCTGTATCCTTCATCCCTCCTTCCCCATCCTATCCGGAGTTTTCCAATGGCAGTCAAAGAAAGAGTTGGCCTTGTAGTCAGCGATAAAATGGACAAGACAGTGGTGGTAGCCGTCGAGAACCGATCGGCTCACCCCAAGTACGGCAAAATCGTAGTGCGGACGCAGCGCTACAAAGCCCATGACGAAGAAAACAAGTGCAAGGAAGGCGATCGCGTTCGCATTCAGGAAACCCGGCCCCTGAGCCGCACCAAGCGTTGGGTTGTGTCTGAAATTCTAAGTACTGCCTTTAAGGGTTAATCGCGAGGGAATTTAGACATGATTCAACAAGAAAGTTATCTGAACGTAGCGGACAACAGTGGCGCACGCAAGCTGATGTGTATTCGCGTCATTGGGGGCGGCAACCGTCGCTATGGCGGAGTCGGTGATGTAATCATTGCCGTCGTCAAAGACGCGATCCCCAATATGGCAGTCAAAAAATCTGATGTCGTTCGAGCGGTGATTGTTCGCACCAAGCATACAATGCGGCGTGACAGCGGCATGAGCATCCGGTTTGACGACAACGCTGCGGTGATCATCAACCAAGACGGCAACCCTAGGGGCACTCGTGTGTTTGGCCCGGTTGCCCGTGAGTTGCGCGACAAGAGCTTCACCAAAATTGTTTCCCTCGCTCCGGAGGTTCTGTAATGGCGACCCAACAAAAAACCGTCGTTCGTCACAAGATGCACGTCAAAAAAGGCGATACCGTCCAGATCATTGCTGGCAGCGATAAAGGCAAAGTGGGTGAAGTGCTGCAAACGATCACTAAAACTAGCAAGGTCATCGTCAAGGGTGTGAACATTCGCACGAAGCACATGAAGCCTCAGCAAGAAGGTGAATCGGGTCAGATTGTCACCCAGGAAGCACCGATTCATAGCTCTAACGTTATGCTTTATTCCACGAAGGAAAAGGTTGCTAGCCGTGTTTGCCACACCATCAACCAGGATGGCAAAAAAGTGCGAATGCTAAAAAAGACGGGCGAGATTATTGACTAGTCATTTGTCTCTTGTCTCGGCAAGCTGCGGATGACCTATGACCTTTCTAAACCCCTGACCAAGCCCAGGGTAAGGACTCGACACTATGGTTCAACGACTCAAAGCTCAGTATCAAGAAAAAATCGTCCCGAAGCTGACGGAGCAGTTCAACTACACGAACGTCCATCAGGTTCCAAAGGTTGTGAAAATCACGATCAACCGCGGCCTCGGAGAAGCTTCTCAGAATGCCAAAGCACTCGAAGCGTCCATCAACGAGATTGCAACGATCGCAGGGCAAAAACCTGTCGTCACCCGTGCCAAAAAAGCAATTGCAGGTTTCAAAATTCGGGAAGGAATGCCCGTGGGTGTCATGGTGACGCTGAGAGGCGATCGCATGTTCTCGTTTCTCGATCGCCTCATCAACCTTTCCCTGCCCCGTATTCGTGACTTTAGAGGCATTAGCCCCAAAAGCTTTGATGGGCGCGGCAACTACACCCTTGGTCTGAGAGAGCAACTCATCTTTCCAGAGATCGAGTACGACAGCATCGATCAGATTCGCGGGATGGACATTTCAATCATCACAACTGCAAACACCGACGAAGAAGGCCGCGCCCTGCTCAAAGAACTGGGTATGCCTTTTCGAGACAACTGATGCAGTTTCATTAAGAGGGAACTATGGCGGCTAACGACACTATTTCAGACATGCTGACACGCATCCGCAACGCTAGCTTGGCGCGGCATCAAACTACGGAGGTCTTGTCTACCAAGATGACTCGCAGCATCGCCAAAGTGCTGAAGGATGAAGGCTTTATCGCGGACTACGAAGAATCGGGCGAAGGGGTCGATCGACGACTCGTTCTATCTTTGAAGTACAAAGGCAAGAGCCGTAAACCCATCATCACGGCCCTCAAGCGAGTTAGCAAACCTGGCTTGCGTGTTTACTCCAATCGTAAGGATCTGCCCCGCGTTTTGGGCGGCATTGGCATTGCGATCGTGTCTACCTCCAGCGGCATTATGACCGATCGGGAAGCACGACGTACCGGAGTTGGCGGCGAAGTGCTTTGCTACGTCTGGTAAGTCTGGATATGAGTCGTTGCTGTTGAAAGGCTCACAGCTATTGGACTTCTAGACCTCAGACCTTAGACGTTGGACTCGATTGGACTCAATCAGCGAAAAATCATCCGCTAAAGTCTAGAGTCTCAAGCCCAAAGTCCGTTGCTAACAGCTAACAGCTTCTATCAAAACAAGGTAATCAGTTATGTCTCGCATCGGTAAACGTCTCATTGATATTCCTGCAAAGGTGACTGTCACGATCGACGGTCAACACGTTGCGGTCAAAGGCCCGAAGGGTGAACTTTCGCGAGTCCTTCCCCCCGAAGTAATGTTGGAGCAAGACGGCACAACCGTAACGGTTAAACGACGAGATGAATCTCGTGCAGCTCGTCAGCGTCATGGCTTGTGTCGTACGCTTGTAGCCAACATGGTTGAAGGCGTTTCTACGGGCTTCCAGCGCCGTTTGGAAATTCAAGGTGTGGGCTATCGGGCCCAAGTCCAGGGTCGAAATTTGATCTTGAACGTGGGATATAGCAAGCCTGTGGATATTCCTCCTCCTGACGGCATTCAGTTGGCGGTCGAGAATAACACCAACGTGATCGTGAGCGGAATTGATAAAGAAATTGTCGGTAACACAGCAGCCAAAATTCGCGCCGTCCGTCCACCTGAACCCTATAAGGGCAAAGGAATTCGCTATGCGGGTGAAGCCGTCAGACGCAAGGTTGGTAAGTCCGGTGGTAAAGGGAAGAAATAAATTATGAAATTAACTCGCAAAGACGCAACTCGCCGCCGCCATGCCCGAATTCGCAAGCGCGTAGAGGGCACTTTAGAGCGTCCTCGTCTGTCTGTGTTTCGCTCTAATCAGCATATCTATGCCCAGGTGATTGACGATACGGCTCAGCACACCTTAGCGGCCGCTTCTACCCTCGACCCCGAACTCAAAGCCAAGCTAGAGTCGGGTTCTAACCAGGAAGCCTCGGCTGAGGTGGGTAAACTGGTGGCTCAACGGGCGCTTGCCAAGGGCATTCAAACGGTGGTCTTCGATCGCGGCGGCAACCTATATCATGGTCGGGTGAAATCATTGGCAGAAGCTGCCCGTGAAGCTGGTTTAGATTTCTAGGAGAAACTCATGGCAAAAGGTCGTAAAAGTAACAAACCTCGCGAAGAGAAATCAGACTGGCAAGAGCGGGTCGTTCAGATTCGTCGCGTTACCAAAGTGGTAAAAGGTGGTAAAAAGCTTAGCTTTCGGGCGATCGTCGTCGTGGGTAACGAACGCGGTCAGGTCGGAGTTGGCGTAGGCAAAGCCAGTGATGTCATCGGTGCGGTCAAAAAAGGGGTCGCAGATGGCAAAAAACACCTAGTCGAAGTGCCTTTGACTAAATCAAACTCGATTCCTCACCCAACCAACGGGAGTGGCGGCGGCGCAAAAGTGATGATGCGTCCCGCAGCCCCGGTACAGGGGTAATCGCGGGGGGCGCTGTTCGGACGGTGCTCGAACTCGCTGGTGTAAAAACATTCTGGCCAAGCAACTCGGTTCTGGCAACCCCCTCAACAATGCGCGGGCTGCGGTCAGTGCGCTGGATGGTCTGCGTACCTTTGCCGGTGTTGCTGAGGAAAGAGGTGTCCCGATCGAAAACCTCTATGCCTGATCGGCTCAAGTTGCGAATCCAAAACTCTTAGCACTGACAAACATTATGAGAATCGATGATGTCGCACCCCAAGAAGGTGCAACCAGACGGGCCCGCCGAGTCGGTCGAGGAATTGCTGCCGGGCAGGGTGCAAGCTGTGGCTTCGGGATGCGAGGTCAAAAGTCTCGCTCTGGTCGTCCGACTCGCCCTGGCTTTGAGGGTGGTCAAACGCCTCTCTATCGCCGTTTGCCTAAGCGCAAATACTTCACCGTCATTAATCGGCAGAACTACACTACGATCAACGTAGGCGATCTGTCAGAACTGGCCGCCAACACCGATGTCAACCTATCTTCCCTCATGGATGTAGGCATTGTTACCCAAGATGATGGCCCCCTCAAAATTCTTGGAGATGGAGAACTATCTGTTGGGCTGAAAGTGCAGGCAACTAAATTTACAGAGAGTGCCCGCGCTAAAATCGAAGCGGCAGGCGGAACCTGTGAAGTGCTAGAACCCAAGCCCACATGGCATCGTGCTCCTAAGGTGCGCGGAGCATGAGATTAGATGACTCGCGAAAAATGGGTTGAATCGTCGTCCTACGTTTGTAGGGTGACGCTTTCCAGTCTGAGGCTAGTTTTGAGAGTCCTGGTTTCAGCAGGGGCGGGTCGCTCTATCGAGCAATTGAGAATGCAAGTACGAGGTATCCATTCATGGTCGTTAGTCGAGATAAAGCTCCAACCGCTCAGGAAACCTTGGCTCAGATGGCTCAAGCCGCCGGACTTAGAGGGCGTTTGCTGTTAACCGTCGGCCTGTTGATTTTGGTTCGCCTGGGTATTTATATTCCGTTGCCGGGGATCGATCGAGCTGCGTTTGCCGCCAACATTTCGGGCAACACTGCTCTCAGCTTTGTTGACTTGTTCGCGGGGGGCGGTCTTAAAACCCTCGGCATTTTTGCTCTGGGAATCTTACCGTTCATCAACGCTTCGATTATTCTGCAATTGCTGACCGCAGCGATTCCTCAACTCGAAGACCTGCAAAAAAACGAAGGCGAAGCAGGACGACGCAAAATCTCTCAGATCACTCGCTATGTGGCCCTAGGCTGGGCAATTATTCAAAGTTCACTGCTGACGGTGGGCTTGCTGCGTCCTTTTGCTCCGGGTTGGGGGCCCCTATTCGTTGCTGAAACGGTGCTGGCCTTAACCGCAGGCTCAATGTTTGTGATGTGGGTCGGTGAGGTGATCACTGAGCGAGGAATCGGCAACGGTGCATCTCTGTTGATTTTTCTGAACATTGTTTCTACGCTGCCGACTTCTCTGGGCAAAACATTTGAATTGGCTCAGAGTGGCGATCGCAGCGTTGTCGGCGGGATTGTGATTCTTCTACTTGTCTTTTTGGCGATGGTAGTCGGTATCGTCTTTGTCCAGGAAGGCACACGCAGAATTCCAATTATTTCAGCCCGTCGTCAGGTGGGTCGTCGCCAATATCTTGAGAGAAGCAGCTATCTACCCCTGCGTCTCAATCAGGGCGGTGTGATGCCGATCATTTTTGCATCTACGGTGCTTACCCTCCCAGCTTTGCTGGCGCAAGCCTTACAAAGTGGCCCAGTAAATCAATTTTTGGGGAATTATTTTGGTCCAAATTCTTGGGCGCACAATATTGTTTACCTGATTTTGATCTTATTTTTCAGCTATTTCTATGCCTCGCTGGTGGTGCAACCCGATGACATGTCAAAAAACTTGAAGAAGATGGGTGCAAGTATTCCAGGAATTCGCCCGGGTAAGGCAACGACCGAATACATTGAGCGAGTATTAAATCGCTTAACGTTCCTGGGTGCGATCTTTTTGGGAATTGTCGCGATCGTACCTACAGTTGTTGAGACGGCTACGCGAGTTCCTACCTTTCAAGGGTTTGGGGCTACGTCTTTGCTGATCTTAGTAGGGGTGGCGATCGACACCGCAAAGCAAATTCAAACTTATGTCATCTCCCAGCGATATGAAGGAATGGTGAAACAGTAGTGGCGCGATTAATCTTTCTCGGAGCACCCGGAGCCGGAAAGGGAACCCAGGCAATGATCTTGGCTTCTCTCCAAAATATTCCTCACATTTCAACGGGCGAAATTCTGCGGGCGGCGGTCGCCGGGAAAACCTCACTCGGAGTCAAGGCCCAGGGATATATGGATCGGGGAGAATTGGTTCCAGATCAGTTGGTTATTGATCTGATTCGGGAGCGCCTTGAAGGATCGGATGCCCAGGCTGGGTGGATTCTGGATGGATTTCCGCGTAACGTGGCTCAAGCCGACTCCCTATCCGCCCTGTTGACAGAATTAGCTCAAAAGGTTGATTACGCTGTCAACCTTTATGTGCCGGATGACGTGCTAGTCACCCGGCTTCTAGGACGGGGACGGAAAGATGACAACGAAGCGGTGATCCGTCGGCGACTAGAGGTTTACCAAGAGCAGACGGCTCCTCTCATTGAGTATTACGAAACTCAAGGAAATTTAGTCACAATCGAGGGCGATCGGGCAATGGAAGAAGTTACCGAGTCTCTCAAACCCCTGGTTTGATTATCAATCTGCTAGGCAGTAAACCCTGACGGCTGTTTTCTGGTATGATCACCTTCCTGAGATCAGAAAACAAATTTAATGATCTAAACTGAGAAAGATAGTGTACGCTCTCTTGACTCCAAAAATATTTTGTTGTATCTGAGGAAAACAGTTTGTCTAAACAAGATCTAATCGAAATGGAAGGAACCGTGGTAGATTCCTTGCCTAATGCTATGTTCCGCGTCGATTTAGATAACGGCTTCAACGTGCTCGCTCACATCTCCGGTAAGATTCGTCGGAACTACATCAAAATTCTCCCTGGCGATCGCGTCAAGGTTGAACTCACTCCCTACGATCTGACAAAAGGACGAATCACCTATCGTTTGCGAAACAAAAAATAAAAAAGGTTTTAGAAACGATCGGGCCGTCCTCTTTGACAAAGACTATAAGAAATTGTTAGAATATTGTGTTTGTTGCAGTACTGCCAAGGTTGAGGCATGAAAGTTCGAGCATCCGTTAAGAAGATTTGTGAAAAATGCCGCGTCATTCGTCGTCGCGGCCGTGTGATGGTTATCTGCGAAAACCCCAAGCACAAGCAGCGTCAAGGTTAGCTAAGTTAACCTGTGCCAGAAGATGGGGACTTCTGAGCCAGATAGCGCAAGTATCTACGTCCTCAAGCAATTCAGTATTAGGGAGAAAGCAGCGTGGCACGGATTGCCGGAGTAGACCTTCCCCGCGATAAGCGCGTCGAGATTGGTCTGACATACATTTACGGAATTGGACTTACTAGAGCAAAAGCGGTGATCGCCACCACTGGCGTAAATCCTGACACCCGTGTCAAGGATCTGAGTGATGCAGATGTTTCGGCCCTCAGAGAAGCGGTTGAGGGCGGCTACCAGGTTGAAGGTGATTTGAGACGACTCGAAAACCTGAATGTCAAACGCTTGATGGACATCGGCTGCTACCGTGGTCGCCGCCATCGTCTGGGCCTGCCCGTTCGCGGACAGCGCACTCGTACCAACGCTCGTACTCGGCGTGGCGGTCGGCGCACCGTTGCAGGTAAGAAGAAAGCGCCCGGTAAGAAATAAGTAGACTCTAGACTCTAGACCTGTGATTTGGGATGCGTCCAAAATCCATCATCTAGGGTCTCAGTCTCTTTTCAGCATCCACTTAGAACCCAAGATTAGAGTTTAGACATGGCAAGACAACCAACCAGAAAGACGGGCCCGTAAGCAGAAGAAGAATGTCCCTAGTGGTGTAGCTTACATTTCATCGACGTTTAACAATACGATCGTCACCATCTCTGACACAGGTGGGGAAGTCATTTCCTGGGCATCTGCTGGCTCTAGTGGCTTCAAAGGCGCGAAGAAGGGAACCCCGTTTGCAGCCCAAACAGCGGCCGAAAGTGCTGCTCGCCGAGCCATGGATCAGGGAATGCGTCAGCTAGAAGTCATGGTGAGCGGGCCGGGAGCAGGTCGGGAGACTGCAATTCGGGCACTGCAAGGGGTGGGTTTAGAGATTACGCTAATTCGCGACATCACACCCATTCCTCACAACGGTTGCCGTCCGCCTAAGCGTCGTCGAGTCTAACGATTCGAGGTTGGGATGAATGAAGATCGGCTGAAGATGGTAGGTCTAAGGTCGATCGTCGGGTTCGGGGAATCAAACGAGGGCACGCTACCCTCAACGAGCAGGAGAAGGGAGGTCACTCCGTGGCACAGTTTCAGGTTGAATGTGTAGAGTCCACAACGGACAAAGATCAGAGCCAATACAGCAAATTTATTCTAGAAACCCTAGACCGAGGTCAGGGAACCACTGTTGGCAACGCTTTACGGCGTGTTTTGCTGTCGAACCTGGAAGGAACCGCAGCGACGGCCGTTCGGATTGCAGGGGTCTCCCATGAGTTTGCCACCATTCCAGGGGTGAGAGAAGACGTTCTAGACATTCTTCTCAATATGAAGAAGCTTGTTTTTAAGAGCTATTCTTCGCAGCCTCAGATTGGTCGCCTGTTAGTGCAGGGGCCGGCGACGGTGACGGCTGATCAGTTTGACTTGCCTTCAGAAGTGGAGTTGGTCGATCCAGATCAGTATATTGCGACCCTTTCGGCTGGCTCAACCCTGGAGATGGAATTCAGGATTGAAAAGGGCAAAGGCTATCGAGCGGTTGACAAAAACCGTGAAGAAACGGCAGCCCTCGATTTTTTGCAAATCGATTCTGTGTTTATGCCAGTTCGCAAGGTGAATTATAGCGTTGAGGATGCTAGAGGCGGCGGCGCGATCGAGAAAGATCGCCTGTTGATGGAGATTTGGACAAACGGTAGTCTAACTCCTCAAGAAGCCTTGAGCCAAGCCGCTACGATCCTGGTCGATCTGTTTAACCCGCTTAAGGACATTCCTTCTGAACCAGTAGACGATGATTTCTCAGGCGATGAAGGCCCAGAGAGTCAGATTCCGATCGAAGAGCTACAACTCTCGGTGCGCGCCTACAACTGCCTCAAGCGGGCGCAAATTAACTCCGTCGCTGACCTACTCGACTACAGCCAGGAAGACCTGCTTGAAATCAAGAATTTTGGGCAAAAGTCGGCTGAAGAGGTGGTCGAAGCCCTTCAACAACGGTTAGGAATTACTCTACCTCAAGAGAAATCCTCAAAATCTAGCTAGTCAAAATTCAACTTTCTCTACTCGTTAAATTGTTATGCGTCATCGTTGCAGAGTTCCCATGCTTGGAAGACCTGCGGATCAGCGGAAAGCGCTCCTACGATCGCTCACTACCGAACTGATCCGCAATGGTCGAATCAAGACGACCAAAGTTCGCGCCCAGGCCATGCGCCCTGAGGTCGAAAAGATGATTACCCTGGCCAAAGATGGCTCCCTTGCGGCCCGTCGTCAGGCGATGGGATACATCTTTGACAAACAACTGGTTCATGCGCTGTTTGAGCAAGCTCCCGAACGCTACGCTGATCGCCAGGGTGGCTATACCCGAATTATCCGCACCGTTCCTCGCCGCGGCGACAACGCAGAAATGGCATACATTGAGTTGACCTAGATCTATGTTCGCTGCCCAATCTCCATCGACACAACGGGTTGCCCTGGTTATTCAATACCTGGGCACTCGTTTTCATGGGTGGCAGCGCCAGCCGAATCAACGAACCGTTCAGGAAGAGATTGAAACGGCGCTGCGATCGGTACTTAACCGCTCTGTGGTAATCCATGCAGCCGGAAGAACCGATACTGGGGTTCATGCTGCTGCCCAAGTCGCCCATTTTGACGCAGAAACCCTGATTCCAGCCCACCGATGGGCAGATGTGCTCAACTCTCGCTTGCCTGACGACGTTCTGATTCGCGCTTCGGCTCCTGTAGGCCCTACCTGGCACGCTCGGTTTTCTGCTTCTTGGAGACGCTACCGTTACACCCTGTTTACGGATGCCCGCCCTAATTTGTTTGTTACCCCTTTTGCCTGGCACTACTACTATGAGCCGTTGGATGAGCGATCGATCCAGGCGGCCCTCGATCCATGGTGGGTCGGCATCATTTGGCAGCGTTTCATCGAGCCGGGTCGAGCCGTCCCCATTCCTGGGTAGACGTACAGGTGGCAGAGTGTCAGCGTCGAGACTCGTTTTTGTACATTGAAGTTCAGGCGAGCGGCTTTTTGTACGGAATGATGCGTCTGTTGGTGGGGCTGCTGGTGCAAGTAGGACGGGGGGAACGATCGCCCCACGACTTCACCCAACTTTGGACGGCCGAACGTCGAGACGAAGTGAAATACGCTGCCCCCGCCCAAGGGCTGTGCCTGTTGCGAGTTGGATATCCCGATTCACCCTTTTCGCCTGAGCTTTGGTTTGATAGCCAGCCTAAGTTCGTTCTGCCGAATGTGGGTGCTCCTGAATATTGCCTGGGTTAACCTGCGATCGCGAATCTGCAAATTTTCTACACGACTGAAAAAACTCTCATGGAAAAACCTACCTCCCTCCTGTCGATTCTCTAGAGCGCAATTGGTACGTCGTAGACGCAGCCGATCAGCGTTTGGGACGACTTGCGACCGAAATTGCAATGGTTTTGCGCGGTAAGAACAAGCCAATCTACACCCCCTCGATGGATACGGGCGATTTTGTAATCGTCATCAACGCTGAGAAGGTGGATGTCACTGGCAAAAAGCGCTTCCAAAAAATCTATCGCCGCAACTCTGGCCGTCCTGGTGGCATGAAGACCGAAACCTTTGATAAGCTGCAAGCCAGAATTCCAGAACGAATCATTGAACATGCCGTCAAAGGGATGCTGCCCAAAAACTCCCTGGGTCGTCAATTATTCACTAAGCTGAAAGTCTACGCAGGTGAAAGCCACCCCCACGCCGCGCAGAAGCCCGAAGTTCTGCAAATTAACACTATTCCCGGAGGAGACAACTAATGCAAGCTACTGAAGGTCGGGTTGTTTATTTGGGTACAGGTCGCCGTAAGTCTGCGGTGGCAAGAGTTCGCTTGGTTCCTGGTGATGGAACGCTCACGGTGAACGGTAAAGCTGGAGATCTCTACCTCCAATTCAATCCGGAGTACATTTCGGCGGCGAAGGCTCCGCTAGAAACCCTCGGCTTGGAGAGCGAGTATGACATTCTCGTCAATGCCCACGGTGGCGGATTGACCGGACAGGCGGATGCAATTCGTCTGGGTGTAGCGCGCGCCCTCTGTCAGCTTGACCCTGAAAATCGTAAGCCTCTGAAGATTGAGGGCTATCTGACTCGCGACCCCCGCGCCAAAGAACGGAAGAAGTACGGTTTGCGGAAAGCTCGTAAGGCTCCTCAGTTCTCGAAGCGTTAGAAATTAATTGTCTAATTGTCTGTATTGGTTAGTCAAGATTGGCTGCTTAGGAGTGTTCTAAGAGCGATCGCTACAATAGATCTAGAAAGATTGGAGAAATCCCGATGCCCAAGCCTGATATTCATCCCAAGTGGTACCCAGAGGCGAAAGTTTACTGCAATGGTGAAGTGGTGATGACCATTGGTTCGACAAAGCCTGAACTGCACGTTGATGTGTGGTCTGGCAATCACCCGTTCTTTACTGGAACGCAAAAGATCATTGACACTGAAGGCCGCGTAGAACGATTTCTACGGAAGTATGGCATGACGGACGACTCAGCCGGACAAGCGAAGTAGCAAAGCTAGGCGTTTTGGATTTTAGAGTTTGGGTTGATGTCCGACTTCTGGATTCAATCTTTCCGCCGATCGCTCCGACCGATCGTGGAGCCTAGCTGTCAACCCTACTTTTTCTGGTCTCATGGCTGAATCTTATTTGATCGATAAATTGAACTCCGTTGAGCAAACGTTCAACGAGTTGACTCGGCGGATGAGCGACCCAGACATCGCCAAAAATCCAGCTGAGTTTCAAGAGGTGGCAAAGGCGCGTTCCTCGCTGGAGGAGGTTGTCAACACTTACGAAACCTGGCGCAAAACGCAGCAGGATCTCCTGGATGCTCGTCAAATTGTCAAGGAAGCGGGCGGCGATCTGGAACTGCAACAGATGGCTGCTTTGGAAGCTGAAGAGCTTCAGCGGAGTCTTGATGAGTTGGAAACTCGGCTGAAAATCTTGCTATTGCCCAGCGACCCAAATGATGAACGAAATATCATGTTGGAGATTCGCGCGGGGACGGGGGGTGATGAAGCCAGCATTTGGGCGGGCGATTTGCTGAGAATGTATTCGCGCTATGCGGAGACGAAGCGCTGGAAGATTAAGTTGGTGAGTGAATCTCTGGCAGATATGGGCGGCTTCAAGGAAGTGGTTTTGGAGATTCAGGGCGATCGTGTCTACAGCGAACTGAAGTTTGAGGCAGGGGTTCATCGAGTTCAACGCGTTCCTCTAACGGAAGCATCGGGACGAGTTCATACGTCAACTGCAACGGTGGCGGTGATGCCAGAAGTGGATGAGGTGGAAGTTCATATTGACCCCAAAGATATTGAATTGACGACAGCGCGATCGGGCGGCGCAGGCGGGCAAAACGTCAACAAAGTAGAAACTGCGGTTGACCTCCGACACAAACCAACGGGAATTCGGATTTTTTGCACGGAAGAGCGATCGCAGCTACAAAACCGCGAACGAGCGATGCAAATTCTCCGGGCGAAACTCTATGAGATGAAGCTGCAAGAACAGCAAGAGGCGGTGACTTCGCTGCGGATGTCTCAGGTGGGAACGGGATCACGATCGGAGAAAATTCGCACCTACAACTACAAGGATAGTCGCGTGACGGATCATCGTTTGGGCAAAAACTTTGCTCTGCCTCCGGTGTTGGAGGGTGATTTGGAAACGCTGATTCAAAGTTGTATTTCGCAAGACCAGCAGGAGCGGCTAGAAGCATTGGCAGCAGAGAGCGGAAATCAAGCAGCGGTGGGTTAATGGTTCAAATTACTGCCATCACGACTTTAGTTGAAGCGGACGGAGGATGAGCAGTTGTTTAGAGAGTGGTTTGAAGGTCTGCCTGACATTACTGATGCTGACAAGGAAGCCCTAGACACGATTCGACGCAGATATGTGTATCACCGCACGGATGGTGACTTGTTAGACGGGACTGTTTCCTTGCGGATAGCTTCGCCACTTTTAGAGATCGCAGGATTTTATGATCCGCCCTTCAAGGTGAAGGCAGAGCAAACTGTTCAGATTATGTTAGATGATGGTGAAGAGGTTTTGCGGGGACGGATCGATGTTTTGGTGATGTAAAGTCAGTTTTGGGTTGTGATTTTAGAATCTAAGAAGACTACCCTGGCTGCTTTGTCTGCTTTGCCTCAGACTCTTACCTATTTTATGGCAAGTCCTCACCCCGATCGCCAATGGCTTTGGCATGATCACTAACGGAGATGACATTCTTCTTGGGAAGTTAACTCAAGGTGAGATTTCTCAATATTCACTTTCGCGAGTGTTTGCGCCTTTCGCTTCATCTAGAGAACTTTATAACGCAACGCAAGTTCTGAGGCGGATCGGCCAAGCTATCACGCAGAAATAATATTGGTGAGCGATCGCCCAAAAGTAAGATTACAAAAACCTCAAAGGTTCAGCTAATGCAAGCCGTAATCGGGGCCGTCAATCTTTCTGAAGTTGTGGCGAAACTGATTAGTAACGGAGTCCCAGAAGCGATCGTTCGCTAAATTCTAGAAGATTTGGCTTTGGAAGTCATTCTGTTTGATGAATCTCAAGCATTTGTTGCGGAGATGCCGCGTCCTGAGACGAGAGAATTAGGGCTTTCTTTGGGCGATCGTGCTTGTCTCGCTCTAGCAATTCAACGCAATCTACCTGTTTTGACGGCTGATCAGATTTGGTCAAACTTAAATTTAGAGAAGATTAACGAGTCGGCTTCCAGAGATTTTTTGAACCTTTACCTAGGGCGCTTTTCTTGAAGCGATCGCTCCAATTGTGTGGATAGAAGGTTTCAATCAATGCAGACACTCAGTGAACAGTAGAATGGCATCAGCACTACTATCTTGTTAAAAGCTGCACAGAACTGAAGGACAACGGTTATGCCACTGATTACAACGGGCGGTCAACTGATTAAGGATTTAGAAAAATTTGGCGCGATCGCGGCCTACGTTCCGCTAGAAGGTGGGTTTGAAGGGCGCTATCGGCGGAGAATTCGTGCATCTGGCTACACCTCACTCAGCATCACCGCTAGAGGCTTGGGCGACGTGGCGATGTATCTGACGGGCGTGCATGGCGTGCGTCCGCCTCACCTGGGTAAAAAGAGTTCTGGATCGGGCGCAGCGGTGGGGGCAACTTACTTCCTGCCGCCGATCGTCAGCACCCAACTCGCCAACCTACCGCCCAAGTCAAAAGGTTTGCTGCTGTGGATCATCGAAGGTCACATTCTCTCTAACCAAGAGCTTGAGTTTCTGGCCAATCTAACTGCTCTAGAACCGCGCCTGAAAATTGTGATCGAAGTAGGCGGAGAACGCTACTTCCGATGGGCCCCGCTCAAAGATACGATCGCCGCCTAATATTCAAATTCATTGCCCTGCAATATCCCACCTTTTCGCCGTGTATGCGATCGCACGAGAAAGGGTGGGATCATTTTGTGGTACTAACTTTTGTCACTTGAGTCGCAATTTTTTAAGGGGCGCATTAGCATGAAGGAGTGACTGATTTTCTACACCCCCTACAATCGCTTCAAGAAGGTCACTGGTTCAAGCTCATTTGTGGAGCAAGTTTCCAACACCTTCCTGCCATTCGGAGTCTGACGCTCGCCTATGCCCTCGCTGGGGCCGACTGTATTGATGTCGCGGCAGACCCTGCAATCATTGCGACTGCGCGAGAAGCGTTGGCCGTCGCAGACAATCTAGCTGAACTCTCAAGGCAAAAAGGGTTTAACCCTGGAAATTCGCCCTGGTTGATGGTGAGCTTGAATGATGGTGAAGATCCACACTTTAGAAAAGCCGAGTTTCAAGCAGCAAACTGCCCGGCTGATTGTTCGCGCCCTGTGAAGCGATTTGCCCGGCTGAGGCGATCGCCTTCCAAGATTACTCTGCTGGCGTGATCGACACTCTGTGTTATGGCTGTGGCCGCTGTCTCCCGATTTGCCCGATTCAGCATATCTCAACGCGATCGTATGTATACACACCCGACGTGATTTCGCCGCTCATTTTGCAGGCAGGAGTAGACGCGATCGAGATTCACACGCAGATTGGGCGACTCACAGACTTTAAGCGGCTGTGGCGGGCCCTCTCCCCACAAGCTCATCACCTCAAACTTGTGTCGATTAGCTGCCCCGATGGAGAAGGGCTAATTGATTATCTGTGGAGCTTGCAAGAGGCGATCGCCCCGCTTCCCTGTGCCCTGATCTGGCAAACCGATGGCCGTCCTATGAGCGGTGACATTGGAGATGGAGCCACGAGAGCCTCGGTCAAACTGGGTCAAAAAGTTCTCGCTGCCAACCTGCCAGGGTATGTGCAACTCGCAGGCGGAACCAATGCCCACACCGTTCCTAAGCTAAAAGCTTTAGGTCTATTATCGAATAAAAATAGTACAATTGTATCAAGAAAGATTTCAGGCATCGCCTATGGAAGTTATGCGCGGAGCCTGCTTTTGCCTGTTCTTAACCAGCTTGAAACTATGGAGATAGAACCTTTGAATGTTGTTCAACGTCTCCCGCCGCCTTTTGAATCTGCGACAGTTTCGTCCCGTACGATCGACCGTAATTCCCTCCTACGGGCCCGATCTGCTACCCGCATCGAAACAGCGCCCTCTCTCCTGTGGCAAGCCGTCGAACTCTCTCACACGCTGATTTCTCCCCTCAAATCATCTTCACAAAAGAAATGATTCCTTCTTCATCATTCAAGTGCTTCAGGATACATCTCTTTGAGGCATAAATTCTTTACGCTAACTCACAGATCTCCGCTGCTTGTTGTTCCCTCTCTTAGCGTTTCACATACCAACATGGTGAATCATCGCGACCTATCTTCCTCAGACACGTTTGGTTCTGAATCTTCGGACTCCCTTTCAACGCCTGTCAATGGACACCAGCCGCCCGTCCAGACAGACGCTTCTGAAGTTCATGGTGCGGAAATTATGCAAACAGACGATCTTGAAAAGCTTTTGGGCATTTTGCCCGAACAGATTCGTGATCAGCTAGAACGCCATCCTCAGCGAGACAGCCTGGTTGAGGTGGTAATGGATTTGGGTCGCCGTCCAGAGGCGCGATTTCCTGGCAAGGCAGAATATCTATCTGAAATCCTGATTTCTCAGGGCGATCTCAACGAGAGCATCGCCAGAGTTGGAGACTTTGGGGGAGACAATCGTGCTGGAATCGAGCGGACGCTGCACCGGATCAGCGCCATTCGCAATCGCCGAGGTGAAGTGATTGGCTTGACCTGTCGGGTGGGTCGGGCGGTGTTTGGCACGATCGGTATGATTCGCGATCTGGTTGAAAGTGGACGATCGATTCTCATGCTAGGTCGCCCTGGCGTTGGCAAGACAACCGCCCTGCGAGAAATTGCCCGTGTTCTGGCGGATGAATTAGAAAAGCGGGTGGTGATTATCGACACATCTAATGAAATTGCTGGCGATGGCGATGTGCCGCACCCGGCGATCGGTCGGGCCCGCAGAATGCAGGTGGCTCGCCCTGAACTTCAGCATCAGGTGATGATCGAGGCGGTCGAAAATCACATGCCAGAGGTGATTGTGATTGACGAAATTGGCACTGAACTGGAAGCACTGGCAGCCAGAACGATCGCTGAGAGGGGCGTTCAACTCGTTGGCACAGCCCACGGCAATCGGCTCGACAACTTGGTGAAAAACCCCACCCTTTCTGATCTAATTGGTGGCATCCAATCTGTGACCTTGGGCGACGAGGAAGCGAGACGGCGCGGCAGCCAGAAAAGCGTTCTAGAACGCAAAGCACCGCCAACATTTGACATCGCCGTCGAAATGACCGAGCGGCAAAAGTGGGTTGTGCATGAGCATGTGGCGGAGACGATCGACAATCTGCTGCGTGGTAGACAACCTACTCCAGAAGTTAGAACCGTCAACGCCGATGGCAGTGTCACTGTGACCCACGAGTTGCCTACCGTCCCAGAAACTCCCTCGATGGGGCGATCTTCCAGAAACGGAGTTCGCAATAACCCCCTCTCGATCGCGCCCACCGCTCCGCAGGAGGGTTTCTTTACACCACCGCCTCAAGGTCGCGGCTGGCGATCGTCTGGCAAGCTCAAGCCCCTCAGCCACCCCACTGCCGAACAGCAAACCTTCGAGCAATTGCTGAATGCATCCCTCAATCAGACCTTCGACTATCGAGAGAGCGAAGCCGAGATGCAAGGCCAGGCAGCCGAGGGAATGTATGTTCCAGGGCCCAATGGTGAAGAGTTGCCTTTGCATATTTATCCCTATGGGGTGAGTCGCCATCAGCTAGATCAGGTGATTCGGACGCTGAGCCTGCCGATCGTGCTCACCAAAGATATCGACAGTGCAGATGCGGTTTTGGCGCTGCGATCGCATATCAAAAACCACTCCAAGCTGCGCCATCTGGCAAAATCTCGCCAAATTCCCATCCACACCCTCAAAGCGAGTAGCATTCCTCAAATCGCTCACTCTCTGAGGCGATTGCTCAATATGGATGATCCTGCGATTCCCGACACAGCAGAGCTTGACCTGCTATCTAGGGGCGACAGTGAGGACGAGATTGAGGCCCTCGAAGAAGCAAGGCTGGCCGTCGAACAAATTGTGATCCCCAAAGGTCAGCCCGTTGAGCTTTTGCCTCGCTCTGGCTTGGTTCGCAAAATGCAGCACGAGCTAGTTGAGCACTATCATCTCAAGTCGCGCAGTTTTGGAGACGAGCCAAATCGTCGTTTGCGAATTTATCCCGCTTGATATAGCTTGACTCAATCACACTTGCTCACAGCTACAATTGTCTGCATTTGAGGGTTGAACTTTTGAGGGTTGAACTTTTGAGGGTTGAACTTTGAATTCGAGCGGCTCGCTGCTAGACTCAAAAGTCTGGCAGACCGCTTGAGCCATTCAGAATTCATCCCTCACTCTTCTCTTCGCCATGCTTGAGTTCATTCGATCGGATCTCTCCCAACTTTCTGCCTACACGCAACACACCAACGACTCCCACAATCTGCCCAAAACCCTCGATCGCCTGGATGTGAACGAGAGTCCGTTTGATTTGCCAGACGAGCTAAAACAAAAACTCAGTTGGGCCTATCAACAGATCGAAAACAACCGCTACCCCGACGGTGGCTCCGAAGGACTGAAGGACGCGATCGCTGAATACGTCAATGAATCAGGCGGTTCTTTTACGGCAGAGAATATCTCGATCGGCAACGGCTCGGATGAGCTAATTCGTTCGCTGTTGATTGCTACCTGTCTAGGTGGCGAAGGCTCTATTTTGGTAGCTGATCCTACCTTTTCGATGTACGGAATTTTGGCCCGCACCCTGGGAATAGCCGTAACCACGATCGCCCGCACTGAAACGTTTGAAATGGATTTGGCGGCGGCTCAGACTGCGATCGCTACCTCAAAAAATCCGCCGATTCGCATTGTTTTCGTCGTCCACCCCAACTCACCAACTGGGAATGCGCTTACCGCTACTGAGTTAGATTGGTTACGTAGCCTGCCTCAAAATATTCTAGTCGTGGTAGACGAAGCATACTTTGAGTTCAGCCAAACTAGCGTCGCCAGCGAGTTGTCTCAGTACCCAAACTGGGTCATTTTGCGAACCTTCTCCAAAGCATTTCGGTTGGCAGCCCACCGAGTGGGCTATGCGATCGCCCACCCCATATTGATCGCAGCCTTAGAAAAAGTCCGTCTACCCTACAATCTGCCCAGCTTTTCGCAGGCGGCGGCGGGAGTCGCGATCGCCAATCGCCAGGTGCTGCTGTCTACCATTCCGCTGATGCTGGCAGAACGGGAGCGGCTCTTTTCGGCACTCTCTCAAATTTCAGACCTGCAAATCTGGAAAAGTGATGCTAACTTTATTTACCTCCGATGCAAACAACCTGGCTCAAGGAGTTTTAGCTCAAGGAGTTTTAGCTCAAAGAATTCTGACCCAACGATCGATCTTTGCCAGACCCTCAAAAACCAGGGCACATTGATTCGGCACACGGGCGGCGGTCTACGAATCACCGTGGGAACGCCCGAAGAAAATCAGAGAACCCGCGATCGCTTCTACCAGTTCTTCTCCTAAGCCCTACTAATTTCTACTAATTTCTAGCTTTGTTCTCTAGAGAGCTAGAATTTTGCCTTACCTCATACACTGTCTGCGGCAACACACCCACCAACAGCGCAAAAGCATGATCGGGCAGTTGAGCCACCATCTCAGCCCCAAAGTAATTCTCAAACTGATTCAAAATCATCTGAGCACGTTGAGCAGGTAAGGGGTTGTCGGTTAATTGTTGGGTGAGGCGAATCCACTGCCGCCGGATCAAATAAGCTTTTTGTCTATCTTCTTGCTCTTTTGGATCAACCAGAGACAGATCGCCAACTGGCAAGATCCACTCGCAGTCTAGGTCAAAAAAGCTGCCAACGGCGGCTCCTGGGCCTGCAAATTCAGCATGAAATCGCTTGTAGATAATTAGCCCATTTCGTCTGCGGCTATTTACCATCAGCAGTTTTCCACTATTTAGCTGATTCAAAATATCAGACACGCTCGACTTTTCAATAACGCCCTGATCGTGATTCAGTCTCTCGTTTTCATACCGCTAGAAGCTTTGAAAGCTATTGACACGGCAATAACTGTGGGAGGAGCAGAGATTCGTCAAGGACTGCGATCGGGCGAATGAGAAACCAGCAAAAGATCTCAACCCACTTTAACCTGTTATTTTCAGGGTAAAACGCACAAAACCACTATATGGCATTGAAATTACTTCAGAAACCGTAGGACAAGCTCAAGCAAATGACCCTAGCTCTACTGATTCTCTAGGTTTAGACTAACGAGGAGCGGTTAAGTTTGGCGGAAGGTGAAGGGGCACAACCTTGCCAATACATTCTAGGGTAGTGACCTTCAATCAGGAAACTTTGAAACAGATTGCCTTGAAATTAGGGTGAAAAGTGTAGCCTGATTTTAGAAAATGTGCTCTAAGTTCTGAGAAGCTACACTTCTAGAAGTGATGGTCTAAAAGTGATGGCCTAAAAGTGATGTCGCCTGACCTAAGAAAGCTTACGCTCTCGAAGATTTTTATGCAGAAAAAGTCGTCGAGGCTGCCCAAAACCAAAATCCCCAGTTTGGATCGGCGGCTGCTACACGATAGTTACCCTTGAGATAAAGCTTGCGCGCCTGATGGTTATTCTCTAAAACATGGAGATAAATGTCTTGAAATCCCCACGCTAAGACAGCCCGATCGCAGGCCACCAACAACTGGTAAGCAACCCCTCTTCTCCGGCTAGCGGGATGCACTGCCAAATTGGATAGATAGGCATATTGAGAGGTGCGAGGCTGCCACGGATTGGCCGAACGTAGACCAATCTCTACCGTACCTACCAAATAACCAGCTTGACCTTCTCTATAGGTGGTGTCTAGGGCAACCAAACAAGCGTAGTCGGGCGAAGCCGATCGCCATCGATTCCGCAAATCTTCGTAAATGCCCATTCGCATGATTGGAATCAGCCAGCGCATAAAATCGGGCTGCAAATGAAAGCTCTCCGCCAAGATTTTAGCAACCTCGGACAAATCCTGCTGCTGCACCGGACGAACCACAAACCGTGAAGATGATTGCCCAAAAGGGTCTTTTTGGCAAGATGAAGGAATAGTCACAATCACTTGAATCGGCGCAGTATTAGAACTCTTGCACGAATACTCTACCCTTACCCTAGTGGTTTGTCAGTTTCGATTTTGCGCCTTCGGGTGAGGCGAGGGCTGTTATTTTATGAGCTTTTAACTCATAAAATTAAGTCTTGACAGACCACTAGCCGTTTCTCCCAGGAGAGGGAACCAGAGAAAACATAACTGATAGCTCCCTTCTGGGTGAGAAGGGTTGGCAAAGCTCTCGCCCACTTGGTGAGGAGGGATATCCAGATTCACACAGCAGGTTTCTTGAAATCATCCTAGATCAGGTTGAGAACTATAGCAGCCACTAAGGGGTCTATCAAGAATTTTTTGAGGGGCTTTCAGTCCCTCGAAAATAACCTCTTCCCCATTCTCGATCCGTCAATTAAAGTTTGACAGACTACTAAAGATATAGGGGCAATCGGCTCACGCTATGGTGGTCGAAATAGTTTGCGATTGAAACACTTTATCTGTAGCAATAGCGCTTTGTTCAATCACCAAACCCAAGCCAAAAAAATACCTGTCTAGCTGAGCTTGGTGTTGCTAGACAGGGCAGACTTGATGCAATTTCTGTCGTTATTTCCCGATCCGAGGTGGCTCCCGAAAGGCGATCGCAAAGAACAAAACGCCGATCGCGAGAGCAAGAATCAAAATGTAAGCAACGCTTTCCATATCAAAATGTCCTGGCTATCTGTGTATTTTCAGCCCATCAAAGTAGTCGAGGCAGTTCTAGTCATTTCAAACCTAGAACTGCCTGTTTACCATCCTAGAGTTGCTCTTGACGACGTGTAGACTTGTCTCCCAACTTCTGGAAGAAGCCCCACTCGACCTGCTCTTCAGAAAGATCTGGGTCGATTCCAGCGAACACATCCCGGAAGATGGTACGAGAACCGTGCCAAATATGCCCAAAGAAGAACAGCAGAGCGAAGACCGCGTGCCCAAAGGTAAACCAACCTCTGGGGCTAGTGCGGAACACCCCATCAGAGTTCAAGGTTTCGCGATCGAATTCAAACGGCTCTCCCAACTGAGAAGCACGAGCGTAGCGCTTCACCACTGCGGGGTCAGTAAAGGTTTGACCATTCAGAGCACCGCCGTAGAAAGTCGCCGTCACGCCTGCCTGCTCAAAGCTGTACTTTGACTCAGCCTTACGGAAGGGAATATCTGCCCGAACCACGCCATCGCTGTCGGTCAGCACGATCGGGAAGTTCTCAAAGAAGTTAGGCAAGCGACGAACAAACAGTTCTCTGCCTTCGCTGTCTTTGAAAATTGGATGCCCCAACCAAGACTGAGCAATGCCATCCCCTTTGTTCATTTGACCCGTGCGGAACAAGCCACCTTTGGCGGGGCTGTTACCCACATAGTCATAGAACGCTAACTTATCAGGGATATCCTGCCAAGCTTCTTGCTGACTAACCCCATCTGCAACCTGGGTTTGCACCCGGCGATTGATCTCTTGGCGGAAGTAGCCGCTATCCCACTGATAGCGGGTGGGGCCAAAAAGCTCGATCGGGGTGGTTGCATTCCCGTACCACATTGTTCCGGCCACAATAAAGGCAGCAAAGAACACAGCCGCAATACTGCTGGCCAAAACCGTCTCGATGTTCCCCATCCGTAGGGCTTTGTAGAGCCGTTCAGGAGGACGAACACTGAGGTGGAACAGTCCGGCAATAATTCCAACGATGCCTGCTGCAATGTGGTGAGCCACAATGCCACCCGGATTGAACGGGTTAAACCCGGCAGGCCCCCACTCAGGCGCAACTGGCTGAATGCTGCCAGTCAAGCCAAACGGGTCAGACACCCACATCCCAGGGCCAAACAGCCCCGTCAGGTGGAATGCACCAAACCCAAAGCAAAGTAACCCAGACAAAAACAGGTGAATCCCAAACATTTTGGGCAAATCCAAAGCGGGTTCGCCCGTGCGAGGATCTCTGAACAGTTCTAAATCCCAATAAACCCAGTGCCAGCAGGCTGCCAAAAATAGTAGCCCTGAAAGCACAATATGAGCGACTGCAACGCCCTCAAACGACCAATAACCAGGATCAACTGCGGTTTCACCAGTGATGCTCCAGCCGCCCCAAGAAGAGGTCACGCCGAGACGTGCCATGAAGGGCAACACGAACATGCCTTGTCGCCACATGGGGTTCAACACTGGGTCACTGGGATCAAAGATCGCCAATTCGTACAGTGCCATCGAACCAGCCCAGCCTGCGACCAAAGCGGTGTGCATCAGGTGAGTTGCGATCAACCGTCCTGGATCATTGATCAAGACAGTATGGACTCGATACCAGGGTAGTCCCATTGACTACGCTCCTCCTCTAAAATTGTGTCTACTGCAACGCTGTTCTCAGCATTTTGTTAAAGTGCCAACTACTGGTAAATTTACCAGACCAAGGGCGACTTCTAACCTCTGATTCCTGCCCTTGTCCCCTCGACTAGAAGAGCGTGGGTAGTTTGATGGTGCGATCGCTAAAAATGAAAGTGTATAAAGAAGTGTAACCAGTGTTAGAGCCTATTGCAAGCAGATTCGAGATCTCTGAAAGATTGATGGAGATTGAACTTGAGATTCTTAATCTTTCTCAACAATAAGTTACAACTTAATATAGGCATACTTCTAAAACAAACTCAACCCGCTGTAATTTTCTGAAGAGGTTAAAATCATGCAGCCAACAGACCAAAATCTTCCCCTGATTGTTGATAGTCTTCAGGTTGAGGAATCTCAATCGATCGAGTCTCCTGGAGAACCCGCTCAACCAGGGTTTAGGTCAGCCAGCATTCACTTTGTCAAAGAAGGTAAAGAGGTGGTCGCTGCGAATGGCGCAAACCTGCGAATCAAGGCGATCGAGAATGGCGTTGATCTTTACACCTTCAAGGGCAAATTGGTCAACTGTGGGGGCTATGGGCAGTGTGGCACTTGTGTTGTAGAAGTGGTTGACGGTCTAGAAAATCTCTCACCCCGGACCGAATTTGAAGCTCGCAAACTCAAAAATAAGCCCGAAACCTACCGCTTAGCTTGTCAAGCGATCGTGCAGGGTGCGGTAAGCGTTAAAACTAAGCCTTAGTGCTATTCTAAAAAGTGTCACTGCTGAGATTTAGATAGGAATGGGGCGTTATGCAAGTCAATGATTTGGGATTTATCGCAAGCATTCTATTCGTGCTGGTTCCCAGCGTTTTTCTGCTGATTCTTTACATTCAAACGGCGAGTCGTCAACCAAACGACTAATGCTCACCCACTTGAGATGGCTACGGGCCGAGAAGCGCTGAAGATACATATCTTCAGCGCTTTTGCATGGCAGAAAATCAATGAAGGGAGAAAGTCAATGATGAGAACGATCGTGCCTTTGCAAAGAAAAGTTAAGAACTGGTCTCAGATTCACGATCGCTCCCAGAATAACCCTCGATCGGGTTGCCGTCGCTCAGATTAATCAAGAACGAATGCAGCCTCATACGATGGATGTAGGGCCATCCGCCTTGCGCTTCAATATCCTTGAGAAGCGAGTAAAGTGCCCGCCGATTATCAGGTAGAGACTCCTGGAACAGCCCTTCACAAACTTCGCGATGTGCCCCTTCCAGCATCCGCAAAAGGGCTAAGAGTTCTAAACTGTTTCCTTGGGCCTTTTGAGCAATGTCTTTTATTTCATGGGCCACCCGCTGAAGCTCAGGTGGCATCGGTGATAGCTCAAACTCTTGGTTCCTGGTCATCTAGTCTTACCTCTATTAATTCTTGCCCAGCATCAACTGTGGCGTTAACAAACACTTAATAGCTTAATCAGGTGTCGTGATTTTATTCCTGCGATCACCTCCAAACTTTATTCAAACCTCGCTCATCTCTGACCCTCGAAACACCCAGTCGGGGTTCGATTCTTAAAAAGTTTACTAAAGTCTGTAAAATGCTATGAGAGGTTCTGCCTGAGCCACTCCAGAACTTATAGAAATTTCGATGCACCCTGGCAACAGTTCACTGGGTTCCCGTGGCAGTTCATGAGCAGCGACTAGCCCCGAATTGTGATAACAGGATTTTTTACACTGACTACATTTTTGAGGTTGACCATGAGGTATCGCGCTTTAATCACCACACTCTTGGCCCTATGCCTGAGTGTCCTGACCGCTTGCAGTGAGGCTCCTGCCGCCAGCACTGAAGCCTTAACCTATGACCAAATTAGAGGAACGGGTTTAGCCAATAGCTGCCCTCAGCTAGAAGACACCTCTCGCGGAGCGATCGCGCTCGACAGCAGTAAATCCTACAGCGTCACCAGTCTATGCCTACAGCCGACCAGCTTCTTCGTGAAAGAAGAGTCTGCTAACAAGCGCAAGGAAGCTGAGTTTGTGCCAACTAAGGTAATGACTCGCTACACCTCTTCGATCGATGCGGTGTCGGGCAGCCTAAACCTAAACTCTGACGGCAGCTTAACGTTCAAAGAAGAAGACGGAATCGACTTTCAGGCCATCACCGTTCAGCTACCTGGTGGAGAACGGGTTCCTTTGCTGTTTACCATCAAAGGGCTTGTGGCCAACAGCCAGCCAGGACAGAACAGCCTTACAACCTCGACCGACTTTGTAGGAGAATACCGCGTTCCCTCCTATCGAACTTCTAACTTCCTTGACCCCAAAGGCCGCGGCTTGACTACAGGCTACGACAACGCGGTTGCGCTTCCCGCCCAAGCCGACAGCGAAAAGCTTAGAAAAGAAAACGTCAAGCAGTTTCAGCTAGACAAAGGCAAAATTGCTCTGAGCGTAGCCAAAATTGACAGCGCCACGGGTGAAATTGCCGGAACGTTTGAAAGCGAACAGCCTTCAGAAACCGACATGGGTTCTCGTGAAGCCAGCGAAGTGAAAATTCGTGGGCTTTTCTACGCACGGGTCGCACCAGCTACCTAGAATACTAGCGATTTCTCGACTTAAGTAATTTTCACCATGAGTGCAAATTAGTGGGGGCATCTTGCCCCTTTTTTCATGCAAAATTCATTTCTCAATTCTCTTGCGAGAGTTAGGATAATTTATTAGTTTGAGAAAAGTTTCAACCACAAAAGTTCGATTACAAAAATTACGTGCACTACTCAAGCCAGCCAATGGCTCGTTTCAGTAAAAATTCAGTTGTAAGTAGTGAGTGTAGAGAATAAGTTTGATTTGCTACTCAACATGATCCGATCTGTTCATTGTCTCTAAATTCATGTAGCCTGCTGAAAGTGGTATTTAGCCTCACAGCGACTTCCAGATGAGTCTTAAAAGCTGAACCAAGCACATTCTAGTAATCTGCTCTACCAACCAATTTTGTCATGTCGAAGATTGTTGCAACCGAATTGAGGAGTGAAAGCTTACAACTATTGCGGAAATACCAGAAGTTGCCTTCTTCTCAAACCCGCAATCAGCTTGTTGAGCTAAATTTTGGTCTGGTTAGAAAAGAGGCGCATCACTGGATTCACCAATGCACTGAGAGTTACGAAGACCTGCTGCAAGTGGGCTGCATTGGGTTAATTCGGGCGATCGAGCGGTTTGATATGTCCAAGGGGCACGCCTTTAGCTCCTTTGCCACTCCCTACATCAGGGGTGAGATTCAGCACTATCTACGCGACAAAAGTCCCTCAGTGAAAATTCCCCGTCGCTGGCAAGCTTTACAGCGTCAAGCGGTTTGGGTCACGCGTGACCTCCAGGCAACTCACCATCGCCATCCGACCGATACTGAAGTTGCAGAAGCGTTAGAAATTTCGCTGTCTGAGTGGCAGGAAATTAAATTAGCCAACCAAAACCGAGCACTTCTGAGTTTAGACGCTCCGATTCGGGATGAAGAAAATGGGACGGCTTCCCTGGGCGATCTAGTGCCCGATCATCAATATCGTAGTTTTCAACTGGCTCAAGAAGACCAAATTCGACTTCAGCAAGCCTTAGTTCAACTTGAGAAGCGAACCCAGCAAATTTTGGAATTTGTCTTTCTCTATGATCTGACCCAGAAAGAAACGGCT
Source organism: Leptolyngbyaceae cyanobacterium CSU_1_3 (assembly GCA_012034655.1). Lineage (GTDB taxonomy): Bacteria > Cyanobacteriota > Cyanobacteriia > Leptolyngbyales > Leptolyngbyaceae > JAAUOZ01. The sequence goes on along the minus strand of JAAUOZ010000007.1, from coordinate 2,627 downwards.
GAACGGCTAGGAATCAGTGCTGTCACAGTTTCACGACGTGTCAAGAAAGGTTTGGAGACTCTGCAAAAGCTGATGATTGGTAGCGAAGACTAAGATTTTTTTAGGCTATTTTGTCAGCTAAAGAAGTAATCTTTTCCTTCCGTCTGCTCAGCTTAGTGACCAAACACGAAAAATAAAGTCAGCGATCGCCGAATATTTAGGGCATACTTAACTCATCCAGGATATTGACCTTCAAAATTTACAACTCAAAAGCTTCAAGGAACATCAAAGTCTAAAAGTTTGGTAAGTGTAGGCGGAGTTTTAACCCACTCTTTCAGTCTTTAGACTCAAAGCAAAGGGATTCACCCTGCCGCCCGTCGATCGAACATTCATGCCAAATTCTGTTAGTTCGATCGCTCTTACTAAAGCGGATGGAATTGACTGATACAGGCTCTATCTTCCTTGGTGTCGCGAATTAAATTGAATGGTTAAAATTGATTTGGAGTGGAGTTTTTGGGGATTGGAAATGCGTAAATCTTCGCTGATTCTGTGTGCAGGGTTGCTAGTGCTCTGGGTTGGGGGCTGCGCGTCTCAAGAGGAGGCGACCACCCCCACCGAAAGTCCATCCCCATCGGTGGCTGCACAAAGCCCGACAGCAACTCAAAGTTTTGCCAAGCCTTTAGTTTCTGAAAAGAATGGCAACCAGAAAGTGGCAGTGACCAAAAATCGAGTTCCTGGGCTAGTTCAAGCAACTGATCCAGAAGAACGAGCACGCCAGGTTCAAGCGGGTATCAACGTTAAGAAGAGCCAGACTGATCCCTTCGCAAGTCTGCCTCCTCTCGTAACTTTTAGAACCCCGGCTGGTAATGCTGGTATTCCGACCCCAGCAGCCGGAACTACCGCAGGTGGAGCAGGTGGCACTCAAACAGCACGGTTGCCACAGATTCCCAGTTTTCCACAGCCTCCTCAGCAAGCGAGTTCTAGTCCGCGACGGGCTGCCCAATCGCCGCAACGGGGAGGCTCTAATCCTGGTTCTGCTGCTGGTGCACCCATTGCTCCCTTGAAACCGACTCCTCCAGCTATCGCTGCTTTGCCGCCCCTGCCAGAGCCAACCCTGGCAAAGGCCGTCGAGGTTAGCGGGGTAATTGTGGTCGGTGGGGTTGCTGAGGCGATCGTGAAAGCTCCGAATGAATCGACGAGTCGGTATGTCAGGGCGGGGCAGCGTCTTTCTAATGGTCAAGTTTTGGTGAAGCGAATTGAGGTCAATGCGGGATCTGACCCCCTCGTAATCTTGGAGCAAAACGGGGTAGAAGTTTCCAGAGGGGTTGGCGAAAAGTCAGTCCCCGCTGGTTCGCCAACCGCCAGTATGCCAATACCTTCTCAGGGGGCAGGCTGAGCGTAGGGCATGAGATTCGCTTTAAGGCGTATTTCTAAAAATTTACCTTCCGGCCTTTGCCCTTCGACTTCGCTCAGCTAATTTGCACCCTGAGCGAAGTCAAGATAGCGGGTCACTTCTTTGCTAGAAATCTCCTAAGGAACGTGGATTTAATAAACTGCAATTCTTGTGGGATGGGTATCTTGCCTGTCCGAACGGGTGAGACACCCGCCCCACAGGTTATTTAATCCACAATCTTAAGAAACAAATTTTGGGAGAACGGCTAGAAACTCAGTTCAATCCGAGCTTTTGTTTCTTTCGCCCTGCCCACAGGTGCGCCTTCGTTGGAGACTGACGTTAACTTACGATTTGCAACAGATTCCAGACGCTTTCGCAAGTCAGGCGCTAGAGTTGGGTTACTTTAGGCTTCTAAGATTTGCTCAAGGCGGAGTGATGCCGTGATGACGACAGCAACCTCATCTTCTGATTTTTGGAGTACCGTATTTCCGACTCCTCAACCAACCCAAGATACAGACCTACTTAGTCAAGTTGGTTTTGTTCCAGGGCTGAAGGAAGTTTTGATGCTGAGGCAGGTTCATGCTCTAGAACATGCAACGGTGTGGGCTTTGAGCGATCGCGTGGTGCTCCCTGAGCAGGAGGAGTTGGGAGGGCTATCCACCGATCGTGGATTCTATTTATATGGTCAGGTTAAAACAGCGGATGTGAGTCGTGCTGCGAGTCTGGCTCTGAGGCGAATCACCCAAGGAGAGTGGAACTTGGCAGTGCATCCTCGCTGTGGGACGAATGTTTCTGTGGGAATGTTGTTGATTGCAGGGTTCGCCCTGGGAGCTTCTGCTCTACTGCCGCGAGGGCCGATCGAGCAAATTTTGGGCTTGGGTTTTGCGGCTACTACGGCTGCCCAACTGACACCAGAATTGGGGCGACTTGCTCAGCAGTATGTGACAACCGCCATTCCTTTTAACTTGACGATTCAAGAGATTAGTGTCGTTCAAGATTATTGGGGCCGTCCGGCTCACTTTGTGCAGGTGCACTGGGTTGAGTAAACTGAGTTGAATAAAAAATATACTGCGTCAGCCTATAGATTTTGGTTTAGAAGGGGTGTGGGGGCTGCGCCCCCAGCCAGGGTTTCACCCCTGCCACCCCGTCCAAAACTTTAATTTTAATGCCCTGACAAAGTACTAGCCCAATTTGAGTACGGCTTATTTTCTACAAAGTTTTTAAGCAATTAGCTTCTAGGGCTAAGCTCGTAGAG
>JAAUOZ010000109.1 GCA_012034655.1 Leptolyngbyaceae cyanobacterium CSU_1_3 | reverse complement strand
TCCCCTCGCCGATCTGGGAGAGGGGTCGGGGTAAGGGCTAATGGCAGGCATCTGACATTTAATTAAGTCTGTTCTACTTAATTGCGCTGGGTGATGCGTTCGAGGACTTCTAAATATTGATCGACGACTCGATCGGTAGAGAATGCCTGCGATCGACGCTTTAAAACTTCAGCGTTAATTGGGTTGTCCAGGGTTTCAAGAATTGCCTGAGCCAGGGCATTGGAGTCGCCGATTGCAACCAGTTGCCCGTAGTGCCCATAATCGAGAATTTCTGCCGGGCCGCTGGGGCAATCCGTAGAAACCACGGGCGTACCTGTGGCCATGGCCTCTGCAACCACATTGCCAAAACCCTCATACTTAGATGACAGGGCAAATACCGAAGCCTTAGCCATATATGCATAGGGATTTTCCACAAACCCCGGCAGGGCGATGTCATTGTCTAGCTTCAGTTCGCGGGCTAATTGCTCTAGCTGCGATCGCTGCTCTCCTTCTCCCAAAATCATCAACCGGGCCGATCGCGCCCTTCTCACCTGAGCAAATGCTTTAATCAGGTTAAAAAAGTCTTTTTGATTGACCAGTCGCCCCACGCCCAAAATCACGGGTGGTTCTCCGGGCAAAAACCAGGGGTGAGCGATCGGTTCTTGGCTTTTCTCTAGCACCTCCGGCGTGACCACTGGATTGTAAATCACACGAATCCGTTCTAGGGGCAAGTCTGTAATCAAGGCCAGGTCTTCTGCGGTTCCTTTTGAGGCGGCGACCAGTTCGTCCGATCGGGGATAGAGCCAGCGCACCAGTTGGGGCCGCAGCTTTTTGAGTGTGTTAGATTCGTCATTTCTAAACTGCTCTGATAGATAAGTCTGGACGCACATCACCACCCGCGTCGGCACTCGCGAACTCCACTTAGCCCACAGCGAAGAACTGACAATATCTAATGCAGAAATTAAAACACTCGGTTGCTCTCGTTGCAAATACTTCTGTAGAGCAAAGGTTTTAGACAAAATAACCGGAAACTTAGAGTGCAAATCGACCAAACGCACATCGGGCGAGACCTGTTGTAGATAGTCTCCTGCCGCTTCTGCAAGTACCAAATCTGTCCTTAGCCCCCGCTCTGCCAAGCCTTGCGCCAAATGCAGCATCGCCTTCTCTGCGCCGCCCCCCGCCAAGGCTGGAAGAAACACGCTCACGGAAGTATTTTTGAGTCTCATATGTTCAGAACTTGCGCCAATTGTCATGAGAATGACGGGTTTTTGCGCGAATTACCTCTCCCTGAAGTGAGACCCGATCTGAGAATCACCCGATCGCCCACACTGCCCATTTACCTATCTCCTGTGTGCTATCAGCTAGGTTTTTGGGTGGCATGTCTAACGGGGTCTTGCCTCCTCAAAGTTGTGTGGAGAAATGGATGCAGAGCATCTAGGCAAGTTGAGCGAGTTGTAAGCTTGAGAGATCGAAAGCCCCTCTCAAGGGGCATATTCTCAAGGGGCATATTCGCGATCGTCGAGCACCTGAGTCAGCCGTTGATGAATTTGCTGATTAACTTTCTCTAGGTGAAAGCGATCGCTGGCCTGGCGTTGGGCGCTTTGGGCAACGGCGATCGTAGTTTGCCAGTCCGATCGCAGTGCCTGGATCATTTCTGCCAACTGTTTTGGCTCACCAGGGGCAACCAGCCAACCATTCACCCCATGATCGATCAGTTCTGCGGCCCCGCCTGCCTTGGCTGCAATCACAGGTTTGCCGCAGAGCATGGCTTCGACAATCACACGCCCAAAGGGTTCGGCGGCGGTTGAGGTGTGGGCAATTAGATCGCAAGCGCCCATCAGAGAAATCACGTCTGCTCTAAAGCCGAGAAACTGAACCCGATCGCGCAATCCTAACTGTTCAATTTGCTGATGCAACTGCTGTACATATTTTTGTTCACCAAAGAGGGCATCTCCGACAAAAACGCTAGTGACATCTTCTGGGCAATGGGTTAGCGCCTCGATCAAGATGTGCTGCCCTTTCCAGGGGGAGAGGCGGCTAAAGTGTCCGATCGTAAATTTGCTAATTCCAGTCTGAAAACTGGCACTAACAGATTTTTGAGTATATTTCTCAGGCTGAAAGCCGTTGTAGACCACGCTACTAATTTCAGAACGACCGCCTGCGGCGATGAAGGTCGATCGAGTTGCCTGCGAGTTAGCAATCACCCAGGCAGCGCGGTTAGCCAAGGTAACGAGGAGTCGCCGATTGCTAGCACTGAAGTGTTCGCGGGAAAGAATATCGTGCAGGTGGTAGACCAAGGGACGATCGGTCAAAAAGCTGGCAACCGCCCCAACCACCAATGCTTTTGGCGTGTTGACGAAAATCAAATCATACTGACGGCTGAGTTGCACCACTCTGGCGACTAAGGGCAGAAGTTGACTGAGGCTACTAAGTCCTGTGAGCCAACTGCTTTCTTTGCGAACTCGAATCGTCGTCTGGCTGAGAACCTGCACCGGAATTTGATGCTCTTCTAGCAGGCTTCTAAACGGGCCGTCTTCAAACAAACCAATCAGACTACCCGCCTGATAAGGTTTTGCAGTGTCGAGTAGACATAATTCTGCACCCCCAGATTTACCACTCTGGTCGAGAAAAAGAATTTTCACTAGACAGCCGATAAATGGATTTCCAGCTATTCAATCCTGTGTCAAAGGATTTGAAATCTAGCTGATGGCAGATTCTAGCCAGTCATAGATGCGATCGAGTTGCTCTAGAGTCACTAGCCCATATTGCCAAAGAATCATTGGTAAGGGCCCGTGGTTTTGCTCTCGGTGTTTGAGAGCCAGGGAAATCGAAGAGTCAGAAAGTGCTAACTCCTCTTGCAAAAAGCGAATAAATCGTGTGTGGGTTACAGGTGCCATTTTTCTCTCATCTCCTGAGTGAACCCCATTGTGGACACTGCTGATTAGGTTTGAATGTCCATAGGTAGCCACTCTTTGATCTGGACTAGCGATACTAAAAGACTCACACCCACACCCTACGCGCTCTAGGAACCTAAAAGCGGGCGATCCCCAAAATTGAAACGCTTAAAAAACAAAGGTAGAGCAAGCGATCGCTTTACGTCTCTATCTGGAGAAAGATTAGCTAACTCGATCGCCCCTGGCAGTTAATCTCGCTCCTGAGCGGCCCAGCTAAAAAGCCAGGGAGTTAGCGATTTAGACTTTGCGAAGCATCGAGAAACTTCACCGGCAGGCGATCTCCCACCTTCAAACCCAATTCTTTGACCCGCCCGCCTCGCACCTCAATCACCTGGTCAACTCCTTCAGCCCTATTGCCGGGGCCATAAACTGGGCAAGGGTCAGACTTGCAAGGAGGCACATTAGGCACGATCGCCCTGACAACGCCATTTCGCAGAAAGATCATGTCTAGATCGAGCAGCGTGTTCTTCATCCAAAACTGCACCGGACGCGGCGGCTCAAAGAGAAACAGCATCCCCCGATCGTCTGCTAAGGTCGTCCTTCCCATTAATCCCGTTGCCTGCTGTTGGGGTGTTTGGGCGACTTCTAGCTGAATTTTTTTGCCAGCAATCTCCACCAAAGCGGTGATGGGCAGATTTTGGGCAACTGCGGGCTGCACGATCGGGCTGTCAGACTGACGCTGGATTGAAGTAGGTGCTTCGACCGATCGCGGTATACATCCCATCAGCACTACGCTCAACCCTAGCCCCAGCCAACGACTCCACACCAAAATTCTACTCACAGCTATCCTTTACTACGCCTCACGCAACACATAGCCAACCCCTCGCACGGTTTGAATCAATCGCTTCTCACCGTCGTCTTCAATCTTCAACCGCAAATAGCGAATATACACTTCAATCACATTCGACTCGCCCACAAAATCGTATCCCCAAACATTTTCCAAGATTTGCTCACGAGTCAACACTTCGCGAGGGTGTTCCATCAAATACTTCAGTAGCTCAAATTCTTTCATCGTCAGGTCGATCGATCGCCCATTTCGCAAAGCCTGACGAGTGGAGAGATCCAAAATCAAATCGCCAAACCGCAACTGCTCTGCACCGGGCATATCAGGCTGCAAATAGAGCCTGACTAGCTTCAGAAAATCATCACTCCGATAGGGCTTAAGAAAATAGTCATCGGCTCCTGCCTCGATACAAGCAACCCGATCCTCGACCGTATCGCGCGCCATCATCAGCAGCACCGGAACTCTAGCACCTGTGTTTCTCAGATGGCTACAAAACGTTAGTCCTGAGTCACCTGTGAGCATACGATCGACCACAATCAAAGCCGGATGCCGCTCAGAAACTTGACGTAGCCCGCTAGAAGCGTCGTAAGCGACGATCGTGTCATAGCCCGATTCTTGCAGGTCTAAACTAACGTTTTGAGCTAGTGCTTCATCGGTTTCGACGATCAGCACACAGGGGTTGAGGTCAAGGGTGGCGGTACTCATGACACCTCAGTGGTTTGGGTTAGGGACGGGTGAATTCTCAATTTTCTCAGTTAAGAAGATTTTTTCACTTAAGAAATATCTTCTTACTTAAGAAAAATCTCGGATGACATTCCCCATTGTTTTAGCACGTCTTGGAGAGAATCGACCTGCTCTTCGCACTCACCTTACCCAGGGCTTGTCATGGATTACAATCAGGACTCATTGGGAGTCAAGCTTTCAGCAGTCACGGGAGATTGCCCCTACGATCGTCCCCCGATCGACGAACAATTTAGTAGATTGAAGCATTGAAATTCACTGCTGGACAAGGTTTCAAGTCAACCAAGGGTAAAGGGTATCGATGCCGCCATCACCTGGGCTTGGCGACATGGGGTAGGCCCCACGCCAGCTTGTCACGGAGGGCATGAAAAAATTCCGGCGGGCGCAATCGCACAAATCGCGCTGCATAAGACGATCGCTCCACACGCACACAGTCATCGGGCAACACATAACATCCGGCATTTCCGTCGGCAGTCAGCACCAAGCGATTAGGAGTCGCAGGGTAGATCGTTACTGGCTCACTGTTGGCAAACACCAAAGCACGAGAAGCCAGCGAATGTGGGCAAATCGGCACTAAAATCAGCACAGGGACACCAGGCGTAACCACGGGCCCCCCAGCCGAGAGCGAGTAAGCGGTCGAGCCAGTTGGCGTTGATAGAATCAGCCCATCGGCAGCAATATCTACAGGCGTGTGCCGCCCAATTTCTAGCTCGAAGTGGCACATGCTGGTCAGGGGTTCTCGATGCAGCACAATTTCGTTGAGGCAAAGGGCTTCCCACAGAGAGACCTGATCTCGGAGGATTTGCACCTTTAACATGGTGCGTTCTTCGATCTCATAGTCACCTGAGAAAATAGACTCGATCGCGTCCTCTACTTTGTCGAGCAAAATTTCTGTGAGAAAGCCCATGTGCCCCGTGTTGACCGCCAACAAAGGGATTCCTCTCGGCGCGACTTGCCGAAACGCAGACAGCACTGTGCCGTCGCCCCCCAGGACGATCGCAAAGGTCATGTCTTGGTCAAACCCTGGAGGAGAAATAGTGTCGATCGGGGTGTGGCAAACAGGGCTAGACGGGTTAGAGTAACCCAAAATTCCGCCTGTCCCAGTTGCGAGAGCCACTTCCCACCCACAGGAATGCAGCTTGTCTTTAAGGTCTGAGGCCGCCTGACAAGCGATGGGTTTTTCGTCGTTGTAAATGATGCCAGCTTTGGGCACACCAAAAAGTCCGTATCAGAGCAAATTTACGCGTATTTCGGAATATAGCACCTTAGTAAAGTAGGTGAGAAATGAATCACCCTCAGGGCAATTTACCCCTCGCCTACTTAGAACTTTGGATAGGTTCTTCCATCTTTAGCAGTTTTCTTCTTCTTGTTTTTGGCTTTTTCCTGAGCATATTCGACTTCTTTTAGCTTCTTGAGAATGCGGCTAAAGTAGTCTTGCATGTATGCTTCGAGGGTGGTCATCTCAGACTGAGCTAGCCCAAATGCTTGGTAAACCGCATCCATTTGTGCATCCAGAGGCTTGCCTGTCGCTACGACTTCTGTAAAAGAGAGGCGATCGGCGATGTTCCAAGTCCACTGAAAAAATCTTGCAAATCGACGAATCGATCGCAACAAGCCGATCGGCATCCGCGAAACCCGTGCCTCCTTGCCAGACAGCCGTTCGCAGAGGCGAATAATTTCGTAAGCGCCCCAAGCCCTTGCCCCGACTACCGGGAAGGATTTCTTCTCAGTTTCAGGCCGCTTGAGTGCCTGAATAGCAAATTTGGCTACGTCCTGGGTGTCCATGTAGGCGATCGCCGACGTTTCACCCATCACCCAAACTGCTTGCCCTTCGAGAATGGGGATGGCGTACTGACCAATTAAGCCCTGCAAAAATCCACAGGGTCGCAAAATCGTGTAGTTTAGCCCAGACTCAACCAGACGCTTTTCTGTACAGGCTTTGATATCCATCAACGGGACATCGGGAAACTTCTCCGAGTCCAAGATTGAAAAGAAGATGTAGCGATCGATGTTTGCCGCCTGCACCGCTTGAATTAGATTGAGTTTGCCTTCCCAATCGACCTGTCTAATGCTGAGAGAATCGGTTGCCCGTGCGGTGGCAGCATCAATTACCGCAGTCACGCCCTCCAGAGCCGCAGGTAGAGTATCGGGCTTACACAAGTCACCCGTGACCAGTTCTGCGCCCCACTCTTTCAAGAATGCCGCTTTCTTGAAGCTCCGAACCAGACAGCGCACCTCGTATCCCTCATCTAGAGCGCGACGAGTCACCTGTCTTCCCAAAGTGCCCGTGGCACCCACAATTAATAAAGTCATGAGGAATTCGTGACAAATTGTTAACTTTTTTTTAGATTTTATCAGAAATTCCCACTAAAAGCGGTTCTTTCTCGAAGTAGATTAGATTTCCTGGCAGGTGTTTACAATCCTACTTTAGTTTGCGATGGCTCAATCTCCTTATGGCTGACCAATCCATCTAAATCCGTAGCGACTTGAGAAGAACGATCGCCTTCTATGAGTTAAGCTACGCTGGAATGAGATAAAAGCTTACGCTGATTTTTGATTTTGAAGCCAATATGACAAATCTCAACCCACTTTCTACGGATGTCCTCAGTAAAGCTAAGGCTCGATCGACTGAGCTAAGCTGTGAGATTCAGCATCCCGTTGATCTCAATAGCGTTCGCCAACTGCACCAGGATATTGTCAGCGTAGAGAAGGCGCAGCGCATGGCTGAATTTTTTAGTCTTCTGGGAGATGCAAATCGGCTGAGAATTCTTTCTGCTCTTGCGGTTCAAGAGCTTTGTGTGTGTGATTTGGCTGCCTGCGTGAAGATGTCAGAATCGGCGGTTTCCCATCAACTGCGGGCCTTGCGATCGATGCGGCTAGTTGGCTATCACAAGCAAGGGCGTAATGTTTTTTATTACCTCAAAGACAGTCACGTCTTCAACCTATACCGAGAAGTCGCCGAACATTTGGATGAAGAAGATTGACTTTCATCCAAGGAATTTTCAACCCGTTGGAACGGATTTCGCACCGTTAGCCCAAACTTGAGTCATGGGCGGGTGATGGGATGAACGACCCCTTTCAAACACCCTCTAAGGAGATTTCTATCAAAGAAGTGACCCGCTGTCTTCGGCTTTGCTAGCCAGCTTGCGCCCTGAGCAAAGTCGAAGGGCACAGGTCGGAAGGTAAAGTCTTTTTTAGAAGTCGCCTAAAGTTAGGTAGGGCAAGCTAAATTATTAGCTTCTTGAAAGCAATTTTATTAAGATCAACTGATAGTTTGCGGCGAAAATTCAGCGATCGTTTGTGGAAAAGTCATTTCCTATTGCTCGGATCAACTTACCGTCAGTTCGACGACTGGTCTTTTGCCTTCACTCCCAACCCCTCTCCCCAGGGCACTTTTAGCGGCATCGAAATTTATGTCAATTTAAAGTTGATGAGGATGACCCATGCTGATTCGGAATCTTTCCTCAACATCTTTTCTTAATCAAGACTCTAAAATCGCCCTTCTAAAATCCAAAATGGTGCAGGCATCTTGCCTGCACTGCACATACCAAACCTCTACTCTTCGCCCCCTTGAATTTTTAGCAAAAGGAAGCCCAGGCTTAAGCCGACTAAAATTAGCGTGAACGCGAAGAAAGCAGTTGTAAAAATCTCTCCAGCCATGAGTCGGATTCTCCTAAAATGATGATTGAGGGCGATCGCCTGAGTATGTTTACTGAGTCAACATCTGCATCCCCACTCAGCATTGTAAACTGTTGACCGCACGTTTTTGCCCAACTTGTAAGGGATGAGTCGAAACCTGCTGGGGGTTTGCCATTCTACAGTTGGGTCATTTCTCAATTTTTTGTTTGACCTTTTTGTATGACCTTAAAGCGTACTCGTTTGGTGATTCCGATCGGCGACCCGGCTGGAATTGGTTTTGAAGTTGTTTTGAAGGCGTTAGCCGATCCGACTACAACCGAGGGAGCAGAGGTGACGATCGTAGGCAGCCGATCCCAATTGCAACGAGCTTATGATCAACTCCGTCTACGCTACCCAACATTGGCAAACCTCAATCGGCTCAATATTCTCGACCTGCCCCTAGAACCGAGTCTAGAGGCACAAATCGTGGTGGGGGAAGGCAATGCTGCGAGTGGGGCTGCGAGTTTTCGTTACTTGGAAACCGCGATCGCCCAAACCCTGGCTGGCAAGTTTGACGGCATCGTCACGGCTCCGATCGCTAAATCTGCCTGGAAAGCTGCTGGGCATGACTACCCCGGACAGACCGAGCTATTAGCAGAACGGGCAAAATCTAAGCGATTTGGAATGTTGTTTGTCGCCCGATCGCCCCACACCGGATGGACACTTCGTACCCTACTAGCCACCACCCACATTCCCCTACGCCAGGTGGCGGATACCCTAACCCCAGATCTATTGACGCTCAAGTTAGAACTGCTGATTGAATCTTTACAGCACGACTTTGGTATCGAGCAACCCAAAATCGCGATCGCTGGCTTGAATCCTCATAGTGGCGAACAGGGACAACTCGGTCGCGAAGAACAGGATTGGATGGTAAGTTGGTTAAGTCGTATGCGTTGCCAATTTCCAAAAGCTCAGCTAGATGGCTTAATTCCGCCTGATACCCTTTGGGTGAAGCCAGGGCAGTCTTGGTATGGTAGGCAGCCCAGAGCAGCCCACGATGGCTATCTGGCGCTCTATCATGACCAGGGCTTGATTCCTGTGAAGCTAATGGCGTTCGATCGAGCCGTCAATACATCGATCGGGTTGCCCTTTGTTCGCACGTCGCCCGATCATGGCACTGCCTTCGACATTGCTGGAAGAGGAATCGCTGACCCAACGAGTTTTCAGGCAGCAATTCAATTGGCGATCGAACTGGGCAGGAGAAAAAGCACGCTTTCTTGACACTTCTCTAGCCATCAGCACCCAAACAAATTTAGGTTGTAATACACCTTTACGAAAGTTGCCCAGGCTACAATCCTTGTCTAACCTAAGTTTTACAACACAACAAACGCAAAAATGATGTCAAGTTTTGATGACAAGCGCAACACTTCTTAATATAATTGCAAAGGATTCAGCCCGAAGATAGAAACAATTCAGTATACCTGACTACAGATCTATTTTCTTTGAGGCATAACCAAAATGCTTTTTTCTAACGGTTTTTGATATTCGAGTCGAGCAACTTAAAATTCCCAGGAGGGTGACAATGATTCAGACAGCCCAATATTCTCTGACCATGATTCAAGACGAAGTGCGTCAACTGGTTGAAAGGGGAGTGGTGAATCGTCAACAGCCAATTTATAGCCTCTGCAAGCACATTCCTGCGCGTGAGTGGGTTTGCATTGAGTGCGAGCTTGAGAAGAGTGATTTCTTGCTCCGCGATCGCATTGGCGACCTGATGAGTCAAGAAACTTGGGATAACGACTAGACAACTGCGAAACGCTGAGTTTTGAGAGATTGAAAGACAAAATTTCCTTGAACTCACGCATCCAGCTTGCGCCCTGAGCAAAGTCGAAGGGCACAAGTCGGAAGGTAAAATCTTTTTTAGAAATCGCCTAAGGCTTACTTCTCAGCGAACGTCCCCCCAAACACCCGCTCTGCTGGGCCGGTCATATAAATGCGATCGTCGGTAGCCCACTCGATTTCTAGGCATCCTCCCGGAAGCTCGACGGTTACTGCACGATCGCACCTGCCACTCAAAACCCCCGCCACCACGGAGGCACAAGCGCCCGTCCCGCAGGCCAGGGTGATGCCTGCACCGCGCTCCCAGACGCGCATTTTCAAGTAGTTCGATCGTACAACTTGAATAAATTCTGTATTCGTCCGTTGTGGAAAGGTGGCATGATGCTCGAATTTTGGCCCAATTTGTGCCAGAGAAATGTTCGCCACATCTTCTACAAACGTGATGCAGTGCGGGTTGCCCATACTGATGCATGTGACTTGCCAGGTTTGGTCTGCCACCTCTAGTGGTTGGTTAACGACTCTCTCGCTGGCAGCAACCAGCGTCGTGGGAATTTCTGCTGCCAGAAGGCGGGGCAGACCCATATCTACGGTCACTTGACCGTTGGCTGCAAGTTTTGGCGTGATCACCCCTGCCAAAGTGTGAATTCGATATTGTTCGTGGGCTGATCCCCGCTCTGCCATTTCTAAATCTGCCAAAAATCGCCCCAAACAGCGAATGCCATTGCCACACATCTCCGGCTCTGATCCATCAGAGTTGAAGATTCGCATGGTGTAGTCTGTGCCGTCTTGACCTGGCAGGGCAAAAATTACGCCATCTGCCCCGATCCCAAAGTGACGATCGCAGATCGCGATTGCCTGATCTGGGGTCAGGCGCGGCTCCGCTGAGCTTCGATTGTCAATCAAAATAAAGTCGTTGCCCAATCCATGATATTTGGTGAATTCAATATTCATGAGCCGTGAATGCAAAGGATGTGTAGAGTTGAGGCAGTTGAGGAACCCTAAAAAAGATTCTGAGTTTTGAGCGAGACCGATTTCGCTTGTCTACTCAAACTCGAAACGCTTAAACATTTTGCCAAAGGAATGAAGCATGTCTACTGAACTAGAAACCGGGCTACCCAGCATTCGTCAGGTGCAAACCATCATCCGAGAGGAAAAAGGGGTAGAGATGAAGCTAGTGACGGGTGACTTACTCACCGGAAAAGTGCGCTGGCAAGACACCCACTGCATCTGCTTGCTTGACCAATACGATCAGCCAATTATTGTTTGGCGACAGGCGATCGTCTACCTGAAGCCACACCTTTAAGGCTTGACCTGTGCTTGAAAAGCAGCTTTGAGAACTTCAGCTAATCTTCTAGCATTGTACTTCCGTTCGTCTCTGGGGCAGAAAGCGAGAGAAGAGAGGGCTGGAGCTTGGGCGCGATCGTCTCCCGTACTTGCACCAACCCCTGGAAGCTGCCACACAGGAGCAAGCGATCGCCGCCCTGCACCTCCACCTCATCCTCCGGGGATCGCAGAAACTTCCCTTCGCGCCGCACCGCCTGAATGCGAACGCTGTATTGTCGCAGAGGATCAACTTCAGCCAGGGTTTTACCGATCAGCAAACTATCTTCAGGAACTTGCACCCACTGGCACGAAGCGCTGGGTGCAGGCACGGCGGCTTCTCCTTTGGCGAGTTCGTCGAAAGCGGCAAGTTCGTTGGGTTCTCCAACCATTAGCAGGCGATCGCCTTGCTCTAAAGTTGTGGTGGGGGCTGGGTAGTCGAGTTCTGTGCCGCCCGCCCGCCGGATGGACATCAGAGAAACTCCTGTCAGATGCCGGATGTCTGTTTCTTCGATCGTCATGCCCAGCAGGGGAGAATCTTCGGGAAGCGCGTACCATTTGCCATTCATCTCACCCGTTGCCGCCTTGAGATCGCGAGAAATCTCATAGGATGGGCGCTCTGGACGCAGTTCTAAATAGTGAGAGTTGCGAATTTCCTGCATTTCTTTTTGCAAAGTCATGAGCGGGAGACCTCTGCCACTGAGCAAGTGAGCCGACAGTTCTAGACTGGCTTCAAATTCGGGCTGCACTACTTCTCGCGCCCCTAATTGATAGAGCAGTTCAATATCTTTATCTTTGTTAGCCCGAACCACCACATCTAAATCAGGTGCAACTTCGAGGGAACGTTTGAGGCAAAGGCGCGTACTCATAGGATCAGGAAGCGCGATCGCCATACCTTTTGCCTGGGCAACTCCCGCCTTCTCTAACACATGCAGACTCGCTGCATTGCCATAAATATAGGGAAGGCCCGCTTCTCGCACCTGCTGAATTCGGCTCTCAGACTGGTCGATCACCAGAACCGGGTAATCGTGATCTTGCAACAGTCGCACAATATTGCGTCCAACTTGTCCATATCCACAAACCACCACATGGTTGTGAATCGGCAAATCCTCTGCAATTCCCAGGGGCAAGTCGGTTGGTTCAAGATAGCGCTTGAGCCAGGGGATTGATTCTGCCCAGTCAAAGAGTTTGGGAACCAATCGCAGCACGAAGGGTGTGAGCACCAGGGTGACGGCAGTTGTGCCGAGAATTAACAGATAAACCCGCCGGGAGACTAAGCCAAGAGACTGTCCTTCACTGGCCAGCACAAACGAGAATTCTCCAATCTGAGCCAGTCCTAGTCCGGCTATCAGTGCTGTCTTGAGGGGATAGCGAAAGAGCCTGACCAGGGGAGTGATAATCAAAAATTTGCCCACAAAAACCAGCACCACCAATCCCAAAATCAGTTCTAAGTTGTTCCAGAGAAAAATGGGATCGATCAGCATTCCGATCGCCGCAAAGAACAACGACGCAAAAATATCCCGCAATGGCTCCACGTAGGTCAAGGTTTGATCGGCATATTCTGCCTCCGAGATCATCAGCCCAGCCACAAAGGCCCCCATTTCGATCGACAGCCCCAAGTGCTCAGTCAGCAAGGCAATGCCCAAACAAATCGCAACGACCCCTAATAGAAATAGTTCGCGGCTCTCGGTTTTTGCTAGCAGCCTCAAGAGCGGCGGAATGACCCAAATTCCTGCGGCGACGGCTCCCAGGGCAAAGAGTCCGGTTTGCAGGAGGGCCCACCCCACCGCTAGGCTAATTTCTTCGGCTGGCTTATCCAGCGCAGGCAGCACTGCCAACATCAAACCCAGGGCCAGGTCTTGCACTACCAAAATTCCTAGCATCACCTGACCGTGGGGAGTGCCCGTTTCGTTGCGCTCCATCAGGCATTTCAACACAACGGCGGTCGAGGAAAGGGAAAGAATGCCGCCCAAGAAAACACCCTGCGCTGGGGAAGAAACCCACCCCAGCCCGATCGCCGCCAGAGTGGTCACTAAAATCGTCAGGGCGATCTGTAAGCCACCCCCCCCTAGGCTGATAGCTTTCACTTTCTTCAATTCTGAGAAAGAAAACTCAACTCCCAGGGCGAAGAGTAAGAAGGCAACACCAAACTGAGCCAGGGTTTCTACTTGGATCAATTCTTTGATCAGCCCTAGCCCAGTTGGGCCGACAACGATTCCTGCTAGTAGGTAGCCCAAGAGAACTGGTTGCTTGAGTAGGGCAGCCAGTAACCCTCCTGCGGCAGCCGCAGCCAAGACAGTTACTAGATCAACGATCAGCCTGAAGTCTTCTTGCACAAGTTTCCAGAATATTAGAAAGAAATATTACGCTCTATTAACTTCAGAATACTAAGTTTTCATAATCAATGGAACCGCAGGACAAGGCTTTATGGGATTTTTCTACTATGTAGCGAAGCTTTTCTAACAATCGAGGTAAAACTATTTATGAGATTCTGGGGAATGAGGCCATATTTATGAGATTCCAGCGCTTCTTCATCTATGCTCAGAATCATGACCCGCAAGAATTGCTTGTGATGGCCGTGAGAATGAAACGCACGATCGAAGATTTGTGAGTTTTGACTGCCGCAATTGTGTTAAAAATGTGTGTCAAAACTTTCACACTTCTGTGTTAGTTATTACTCGTCCTTAGTTACGGTCAGAGCTTAGATTTGACGATTCGCAATTTGCATAACTTTTCGGGTTTCAGCAAGATTAAAGTGTTGCCAGACACAGAATCTAGGGCAAAATGATTCCGGGGTTAGTCCATTCAAACTGCTGCTTGGAGTTTTAGAGAGGCGCTATGAGCATTGAAAAGATCGTTGAACAGGCCCTACAAGACGGCTACTTAACGCCAGCGATGGAAGCAGAAGTGGGGCGCATCTGCGACACGGCCTCTGAGCTTTCGATCGAAGAATACATGGCTTTAGATCGCCTAATGGGTGCGCTCCTGACGGGTGAGGTTGTAGCAGTTCCCCGAAAACAATTCATCAACGTTATGGAAGAATTGGTGTTGACGGAGGCGATCGCACGAGTAGCGGAGATCGAAGCGACCAGCGATCGCACGTTAGACCTAGGAGATATTGCAGCTTATGCGCTCAATCGATTGATGCCCCTGTATGCCACAACCGAAGAGGGGGCAACCTACCAGCGCCTAAGAGCCAAAGAAGAACTGCAAGGCCTAATTGCTCAACAGGTCGGAGAAGCCATCACCCGCAACCTAGATCGACCCGAATTCTTCCCAGAACGCCAAGCGATTGGCAAGAGTTCTAAGGACGAAATTCTTACTCAGGTAAGTGCTCTTCTTCAGGCCTATGCTCCCAGTTTTGAGTCATAGAGAACGTTCTGAAAATAGCTGACGCAAACTCGATCGCGTGTCCTAGGGGCATGACATTGCCATCCCCGTTACCAAAGGTAGGGCTGTGCTCAGAAATCGCCCACCTTCAGGTAAAAATCTTGTAAGGGACTTGTAAGACAAATCATGCACCCACGCTAAGGGCACGGCAATGCTGTGCCCTTACATGCATTTATCTTGAGTGGATATTTTTTGTGCGTGTCCTCAAAGCTTAGCAGCGTCATTTCAACCACTGGACTTTTGCCCTCAACCCAAACCTCTCTCCCCAGGGCAAGGGACTTCAAAGTCTGGCTCCTCCGTCTTCTTGGGAAGCAGGAGGATGAGGCACTGTTAGCGGCATCGAATTGACGTTATGTCTAAGCTTCAAATTTAAGGACGCACGGTGACAGGAGTTCCGATCGCCACCTCACGATAGATTTTGCCAATATCAAGATTCTTCATTCTCACACACCCGTGGGAGACCGCTTGCCCCAGCAAATCTTCTTCGGCAGTGCCATGAAAACCGATCAGCAGGTCTTCCTGGTTGGTGAACCCAATCCACCACTGGCCCAAAGGGTTTTTCTTGCCAGGTAAGATTTTTTGCCCTGTAATCGGATGTTGCCACACTGGGTTGCGATACATTTGCAGCACTTTGAAGGAGCCAGTTGGGGTTTCCCAGCCCTCCTGCCCGATCGCCACTAGGTAGCTGGCAACGCGACGATTTTGCTTGTAGAGAAAAACGCGACGATCGCTCAAATCGACCACAATTTTGGAGTCAGGGATGGGAGAAGGCTGAGAGGGTGAAGGGTTCGGCTTTGGTTTGGGTTGAGTCCATTGCAACCCAGACGCAAACAATTTAGAAACGTTGCTGGCTGGCCACTGCACCCCAACCAGCAAAAGCCCCGTGCCGACACACAAAAACATGAGCGTTCTCGACAGAGATGGATTGTGAACTTTTGCCGCCATTTCTTTAACTTGTGTTCGTAGCTTTAACTTGTGAGCTTTGAAATTGGGGTATCTAACTCGCGGTTTGATGGGCTGAGTCCGACTGAATGTAGAAATAAGGTTAACTTTTTTGGGTGCAATCTAAATCTGAGTGTTTCTTCCGGAGGTAGTCCGATCGTCTATGAAGTTCAACACATAACACTTTTTCAGTAGTAAGTTTTGACCTCATTTAATTTTGATCTCACAGTCTAAAACAGGGCACTAAATCCTCCCTAATCTATTCATTGATATTTAATCACTCTTTTATTTAAAGAGTGGGTCAACGGTATTTAAAGAGTGGGTCAACAGTATTTCAAGCAGGGGTTCTAAATCTACAATTCGGCCGGCATCGTTGATTTTAGGCGTTGTGAAGGAAGGTTGCTATGTTTAACAAATTAGTTTTGGCCATCACAATTACATTTTCGTTGAGCTACTTTGCAGGAATTTCTTCTCCTTTGCCGAGTGAAACCAGTGGAGAGCAACTCCGGGTAGCGCAAGCTCAGATTACAACCTTAATGGCGATCGTTCCTTGGCGTAAGTAAAGCTTTTATCAAGCTGACCCCAATATTCTATCGCGATACTAAAGAAGAACCTCAGCCCAAAAACAAGCTGGCTCTACAGGTAGAAAAAAATTGTTCCCTGCGCGAGATATGCTGGTAGAACAACGAAAGGAATAGGAAACCTTTAGGGAACTTCTCAAGCAGAAGGCAGGTCGTGGGAGGAAAGTAAGGAACGTTTCGTAAATTCCGCCCATGAGTCAATCCCTTCCTGTATCCTGGTCTTCGGTTGAGGCAACAGCCCCTCACATGCCAGTGCAAGCAGAAAAACTCTCTAACTACGATTTGGTTTTGCAGTGTCAGACGGGACACCGACCGGAGAAAGCAGCGTTCGCTGAACTCATGCGGCGGTATCAGTCCCATGTGGACAAAGTTCTCTATCACTTGGCCCCCGATTGGCAAGACCGTGCTGATCTAGCTCAGGAAGTTTGGATTCGCGTTTATCGCAACGTCAAACGCCTAAACGAGCCTGTCAAGTTTCGCGGTTGGCTAAGTCGGATTGCCACCAACCTGTTTTATGACGAGTTGAGAAAGCGCAAACGAAACGCCAGTCCTCTTTCTTTGGATGCGCCCCTCTCAGTCGAAGATGGGCAACTAGACTGGGAAATCGCCTCCGAGACACCTGGCCCAGAAGAAGACTTGACGACCCGTGAATTTTATGACCAGCTAAACGAGGCGATCGCCGATTTGCCCGAAGTCTTCCGCACCACGATCGTACTGCGAGAAATTGAAGGTATGGCCTACGAAGAGATCGCAGAACTGACAGGGGTTTCGCTGGGCACAGTGAAATCCAGGATCGCCAGAGCCAGACATCGACTTCAATCTCAGTTACAGACTTACCTGAACGGCGGCTAAGTGAAGTTTGAAGACTGTGTAATCTTCATGAAGTTGTCTGTTGTTTTTGATAATATTTTCCCCATTAAAGGCAATCATTGAGAGTTGAAGCTCTCAGCTTGACTTAGTAGACTAGCGATTGTTGATGACTGGGTATTCTCAAGTGAAGTGATCCTAAGATGAAACCCGATTTTGATTCGCACAAAAATTCCATGCAACCATCTCCGATCGATCCGGCAAACTCTGACGGCAAGAAGCATCAGGGGCAGTTTGAGTCCAACACTTTACAGCGCGACCGTTTTGAATTGCTGAGTGCCTATTTAGACGGCGAAGTGACGGCGGCCGAGCGTAAGCAGGTAGAAGAGTGGTTATCGACCGATGCAACCGTGCAGCAGCTTCACTCTCGCCTCCTGAAGTTACGCCAAGGTTTCCGTTCTTTACCCGTCCCTGTGCCCAGCCAGCCTGTCGAGGCCACCGTACAGCAGGTCTTTGCGCGAATTGATCGCCAGCCCAAACTTTCACTGGTCTGGAGTGGAACCGCGATCGCGGCTTTGTTTGTTGGCGCGGTCACGATTTTCTCGCCGATCGGCAGGTCTCCAATTCCAGAAATGGCTAGTCAGCCTTCAATTCAGACTCCTCAAGAGCGTCCTATGAGCAGTGAAGGGTTATTGGTGGCGCTTGACCGTCCGGTGCTATCGATTCCCAAGGCAGCGACCGTTGACTCTAAAGCACCCGATGGGTTTGATAACAAGTCTACTAATTCCAACTAAGGAATGAGAATTAAATAAACTGTAAGGCTTTGGATTCGCCCTCACCCCCCCCGCCCCCTCTCCCAAGTTGGGAGGAGGGAGCAAGCAAGAGTCCGGTTCCCTTCTCCACTGAGAGGGTAGGGAGGTAGAGGGGCAGAAGGAGACGTA
>JAAUOZ010000108.1 GCA_012034655.1 Leptolyngbyaceae cyanobacterium CSU_1_3 | reverse complement strand
CTAAGGATTGTGGATTGATCAATGCCGGAGATCTTCGCCCTCATCCCCTAACCCCTGCTCCCAACTTGGGAGAGGGGAACCGGACTCCTGCTCCCGCTCCTAACTTGGGAAAAGGCTGGAGTGAGGGCAAGACACCCTTGTAGTGGACGGCATTATTTAATCCATGTTCCTAAGGATTGTGGATTAAATCTTCGATCCTAAGTTGACGAGACTACTCACGTTCGACCAGGATGATGTTTTCTGTCACCTTCTCGAAGGTGTCGTCGTGACTGATCACAAACAACTGGCGAAAGGTTTTGATCTGCGCGATCGCTTCCGCCAAACTTTCTCGTCTGACCCTATCCATATTGGTTGTTGGCTCATCAAAGAAAGCAATATTGATATCTGCTAAAACCTTGAGCAACGCCAGACGAACCGCCAACGCTGCACACATTTGTTCGCCGCCTGAGAGGTTAATCAATCGGCGAGAATGGGCCCCTTCTTGCACCAAAATTTCGTAGTCTCGCGTCCACTGAAGGGCGACGTTAGGGCGATTGAGCAACTCCCGAAAGAGCTTATCTGCCTCGCGAGAAATGCTTTGAACGTAGCGTTCTGTAATCCGTGGGCCTGCTTCTTTGAATGACTTACGTGCAAATTTGATGAAGCGATCGACCTTCTGTTTGCGTTTCAGTTCCAATTGAGCTTGGCGATACTTTTCTCGAATTGTTTGCAGTTTTACGATTTGAATATCGTATTCCTCCAGGCGTTTTGTTTTTTCTGGTAGCATTGCGCTCAGCGTAATTTTTTGCGTCTGAGCTTCTCGATAGGCGGTTTGGGTGGCTTCAACTTTTGTAGGATCGTAGGTTTCTTCTAGCTGTGTTTTTTCTGTTGCAAATTTTTTGGTTTGCTGTTGCAAATTTTCTAGCTGAGCGATCGCTTCCTGCAATTGCTGTTGACGACCCTTTAAACTATTGGCGGACTGTTGATGTTCGAGGTATTGCTGATAGTAAGCGCGATGGGCTTCTCGGAGTGACTGCTGTTCACGAATTTGATCGCTGAGAGTGGTAAAGGTGGCGAGTTGGCGATCGAGATCGGCGATCGTGGACTGCACATCAAGCAATGCCTGTTGAGTTTGCCGTTGCAAAACGTCAAGGTTTGCCTGTTGTTTGAGTTCCTGTTGCAGCAGACGGTGCTGGGTGCGGGGGTCGTTTAACGCTTGCAGTTGCCCCTTCAGATGGGCTAGCTGCTGCTGAAGGTCGGGTTCGCTGGCGAGTTGCGCTTGAGAGTGGGACAGATGCGATCGCACCTCCTCAACTTCGATCGCCAGGGCTTCTTCTTGGTCAAATTTGGCTTCCAATGTGAGGAACTGGACTTGATGCTGACGGGCAATGCTGATTTGAGTTTGGACTTCTTGCAGATGTTGCTTGAGGCGATCGGCGAGTAGCTGCTCAGACAAATCATCCAAAATGCCCTGGAGATCTAGCATCAGTTGCCCTTGCAGTTTGGAGCCATTGCCCAGGGTCGTGAGGATCTCCTCTAGGTGGGTTGCCCAAGGAGGGGCGGCTTGCTGAAGTTCTTTGAGAGTGGAGGTCGCAGCTTGGATTTGATGGGTGTAGATGCCCTCACGCTTTTGTGCCTGGGTGACTATCTGCCGCAGATCTGCCTCGAATTGAGTGGCGGCATCGATGCGGCTGAGTTGTTGCTGATAGCGATCTTGTTGGGCTTCGAGTTGGGGAATTTTTTGGACGATCGCCCCCAGTGCTTCTAGTTTCTCGATCTCTGCGCTGAGTTGTTGGCGACGGGTTTCTAGCTGGGTCACTCGTTTTTCGTCGCGGCTGATGGTTTGCCTCCAGCTTTGGCAGGTTTGTAGGTGTTGGTTGAGGGTTTGCTGTTGATGTTCGAGTTCAGTTTGAGTTTCAATGAGGGGATCAAGGCGTTGAATTTCCGATTCAATATGCGATCGTCGTTCTCGTTGTTGCGTGATTGTTGCCAGTTTGGTTTGGCGATCGCTTTCCTGTTTCACCCAGCCTTGACGCTGTTGCATTAAGTTCTGTTGCGCTTCGCGGTTTTTCTCTAGCTCCTGTAGCGTTGTTTCTGCTTGCAAAACAGTTTGATAGCTGAGGCGACGGCTAGTGCAAATTTCAACGGATTTTTCGGCGGCTTGCAAGTCTAGTTGAAGACGATCGACGAGCAACGTTTGAGACTGAATCTGCGCCGTCAATTTTTCTAACTCGCGGGTGATTTGCTGCATTTGGGCAGATTGGGCGCTGAGACGTTCTTGCTCGGTGTGCAGTTCTGCGAGGCGATGTTGCCATTGGGCTAACTGAACGGTGAGTTGTTCGATTTCTTGGCTCAGCCCCTGATGCTTTTCGGTCAGGGTTTCCCAGTCTTGCAGCGATTCTTCATATTGGGCGATCGTGCGCTCTAAGCCTTCAGTTTCAGACTTTGCAAATTTCTCTAGGGTCAACATTTGCTGGTTGACCTGGCGATATTCTTCGACTTTGAGAATGGTGTCAAAAATCGGTTTACGCTTTTCGGCAGGTTGCAAAAAGTCGGCGGTAAATGTGCCCTGCGGAACGCCGATCGTGTTGGCAAATAGTTTTGCCAGATCGGTTCCCGGTGCAACGCCCAGGTGTCCCCTTAGCCAGGGCAAGACTTCTTCTTTGATGCGCGTGTAGCCCAGCTTTTCTCCCAGTTGAGGATCGTAGAGGGTGTAGCCCGATCGGGTGCAACGCTGCACTTCGTAGGTGCGTTGGTCTTGACTAGAGACGATCGCCACCCGAACTTGGGCGCTGGCTGCCCCATTGCGAATCAGGTCTTCTACGCGATAGTCGCCCTTGTGGTCAAACAAAACCCAGGCGATTGCTTCGAGAATGCTGGTTTTGCCCGCACCATTTTCGCCGCAGATTGCGTTGGTTCCGGGTTGAAAGGAGAACTGGCGATCGCTGTGCGACTTGAAGTTAGTGAGGCTAACTGAGAGAATTTCCATGATTTGATTTTAGAGCGTAGATCAGATGTTCTGATCGGCGATCGCAAATTTGAGGCTCAAATGTAGCTTTGGTCAAACCGCGTAAGACAGCGCTTACGGGTTAAATGCCGAATCTAGCCTGGCTGTCTGCTTCGCCTTGAGCACACTTTGCAGGGTGGCAGTCATAGCATTTTGTCCGATTTAGGCAGAAAAGGAATTTTTTCGCAGAAGTTCAAACCGATTATGCTGAATTTAAGTGATGGGGCGATCGCGATGCAAATTACAACTTTTCTTCATGCGGCTCTGTTGGTGTCTGATTTAGCGAAGGCTGAACATTTTTATGGGACAGTTTTGGGATTGGCGAAGGTCGATCGGGTGCTCAAGTTTCCGGGGGTGTGGTATGAAGTCGGTGGGTTTCAGATTCATTTGATTGCGGCACAAGGCCTATCAAAATTGCAGAATTCAGAGAAGTGGGGACGAAATCGCCATCTTGCGTTTGCGATCGCCGATTTGAGTGCCGCAAAGGAGCAATTGATTGCCCACGGCTGGGAGTTTCAGATGAGTGCATCGGGACGATCGGCGCTGTTTGTGCAAGATCCCGATGGCAATGTGATTGAGCTAGGAGAATAGCAAAATATTTTTGCGGGGCTGGTTTTGTCCGTTGCCTGATTTTGCCTATTAAAAAATTGGCAACCTAGGCTCTGACATGGGCAACTTGGCGTGGGTTGAGGGGAGTCGAAACCCACTGAAGCCATTGCGTGCTGAGCGAAGTCGAAGCACAACCTCCAAACGAGTCAGAACAAATATTGCCGAGCTAATAGGCTGCGATCGCTCAAGTAATGCGATGAACTTTAGAACCGTCTTGAAATATTTTTTACAACACTAAAAATAAATATATTCTAAAGCTTAGCGATTACATGAACTCTAATGAAAATAATCGCCTATCTCTATAGCGATCCATTACTAGAATCAACGCCCGATCCTCATCTTTGGGGATGGGAAGTTGATCAAATTTATCAGGATATTGCAACAGGAAAAACAACACGTCTTCAATTACAAAAACTTCTAGCAGATTGCCAAACTGAGCCTGCAAATTATTTACTGATTAGACGGCTAGAAGAGTTGGGTGACACCCTGCCAGAAGTCAGCGATCGCCTCAGCGAATTTGAAGATCTGGGTGTGCAGCTAATCACGATCGCACCTGCCCTTAACAATGGCACAACTTCTGACTTCGATCTGCGTTCCGATCTGCTGCAACTTTTGCAACAAATGCAGCAAAATCAACGAAGTCGGCGCATTCGCCAAGGACACGCCCACAACCGTATCAATGCCCTGCCCCCACCGGGTAGAGCGCCCTATGGCTATCGTCGTAGCAAAAACCGCTACGTGGTCGATCGGGCTACCGCTCCTGTGGTCAAAGATTTTTTTGAGCAATTCATTTTGTATGGTTCGCTGCGGGGTGCAGTGCGTTATTTAGAGAAGAAATATAGCAAGAAAATTTCTGCTTCTACGGGGCGACGGTGGTTGTCTAATGTTGTGTATCGGGGCGATTTAGAATATCAAACTGGTGAAGTAATTGCCGACACCCACGGGGCAATTCTTACGCGAGATGAAGCTGCCCAGATCGATCGCTTACTAAAGCGCAATTGCCGCCTCCCGGCTCGAACGGCCAGCGCCCCACGATCGCTGGCTGGGTTGGTCATCTGTCAGGCTTGCCAATCACCTATGACCATTACTCGTGTCGCTCCGCGCCACAAAAAAGCGCCAGAATATTTGTATTTGCGTCCGAGCAATTGTCTTCGGCAACCGAAGTGTAGAGCGATCGCCTATGGGGACATTTTGCAAGCCACGATCGAGCAAATTTGTGAGAGTTGCCCCGCGCAGTGCAGCCGTAAATATGCCCGATGTAGATCGCATTAAACAAAGAATTACAAACGCGATCGCGGACAAGAAGAGCATTTTGCCTCAGCTTCCTTCACTCGTTGAAAGCGGCATTTTAGATACCGAAACGGCAAAGCTTCGCGCCTACAAAATTCAGACTGAAATCGCCGAACTGCAACGCAACCAAGCTCAACTGCCGCCTGTCAATCTGAGCGCGATCGCTCAAACTGTATCAATTCCTCAGTTTTGGCTTGATCTTTCTGAGTCAGAACGGCGCTTTTACTTTCGAGAATTTATCCGTCACGTTGAATTGATTCGTGACTTATCCCCGTGGCAACTGAGGCTAATTTTTATTTTTTAGGGATGTTTGAATTGAAAAATTTGCTCCATCTAAGGACGCTTTTCAATCTGTAACGAATTGCTCAGCAATGGGAAATCTAGCTTTTAAGATAGCGTTGATTGCTATTTTGTCAGCCCTTAATATCAGGAGAAACCCCTTGCCTCGCCCTACCATTCAAGCTCAGCCCCCCCTCGAATTTCATCCCCCCCGATCTTGACCCCAAAGTTGTGCGATTGATGCAGTTAATGCTGCCATTGTGGACGCGGAGCAAAACTTCACTAACTGATATTAAAGCCGATAATGTTGAACAATTAGTAGATCTCTATCAGCAGTTTCAAGCGGGTAAAATTCGGTTGCTGTTAGCATTTCGCCATCCTAGTGTGGATGATCCCATTGCCATTGCAAATTTGCTTTATTCTCTAATGCCAAACGTTGCACAAAAGCAGGGAATTGCACTTCAGCGTCCGATTCACGCTCACTTTATGTACGATCGCGGCATTCCTCTGTGGGCAGGTTCTCCGATGGGCTGGCTCTACTCTAAACTGGGGGGCACTCCCATTCATCGCGGCAAGCTCGATCGCACGGGCTTACGCTCTGCTCGCAACCTCCTGGCGAATGGCAAATTCCCTCTCCTGGCGGCTCCCGAAGGCGCAACCAACGGGCACAACGAAATCATCAGCCCCTTAGAACCCGGACTGGCCCAGCTTGGGTTTTGGTGTGTTGAAGATTTGCAGAAAGCAGGACGATCGGAGCAAGTGTTTATCGTTCCCCTAGGGATTCAATATCGCTACCTTACGCCCCCCTGGAAAGCCCTAGAAAAGCTGATCGGCGAGCTAGAAACTGACATTGGCATCATCCCAAAAAAATGGTCGGGAGATGGGCATCTCTATCGCAGGCTCTATGAGTTAGCAGAACATTTGCTGACGATTATGGAACAATACTATACACGGTTTTATCATCAGCCTCTTGGGTCTACGGTTATAATCGAGCCATCACAATCAGAAAGCTTTTTACCCAAATCAAATACAGAATTTGCAACGCGATTAGATGCTTTGATGAATGCTGCGCTGCAAGTTGCAGAACAATATTTTAATATTCAACCGAAAGGAAGCGTTATCGATCGCTGTCGCAAACTAGAACAGGCAGGTTGGGACTATGTGTATCGTGAAGACTTAAGTTTAGAAACGCTATCGCCCCTCGAACGAGGACTTGCCGATCGCATCGCTGAAGAGGCACATCTTCGCATCTGGCATATGCGTCTGGTCGAATGTTTTGTCGCAGTGACGGGTCGCTACATTTTAGAGAAACCCACCGTAGAACGCTTTGCAGAAACTACCCTTTTGGCGTGGGATACAATCACCCGAATCAAAGGTGGCAACCCCTTTAAGCGACCCAAACTAGGGAAGCAACAGGGCTATGTGACGATCGGGCAACCCATCTCAGTCAGCGATCGCTGGGAAACTTATCAGACCAATCGTCGGGCTGCAAAGCAAGCGGTTACAGATTTGACGCAAGATTTGCAGAATGCGATGCAGGAGATGATTGAAAAATGAGAAATGAGGTGGCTGTTGTTTGGTTGCTATTGGAGTCGTCTAGTTTTCATTCTTCATCTTGCAGAAAATTGAGCACACAACCTTTAATTAAGTTTTTATAATCAAGTGGTTTGCCTGATTGGCTTGAATGCCTCCAATCTTTGCTAATTCTCAGGAGACCCACTAATGAATTTATCTCAACAAAGTGCAACTCGATCGAGGCTAAACTCGGCATTTAAGCAACTGATGTCAGTCCATTGGTGGATGGCAGCCTGCTATTTGGTGCTGTTTGTCGTGGGAACGGTGATGGCGCAGTTGCCGAGGGAGGTATCATTTCGAGGAGGGTTGTATGACTTTCATAAGTCGATCGGCGTGTTGACGATGGCATTGCTGAGTTGGAGAATTTTAGTGTTGCTGCGAGTGTGGTGGCGCAAGTATACAAAGCGTTCACCAAAGTTTACACCAGATTGGTTTAAAACGTTTGCGCTCCATTCTAGCTTGTATATTTTTATGTGGGCGGTTCCTGTTGCTGGCTTTTTGCTGTCTAATTCATTTAAAAATAAAAACGTTAAGTTTTTTGGAATCGTCCTTCCTGATCTGTTTCCTCAAAATTCAGCCATGGTAGAAGTGGGAAGAAGCCTTCATTTTTGGCTCTCTTACACCTTCTTAGCGTTTGTTATTCTACATACGATCGCCCAGAGAAAAGTGGTCAGAGCAAACTGGCGACGGATCTCAGGATTTGTGAAATCAAAGGTCGCCAGTTCTCCAGAATCTTAAGTACACACTATCGCTGAATTTTTTTAACTTTGCCTTCGTTTGCCATTGCCTCGTAAACTAGAGCGGCTGCATCTGCGCGAGTTGCACCTCGATTAGGTGTCAGCTTGTTTGCATCAGGATAGCCCGTCACCAGTCCGGCTTCGATCGCAGTGGCGATTTTGTCGATCGCCCATCTTGGCACTTCTTTTGCATCCTCAAATTTGTTCACGACCTGCACAGGATCAGATTGCGGCTTTAAGCCCAGCCCGGTCACGAGGGCCACTTGCAACTGAGACAAGGGAATGGTCTGATCAGGGCGAAACACTCCCTCTGGATAGCCATTCAGAAACCCGGTTTGGACGGCTTCATCGATCGCTCCCTTAGCCCAATAGTCGCCTGCCAAGTCTTGAAAAGATAAGACTGATCTTGCTTTTGGCTTGTCAAAGGCCTTGCTCACAACCTGGGCAAACTCAGCCCGTGTAATCGGCTTATCAGGTTGGAAGGAGCCATCCGGAAATCCTTGGAGAATTCCCCGTTGAGTGAGTTCTGCGATGTAGGGGGTAGCCCAGGAGGTGGCAGGTACGTCGGTAAAGGCGGTGACGGTTGGGGGAGTGGGCGATGCTATAGACGCGGGAGCAGAGTCGATCGTGGCAGAGGGTGCTGGGCTAACGGGCACAGGGACAGCCTGAAAATTGGAGGTCGGAGGGATAACAGGGACGGCTTCGGGCGAAAGCGTCGCCCTGGCTGTCGTCGAGGGCTGCATCGTCGATCGCCCCTCTGGAGGAACAGTTGCCCCAGGTAAACTAGAAGCTGGGCTGGAGGTTGGGCGGGTTGTAGGTGAAAGAAGGGGCGCAGAAAAAGAGGCAAAATCAAAGCCAGAGTCTTTTTGACCGATCGCCCAAAAGAAGATAGCGCCAATGCTGCCAAAGGCAACCAAGATAGCAACTAGTTCGTCAGGTTCGAGTCTTCTGCGCGAAGGAGGCGGTTCTGGAGAAGAGTTCATTATTATAGGGAGTGACTAAAAATTTCTTCCTCCAAATCCTAAGACAAATTGCCCCAGAGAGATAGTCTTCTACCCCTAACTTGAGAGGGATTTTGCAGGTTTTGGGGTCAATCGACCTTCCGATCGCGAATAGAACTCTGGCCCGAATACTCTATCCTCAACCCTCCTCCAGGGGATTTTGCAAAGTTGCCTCGCCCTCACCCCCCGCCCCTCTCCCAAGTTGGGAGAGGAAGTAAGAGTCCGGTTCCCCTTCTCCAAACTTGAGAGCAGGGGTTAGGGAATGAGAACAGAAGAGACTTATAAGCTTTACAGGCTATTTAACCCACGATCCTTAGTAGCTAATTTGCAACGTAACCGACCCTTCTACGCGCTGATCGCCCCCAATTACAGGCGATGGTGCTTTGGCGGCAGCACTTCTGACGGCCATGTCACCCAACTCATAGGGCCGAGGCGGTGGGGTAGAAGCTCCATTGATTTGAACGCTGACGATTTCTTTACGGGTGAGACCAAGGGCACTGAACACTGAATCAGCTTGGCTTTGGGCATCTTGCGTCGCTTTTCGCAAGGCTTGCTTTTGGGCAGCGGCGATCGCCTCATCGGTCGCAACGAAACTGACCCCATCAATGCGAGTGGCTCCTGCTGAGACGGCTTCATCCAAAATAGCGCCAGCTTTTTCGGTCGAGAGGCGAAAACTGACGCTGTTGGTGGCGTTGTATCCGACTAAGGTCTGAGTGTTGTTGTCGTAGCGATAAACCGGATTGAGATTAATTCCCGTCGTTTCTAACTTGTCAACACTGCGTGATTTAAGAAATGTCACGACTGAGTTCGATCGTCGGGCCGCTTCTTGCTGGGCCTCGTTCGCAGTTTTACCCTGCACTTCTACTCCCAGTCTTACCTGGGCTAGCGTGGTTGGGATGTCTTCAACACCTCGCCCACTCACGGTTAGCGATCGCATAAATTTCTCCTGGGCAAAGGTAGGGCTGGCAAAGTTGCCTATGGCAAAACCTAGTACCAGGGGTAATAGGGGCAAAGCTTTCCAGCGATTGCGGGTCAAGGTTGAAACTAAACGAGTCATGGGGGTCGCTCCTCACTGAATCTGATTTAGATAGAGGTGTGAATGTTCTTACTTTGCCATTGCTTAGGTGTGATCGTGCAGTCGGTTACATTTTTCGCAACTCTTACGGTGATTTTTGAGAGGGAGGGCGGAGTTATTTATAAGACGCATATAAGACGCATTTCGACGGCGCTCAAGGCTCAAAATTTTCGATCGAGAAGGGTTGAGCGTCGTCGAAACCCTTCATCTGGCTTGCTTTAATGCTTAACCTCCTAAAAATTCTTGACAGATCACTCAAAGGATTAGAATGAAGCTTGCCAATTTGACTTCTAGCGGGAGGAGTAATGTTACAGCGTTTACAACTCTATTTCTGGGTAGGAAGCTTCACTATTCTTTCTGCGATCGCCTCGCCTCTATCTTCTGCTCAACTTTTTAATAGTGCCGTCGATCAACTCCCTGCCTCCGATCGGGCCGCGCTGAGAAGTGGTCAACCCTTGGTGACGGGTGAGAAGGGCAAATATACGGCCAGGGTGTTGGTCAAAACTTCGCCCGATGTCGCTTGGTCTGTGCTGACCGACTACAGTAACTTTTCTAAGTTTCTACCGAACGTCGTGTCGAGTCGAATTTTAGAATCGAACGGAGATCGCAAAGTGGTCGAGCAGATCGATGCTCGTCAGGTTTTTTTGGTTAGCGTGCGATCGCGGGTTCGCTCTACCATTACCGAAAAAGCCAAAACTCGTATCGACTTTCAACAGTTAGACGGCGATCTGGGCAGCCTCAAAGGATATTGGACGGTGCAACCGATCGCCCCATTCTCCGGAGCAAAAGCCAATCAGGTCTTGATCACGCAGATCGTCGAAGCGCAGCCCAAATCAGGAACCCCAAAGGATGTGTTCTACAACATTTTCAAAGGCTCTTTGGGTGAGACGTTGGGGGCGATCAGGCGGGAAGTAGGCAAACGGACACCGGCATAAGGCGAACAAGTTACCCGCTGTCTTCGACTTCGCTCTGCCAGCTTGCGTCCTGAGCGAAGTCAAAGGGCAAAGGTCAGAAGGTCATATCTTTTTTAACAGGACTTACGCAATCGAAGACCACCCTCATCCCCCAACCCTTCTTCTCCCAAGTTGGGAGAAGGGGAGCTAGAAATCTGGCTCCTTCTCCTCCAGGGTGAGGGTGAAGGCAAGTTCAGGTTTTATTGAATCCTCGATCGTTAGAGGTTGGAGGCTCACCCCCAAAACTGAGGATGGGCAGCGATCGCCAGAACAGGGAAATGTCAGCCGCACTGAGGGCAAGGGCAGAATCAGTCTCAAGCCGAAGGCATTCCGGAACGAGAGGAAATTAGTATGATTTATGTACTGTAGATGGTTAATCTGCTAGAGATTTATTATGCTGTTTCCACTGGGCGATCGTGCCGAGGTTTCAGTCGAAGATTTTTCTTTTATACCTTCAAGCGTGAGGGTTATCAGTGCTTCTTCAGACCGATCATTCAATCAAATTTATGAACCTTAGATCTAAAATCCAAAGATCTAAAATCCAAAGATCTAAAATCCAAAGATCTAAAATCCAAGGTTCAAAATGGTATCCCTTCAACCCTCATCAACCATCGGTGCAAGTGGACACTCAAAAAGCTTTTCAACTCATCGATCGCGTTCTACCGTTTGAGGCCTGCCTATATCACCAGATTTTGCCCCTATCCTTAGAAAATCACTGCCTGCACCTCGGCATGGTGACACTTGAGGATGTTGCGGCTCTAGACTATGTGCGCCGAATTCTGAGCTTCATGAATTATTCGCTCATTCCTCAGAGCATTGCCTCAGAAGCACACTATGCGGCTCTTTCTGCGTACCTCAGCTACGCTGGAAAACAGCACCCCGTGGCGGCGGCTGAACCTTTGCAACCCGTCGCAGCGACAGAACCACCGATCTCTCAACACGCTAAGGAGACTTTTTTGGTTGATGTGCCAGATGAGATTGAAGACATGATGCCCTCTAATGTCTCTGCTGTCTCTGCACCGCCAGCCGATTTACATCAAACAGTCACCGACAGACAAAGCTTGCTAGAAGCTCACGCTACCAATCCAGAACTGGCTCGCACGTTCATCCTCAATTCTGAAAGCCTTGCACCTTCACCTTTACCGTCTCCAGGTGATGCTCTTCCAGGATTGGCGGCGACCGTTCGATATCTCAACAGCCCCCCCGATTTTTTGGCAACGCTGCCGCCCAGTCAGCTACTCCAAGAGCTTTTGGGACGAATCTTGACCGGAGGCATTGGTCGGCTTTATTTTGAGCGGCGGGCTGGGGGTGGGCGAGTTTTGTGGAGTCAGAATGGGGTGTTGCAATCGGTGTTGAATGAGTTGCCGTTGGGTGTGTTTCAGGGGGTGATTGATGAACTGAAAGTGTTGACCCATCTTCCTTTGGCAACGGTTCAACAGCCCAAACAGGTCGAAATAGAGCGAACTTATCAGAAAAATCGCCTGCTGCTGAGATTGCGAGTGATGCCAAAAGCGCAAGGAGAAGAAGCGACTCTACAGATTTTGCGTGGGGCGGCGCTCAAGTTCTATCAACAGCAGCAATTAGCTGACTTGAGCCGAGATGCGCTGACGATCGCCCAAGAGTTGCAAAAAAAAGTGTGCGAGATTCGAGATCGTACGCGCTCCGGTAGCCGGGGTATCTTTGATCAAACAAACGTTGTGCCTGCTCTCAGTCAGGTTCTCCAATTAGTAGAGCAGCAGCTTGAGGAATTGAGTCATCTGCACCCAGAATCTAACGATGAGAAATGAGTCGAAGTGTCTCTTGCAGTGACACCCCGGTGGTTGGCAATCAAACAGATTTCCCTTACCCGCGTCGTGCTGCTTCCAGCATCCACTCAACGAGTGGAGATAAGCGATCGGGCATGACTGATTCATCAACCTGCACGGTGTGGTGTCGATCGCCTTCCTCGATGGTGATTTGATATTGAAAGCGATCGGGCTGTGAGGGTGAGGCGATCGTCGCTGGCAGATTGAAAAAATCCGCTGCTGCCACTAGTTGACAAACTTGATTTGCTTCAGGAGGTAAGAGGGTTGCAGTGTCGATCGTGGCGGTCATCACCAGACCTGCAAACCCTCCTGTGCGTTCAAACAAAACTCGCATCTCTTTTTCCTCAGATCACGCCGACAGTTTTCCAAGCATCTCGGACGGCCTTCTGTTCCTTACTATTTTGACCGTACAGTTCTCCCGCAATTAAAATCATCGTGTTGGCAGCCGTTCTAAAATTTGATCTGGCTCGAAGTCTTTCTGTTAATGCGATGTACCAAATTTTGCCAGCTTTCTCCCAGGCATAACCCCCGATCGCGGTTGCCATCAGATAAAATGCCCGATTGGGAATGCCCGAATTGATATGCACCCCTCCATTGTCGGCTGTGCCCGTGTAGATATTCTTCATATCAGCAGGCTGTGGATCTTTGCCAATGACTCGATCGTTGTAGGCTGTCCCCGGAGCTTTCATAGAGCGAATGCCGACCCCGTTCACTCTAGAGGTGAATAAGCCTTCCCCAATAATCCAGTTAGATTGGTCAGCCGTCTGGTTGAGAATGCGTTGCTTGATTAAAATTCCAAAGACATCAGAGAACGATTCATTTAATGCACCGGGCTGCCCCCGATAGACTAATGCCGCCTCGTTTTGTGTGACTCCGTGAGTCAATTCGTGGCCAATTACATCGATCGAGATCGTAAAGCGATTAAACAGTTCTCCGTCGCCGTCTCCATAGACCATCTGGCTACCATTCCAGAAGGCGTTGTCATACTTTCGATCGTAGTGAACCGTGGAGTCGAGGCGCATTCCTAAACCATCGATCGAGTTGCGCTTAAACACTTCGTAAAAGAAATCATAGGTTGCACCTGAACCGTTGTAAGCCTCATCGACTGCCAAATCTCCAGTCGATGGGTCGCCCTCTCCCCGTGCGATCGTCCCTGGCAGATCCGTCAAATTTTTGGCATTGTAGACTGTGCGCCGCTTGCTTCCGGCTGGAGCCATGAAGCGAATTGACCCCACAGCCTCCCGCCGACCCCGAAACTGCTCCGATTCTCTCAACGCTTGCAGCGCCCATTCTCGCTGAGACTCAGTACCATTGAGAATCACACGATCGGTAATGTGCGGTGGCAAAATGCAGCAAATCGGGCAAATGTGATTTTTGGGATGCTGCGATCGGGTCTTCAGTTTCTTCATACTAATAAATCGCTCCTAAACTCAGAACAACGCCAAAATTTCAGGAATAGAGGATATTCTAACCCGCTACTTCACTGACTACCGCTCGACCATTTGTTACAAAACTTATACTATTTCTCAGACAGTGACCCACGAGTTTTATGATGCCTTGAGAAACTTGAGAAATCAGTTTGTCACACTTTTTAATAATTCAGTCGTTGAACCCGAAACGTTTTAATCTAAAAATGAGCGTGGTTGACCCTGGATAGTCATTTGATTCAATAGTTCTATTACTCGACTAGAACAGAAGTTCTGTAGTGGACAAGTAGTAGACAGTGCCAGGTGACACTCTGATCAGATTTAATACAGTAACGATCCGTAAACGGGAGCTTTAGTAATCCAATGAGTGTTAAGGCAAGTGGTGGAAGCTCAGTTGCGCGCCCGCAACTTTACCAAACAGTCCCAGTTGCAACAATTTCCCAGGCAGAACAACAAGACCGCTTCTTGGGGCGGGGTGAGCTAGACGAATTGGTTCGCTATTTCAGTTCTGGCGCAAAACGCCTGGAAATCGCTGAATTGTTGACTCGTAGCTCGGAACTGATTGTGTCCCGTGCTGCAAACCGTATCTTTACGGGAGGTTCTCCGATGGCTTTCTTAGAAAAGCCTGCCGAAGAACCCGTGATGAGCATTGCTGGCACTGTCATGAACACCGCAGAGAGCATGAAGTTAGGTACTACAACCTATGCAGGCGGAAACAGCAATGGCATTCTGGATGGGCTACGTGCACTGTTTTTGACTCCGAGCAGTGGTCCCATTCCGGCTAACTTTCGGCCGATTAATGTGGCGCGCTATGGGCCGAGTAACATGGCGAAGTCGCTACGAGACTTGAGTTGGTTTTTACGCTATACCACTTACGCGATCGTGGCAGGCGACCCCAACATTATTGCTGTCAACGTGCGAGGCCTACGGGAAATTATCGAAAATGCTTGCTCAGGGGAAGCAACGATCGTTGCCCTGCAAGAAATGAAAGCCGCCTCCGTCAACGCCTTCCGCAACGATGCTGAAGCAGCCGAGATTGTGAGCCAATACTTCGACGTGCTGATTGGCGAATTCAAAGCGCCCACTCCCTCCAGCAAAGTTCGCCAGCGCCCCTCCAACGATCTGCAAGGTCTCCAGCTACCTCAGATCTACGCTAACGCCTCAGAGCGTCGCCCTAAGTATGCGATGAAGCCCGGATTGGGAACTTCTGAGAAAAACGATGTAGTCAAAGCTGCTTACCGCCAAGTGTTTGAGCGAGATATCACCCGCGCTTACTCGCTGTCGGTCTCTGATCTCGAATCGAAGGTCAAAAACGGCGACATTTCAATGAAGGAGTTCATTCGCCGCTTGGCGAAGTCTCCCCTCTACCGCAAAAATTTCTTTGACCCCTACATCAATAGTCGAGCACTAGAACTGGCGTTCCGCCATATTTTAGGTCGGGGGCCAAGCAGCCGCGAAGAAGTGCAGAAATATTTCTCGATCGTCTCCAGCGGTGGCTTGCCTGCTCTGGTAGATGCGCTGGTTGACTCTAACGAGTACGGCGATTACTTCGGCGAAGAAACCGTTCCCTACCTGCGCGGTCTAGGGCAAGAAGCGCAAGAGTGTCGCAACTGGGGCCCTCAACAAGACCTGTTTAACTACAGCGCTCCTTTCCGCAAAGTGCCACAGTTCATCACAACCTTTGCCGCCTACGACCAGCCTTTGCCCGACCAGCACGTCTACGGTTCTGGCAACGACCCGCTAGAGATTCAGTTTGGCGCAATCTTCCCCAAAGAAACTCGCAACCCTAGCGCTCGTCCGGCTCCCTTTGGCAAAAACACCCGTCGAATTTTGATCAACCGCGGACCTGGCATCAACAACCAACTGAGCAACCCTACCGCCAGAGGAGCCGCTCCGGGCACACTCGGCCCCAAGGTCTTTAAACTCGATCAGCTACCAGGTTTCTCTAACACCTATGGCAAGCGCTCCGTCAGCAACAAAGGAGCCAGCGTCAAGTTCTCGGAAAGTTCCACCCAGGCAATCATTCGGGCTACCTACCTGCAAGTGTTTGGGCGCGATGTCTACGATGGGCAACGGCTTAAGGTAGATGAAATTAAGCTAGAGAATGGTGAGATTCCGGTACGCGAGTTTGTGCGTCGCCTGGCGAAGTCTAATCTGTTCCGCAGTATGTATTGGACTCCGCTATATGTCATGAAAGCGATCGAGTACATTCACCGTCGGCTTTTGGGTCGCCCTACCTACGGCCGTCAAGAAACCAATAAGTACTTTGATATCGCCTCCAAAAAAGGTTTCTATGCGGTAGTCGATGCCATTTTAGACAGCCTTGAATACTCAGAAGCCTTTGGCGAAGACACCGTTCCCTATGAGCGCTATGTCACTCCTGGTGGTTTGTCTCAGCGCACCAGCCGCGTTGGGTCGATCGCCGATAAGGGAATGCCTAAGGTGGTTGCAAATGAAACCCCTCGCTTTGTGGAATTGGGCACAGTCATCGACAAGCGATCCGAACCGGATGTGCAACTTCGCATTAACCAGGGTGTCAGCAAAAAACGCGAGCAAACCAAAGTCTTCAAACTCACTAGCCTCAGCGATAAAGCCAATCTGAAGGTGGTGGCAGGGGCCGCTTACCGTCAAATCTTTGAGCGCGACATTGCCCCCTACGTTGTGAAGAACGAATTCACCGCCCTAGAAAGCAAACTGGGTAATGGTGAAATTAACCTTAAAGAGTTCATTGCAGGATTGGGAACTTCTAGTCTGTATCTCAAAGAGTTCTACACGCCCTACCCCAACACAAAAGTGATTGAACTGGGAACCAAGCACTTCCTGGGCCGTGCACCGTTAGATCAGGCAGAAATTCGCAAATATAACCAGATTCTTGCGACTCAAGGTCTCAAGGGCTTTGTCGAGGTGATGGTTAGCAGTATGGAATATGCTCAGGCCTTTGGTGAAGATACTGTTCCCTATAACCGCTTCTTAACCCTGCCAGCCGCTAACTTCCCCAATACGCAAACCCTCTACAACAAGCTAACCAAGCAAGACAAGAAGCTAGAAAATCCTAGCTTTACTCCTACCAAGTCGCGTATGGATGCTGCCAAAATGCCAATGATGGGCAAGGCGATCGCCGACTTAGCTGCCCAGGCTCGTCAAATGGATAGGAGCAAGCCGACGTTTAGCGATCTGGGACGATCGGCCGAAATCGAGACAAATACGTCTCGCCGCAAACCTGCTCGAATTTTCCGCATGAACCTGGGCATGGGGCAGAGCGAAAGCGAACTGGTCGTCAATGCACTCTATTGTCAACTGCTAGACCTATCGAGCGATCAAGTCCCGAATGAGTTCCGGTGCTCCGATTTGGAGTGTAAGTTGCAGAATAACGAAATCTCCGTGCGGGAGTTTGTTAAGACACTAGCAAGTTCTGATACCTACCGTCATCGCTTCTGTACGCCCTACCCAAACCTGAAAGCGATCGAGCTACTGTTCCGCCACCTGCTGGGTCGTGCCCCAACCACTCAAGCAGAAACTCAGGAATATAGCCAACTGCTCTCTGATCGCGGCTTAAAAGCCGTAGTAGACGCGATCGTTGATGGAGCGGAGTACGCTCGCTACTTTGGCGAAGATGTTGTGCCCTACAAGCGTTTCCCAGTTAGTAATGCTTAGCCTGCTTCTAACAGGCTGCCAATAAGCTAGCCAAAAGCCCTTATGTCTAGACATCAAGGGGCTTTCTGTTGGAAGAGCAATTAACTTAATAGCAATTCCAAATTCAGAAGGGTTGTACGGAGCTTCACTGAATGGCTAGATCATCAAAAATGATTAATTTGGAATTCTGAATGGAATCAAGATCGGCACGCTTGAAAAGAAACGATCGCCCTCAGATATTTTATCTATAAGAGAAATTTAGAGATTTGCGTGAAAAATACCAATGAACCAGGTTGAACGAAGTCGAAACCTGGCTGGATTAACTCGCAGCAATCCTTGCAACCCCAACATTGTTAGCTTGTAACCCTATGAAAATGCTTTAGGGAATAGGGAATAATCAAACAAATAATTGATTGGGGGGTTGACAGGGATAGGGAGATAGGGGTATGTTAGTCAAGCGGTCGAGGGAAGCCAAGCGAAAGCGGGAGCGGAGAGCGACTACCGAACCGAGACAATTGAATAGTTTGGAAGTCAGAATAGCAC
>JAAUOZ010000449.1 GCA_012034655.1 Leptolyngbyaceae cyanobacterium CSU_1_3 | reverse complement strand
GCAGGGGTGACGATGGCTGGGGGCGCAGCCCCACACCCCTTCTAAACCAAAATCTATAGGCTGACGCAGTATAGCTCTTGAACCGTTCTCTAGCCGTAATTTGCCATGAGGCTGATCCTCCACATCACCCATTCAGACCCATGGCAACAGGCCCAGCAGTAGTCGGAGGAAACCGCAGCAACGGAGTTTTAAAACACCTCCTAGAGGGCTAACGTCCGTTTAGTTCGGGGCAAAAGTGCGTGACTGCAAGGCTTGCGGTGATTTGGTGCTTTGCCTGGGTATCGGGTGAGGAGTCGTAGGACAGGAGTGCCCGTTGGCGATCGGCGGCGGCACTGCCTGAGAATTTAAGAACTCGACAGGTGGCTTTGGCGGCTGCGATCGCGCTGGCTCGGTTTTGTGCAATGTATTGGTTGAGCGCTTGGCGCACGGGTGGAGAATATTGACCCGCGAGTTGCTGATAGTTGGCGACAAATGAGTCTGAAGGGGAAGGGGCGGTGGGCTGGCCACACAGTTTAGAAAGGTCAACGATTCTGTTATTTGAATTTTGTAGATAGCAGGAATAATCGGCTTCTTGGGCGAGGGCAGAAGGAGTCAGCAGAAAGAGGAAAATAGAGAAGGGAATTAAGCTGATTGAGTGTTTCATAAGAGGGCAATGTATTGATCAATTCAATAAGATTCAATCAGTAAGAAAACAAAATTAACCAACGGTGAGGTTTGGGTTTTGGCTGTGCTCAACCTGCGAAGAAAATGGGTCTTGAGCCTTGAGTTGAGTGAAAAGGCAGCGACATACTATTTCGTCTACTGACTTGAGTAGTCTAGAAGATCGTCCTACTGGGTTGCTACTTATAACCTATCAAGATCATGGATTGATTTCAATTAAAAAGCAGAATATTAGATAGCGACGATCGCAGGTTTAAGTAGGAAGGTGGAATGATTGACCAGACGCATTTCGACTGCGCTCAAGGCTAAAAACCTATGCTAGAAGAGGGTTAAGCTGAGTCGAATCCCAACATCTAGTAGAATGCGCCGTAAGTTTGGCAACCACTGGAGGGTTTAGGGTGTGGGGTTTAGGGTGTGGGGTTTAGGGGAGAGTTGGTGGATTTCAGCTAAGTGCTACTAGTTTGCTTTTAGTCTGCTTTAATTTCACTCCACTATTTACGAACTATTTATGAACTATTCGCTCACTGTTTAACTGAGACGATTCTCAAATAGGTTGAGCCAGACGTAAAAATTTACAAAAATTAGATAGATTTACCTAAAGGATGATAAATAATAGTGACGTGTTCCTCTGCTGTCTGGTTTAGATGGTTGGAGCTTGAATGCGATCGCTGCATTCAGCTAATGATAACTCGCTCTAAAGTAAGGTTTATAAGCTTTCAGAAAATATTTAACAGACCTCAAGATTTTTGCTAATGAAGTCTGTGATTTTGGACAGCATCACTATGGATGAACTGCCCAACTTTTGCCAGCAATTTGAAAAAAACTGGGGAGAACACGATGCGTTACCGTCGAATAATCTTTCTCTTTTTTCTAAGTCTTTTAATTAGCTTTTCTGCTTTTCTGTTGTCAAATCTTTTGCTCAAACCAAGGGCAGCGATCGCAACTTCGCCGCTCCTTGCGCCTGCCCCAACTCAACAGCTTGGCTCCTACGATTATTTTGGGCGATCGCTCACTCCTCAAGAAGCGGCAGATCTGGTACGCCAAAAAGGGCTTGACCCCAACAATGCGACTTCCTACCCTCGAATTGGAGCCGTCAAAATCACGCCGCAACTGATTAGCAGAGGCGAACAAATCTTTTTCGATCGCAAAATTGGCGACACCTTTGGGCTGCAAAGAGTCTTTGGGTTTGGGCGGGGCGTGACCCAGGTGTTGCCAGAACTCACAGTTTCGATTCTCAAACTGGGCGGTCAGCCGACGAGCAACCTCAAAATCACGCTGCAAAAAAACATCACGATCGGCAGTCAAACCTTTCCGAAGGGAACCACAGTGAGCACGGGGCTGGATATTCCACGGGGAGGCTTTTTGCCGATCGGACTCAAGCTCAATGGCGATGTCACCTGTGCGCTCTGTCATGTGGCGCTGTCTCCCAAGGGCGAACAACTCAAAGGCGTTCCTAATGGCGATCTGGGTACATCGGTGCTGATTGCGCTGGCTCCCAACTCCGCCGCAGGGTTTGCCCGACTCAACTTCAATCCCCTTGATCCGCAATACCAGGGCAACGGCAAAACGGTGATCGACAGCACTGGGAAATTGGTGAAACTGCCCGACCCGCAGAAATTTGAGCGAGCGTTTGATGACGCAGTGCTGGCGGTTCCCTATGGCCACTTTGAGAGCTCGACCGACAGCATTGACAATACAACACAGATTCCGACGGTGTTTACCTTTAAGTCGGGCCCCTACACGGCGGGAGGTGAGTTTGCGGTGGGGCCGTTTGGTGGGTTGAGTTCGGTAAATAATGGCGTTCATTCGTCGGAGATCAATCTGCTGGCGGCGGCGCAGAGAAGTCTGGAAACGATCGGGGTCGATCGAGAGGTTTACCTGGGTACGGTGCTGCAAAATGCCGCCGACCCAAAGCTGCGTTTGCCCGAAGGTGCTCCTGTCAAACCTTCTGAATGGTTGCGAAAGGTTGCCCCAAACCCCATTCAAGCGGAACTTGAAGACCAAATCGCCGCTCCGGGGGTTGGCAGCTACCCCGATCTAAAACTGTCACTGTTTACCTACAACGGTCTGATTTTTAGTCCCAATACATTTAAGTTAGACATTGCAAGTGGGCCATTCTTGTTTGCCTCAAATGCAATGTCTGCCTGGCAAAATACCCTTGTGCCGCCTGCCAATCAGACGGTGCAAAATCAGCAAGCGTTGCAGAATGGCTCTGTCGATCGTGGCGCGCAGATTTTTGAGCGGGCCGGCCGCGACTTCTACAAAATCGACCCGCTGCTGTTCAGCCCCGCCTTGGTGATGCTCGTCAACCTCAACTCCGGACGCACGCACGTCTTTGGGGCGATCCGGTTCGATATCGTGCGGGAGTCGTTTTTTGCGTAGGCCGCCCTG
>JAAUOZ010000448.1 GCA_012034655.1 Leptolyngbyaceae cyanobacterium CSU_1_3 | reverse complement strand
CCTGGAGTCAAAAGCCTTACAGCTAGGTGGATTTCTCCATTTTCTGACAAAAAACGGTTTTGCTAAGCAGGCTCCAACACTAGTCGTTGAGTAACGGCTTACTTCAAAGTCAAGTATCGCGGGAAAAGATCTCAAATAGGTTCTATAGAAACTTTATAGAGTGAGTGCGACCGATGCTGCTTCAGATTCTTTCTTCTATCAGGGTTCTAGACTCTAAAATTGCCCATCTCCGATCGCCCCTCCCAAATCGTCAGTCTAAAGTCCAAAATGGTGTTAATCTTTACCCACTCTTAAGCAGGTGAGCTAGATTATCAGGGGTTCGCGATCGATCCCTAGAAAGACAACATTAAATCTACGGTGGGGTTTGGGTTTCGGCTGCGCTCAACCCTTGCACAAAACAGGTCTTGAGTGTTGAGCACAGACTGCAAATCATTCCGCCCACTGGCTAGACTGCCTACCCTCCAATCTTTATCTATGCCCTACAGAAACCATCGATGGTTTACGCCCTCTGCACAGCCCGAAGCAGAGATTCTTGAGGTTTATCGCACTACTGATCAGTTCTATCAAGAAGCGAACTATCGAGAGGCGCACGATCGACACTGCGAGTGGTATCGATCGTGTGCTCTCCAGCATCAGCAAGAACTGCAAAAGATGCGGGGCGACATTAACCTATTTAAATGGTTTTGTAGAAGATAGTAGGGAAGCAGGTTTAAATTGCTTCTAGCTCAAAGTCTTGCAGGTGTGCTTTTAATTTGCCGCCAAATTTGACCAAAATTGGAAAATTGGCGCTTACAGGTCTGCCCTGCCACTCTTTGACGATCGCCACTACTTCCCCTTCTTGCCCTTTCATATCAAAGGCCTGATTGCGATGCTCTGGATGGTGGTAAATGACAACGGATTCCACAACCCG
Source organism: Leptolyngbyaceae cyanobacterium CSU_1_3 (assembly GCA_012034655.1). Classification (GTDB taxonomy): domain Bacteria; phylum Cyanobacteriota; class Cyanobacteriia; order Leptolyngbyales; family Leptolyngbyaceae; genus JAAUOZ01. Next base: position 2,142 of record JAAUOZ010000448.1, on the reverse strand, counting down.
GACGCGAGTTCCAACTTCCATAATCCTTAAAGGTTCCTTGTCAGTTACATTCACCACAATCAGTCAAGCCCAGGGCGATCCACAACTTTTTCATCTTTGCACAATCAGGGTACGTCTTCTCACTGCTTGAGAAAAGTCTTCAGAGGCAATCGGTCTCGCATCTGATTGAACCCAGCCGGATCGACAGAATACCAGATTCCTAAACCCACTGCACTACTCAGCAACAGCATGAGGCAGATTCTCAAGGTCAGCAGAGCAGGCTTAGACCTCCGGCGTTGTGGGGGGGGGGCAATTGGGGGAGGGCATCCGTTGGGGAGGGGGCGATTTGAGGCTGATCGGCACGTTCGATCGTCACTTCAGGGCTACGAATTTCTGGGAGGGGCGACGAAATATGACAATAGGTAAGCACGATCGAGGTGTTGTCGTGGCCATTGCGATCGTTGGCTAACTCTAACCAAGATTGCACAGCAGATTCTAGCGACATCTGATCGTGGAGAATCAATTTGGCGTAGGCTGCCCAAGATTCTTCGAACGCGATCGCGATCGCTCAACCCATCTGAGCAAAGCAGCAACAGCCCATCTTCTTCGAGAATAAAACGCTGGACGATCGGGTGCAGATATTGACTGTCTCGCGTCCCCAAGGCCTGGGTGAGTGCCCCCGAATCGGGCCGCTTGAGAACATCTCGCCGCAGCGCCCGCCCCAAGCTAATTTCTCGCGTCACAACATCATCATCCACCGTTAACTGGTGACAATATTGCTGAGTCACCCAATAGGCGCGGCTGTCTCCCACATTGGTGATATAGAGTTCGTGAGCGTTGCTGGCGATCGCTCCCCCCGCTAGCTTCACCCGTTGGGGAACCTGAAGCGCCATTACTAGAGTCGTGCCCATCCGTCGTCGCGCCTCGCGATCTTGAGCATCGTTTTGGGCAGAAATCACATTATTGACCACCCGCACGATCGCCGCCAACTGATCGGCGATCAAGGCTGGAGGAATCAGATCTGGCTGCTCGGCAATTTCGGTCAACAATGCTTTGATCTGAAGCTGAAGCGACTGCACGGCCAACTGGCTGGCCACTTCTCCGCCTTCGTGCCCGCCAATGCCATCACAGACGATCGTCAGGCGGGGGGTGAGTTCATCGTGGGGCTGAGTGCGCGACTGCATCGTCAACGGGTAGCAGGTGTCTTCGTTGTGCGATCGCTGAGGGCCGACCTCGGTTGCGCCAAAAACTTGCAGTCGCAAAGGGAGGCGTGCCGATTGTTCGAGCAGAAGCTGATTGAGTGCTAGAGAAACCTCTGCAAGCGATGCGCCAGCCTGCATCGTGTGGCAGATTGCCTTCAGCGAATCGGCGATCGTACTTTTTGCATTGGGAACCCACACTAGCCAGCACTGTGCCAGATGCGCCAGAGAAGGCGCGGAGAACGAAGCCGTCGTCTGCGTCGGATTGTCCGCATCGAAAATCAATTCTCTCAGCCGCACTCGCCACCCTTCAACTCGCAAATTGTCAGGCGACAGCAGACTAGATGCCACGTTCAACTTCAGTAAAGGAGCCCAAAGTTGCAGCACTTGCCACAGCCAGTAGACCTGACGCACTGCGCTGGTTTGAGACCAAGCTTGGGCGATCGCTGTTTGCAACTCTCCGGATGGTTCAACGGGGGCATTTTCGAGCAGCAAGATCGCGTCATTTTGACAAAACCCATACACTTCAGGTACATGCAGGCGTTGAGGATACAGTTGCAAGTAGGGGAGCGCTGTATCCGGCAGAATCGGCGGAATGTAGGGTTCTCTGTCGGGCTGTGTATCTAACCAGAGCTGGGGCGCGACGACCTGGTAGCGATCGTCTTCTACCAAAGTTCCTACAGACTTTTGGGCAGCCTCTGCCCCCACCGCCCACAGATATCGAGGGCCCTGATGCAAACTGTTCATGCTTTGAGGAAGCGTAATAATGGTTTTTGTCATTCGTAATTGGGATCAAGAAAAAACAATAGCGTTTGTCATCTGATATGTTTTATCAACCTCGCGGAATACCCCATCCGCCATGCGGTGGGGATGGATAGCGACGGCGCGGTAGCGCCAATCTCTCAGAAATCTTCACAGAATAGTTCTCCTTTTGTCGTACATTTGAATTAGTGGACAGGGGAAT
>JAAUOZ010000107.1 GCA_012034655.1 Leptolyngbyaceae cyanobacterium CSU_1_3 | reverse complement strand
CACTGGTATTTTATTTTTATGCAAACCCCTTAGCAGATCGGAAATTGAATATTTTGCGTAAGCCCTATAATGTACCAGCTTGAGGGCACAGCAATGCCATGCCCTAGCAAAATTCTCTTGAGCAGGTATTTTATCTTTGCGATCGTCTCCTATCGTCCAAATCGACCCTCATTATTTTGAGGCTCCTCCCTCAACCAGACTAATTGATTGATTATTGCAGTTTGGGCATTCTTCGCAGATACAGAATATGTGAACCCTATGTAAACCTGCCAGGCGTTGCTCAGTAATTGCTCGTAGAAACTGCGTATTCATTCCCAATCATTCACCTTTTGACCTTCACCCTCATTTGATTATGTCTTTGCGCCAAATTCTGCTGCCGACTCTTTCTGCTTTGATGTTGATGCCTGGTGTAGCGCTTGCCCAAACGATCGCCCCCACCCCAGCCCCAACACAAGCTCCTGCTTCAGCGGCCGTCCCGCTTCCAGCGATCGCCAATTTGTTGCCGATCGATACGGCTGGGGTCGTGTTGCTCAACACTCAGGCAGAATCTTGGGAAGCGTTGAGTCGCTTCGGGTTGTTTCCAAAAGAGATGACATTTCCCGAATTGCTCTACCCGGTGGCTTTGGGGATGAATTTCTATACCGATGTGCAGCCGTGGCTGGGAGATCAGGTGGCAATTGCCTTTCTGCCCGCCAAACCTGACCAAAAATCAGCCAATCGAATCGTCACTCTCGCGTCGGTCAGAGACGCAGCGCAAATTCCTAAATATCTAGAACGACTGAAAACCGCTAAGAAAAAAGCGGCGATCGAGCACCAATATAAAGGCATCACCATTCTGGAATGGCAGCCCGAAAACCTCAGCCTCCTTGCCAACCGTCTGCCGAGGGCGGAGAATCGGTGACGTTTGCCCCCAAAGGCCGCCCTCGAGTTCGTGTGGCCTGTGCTCCTAATCCGCTGGGTCAGGCAATTCAGCCTTTTTTGGCGGCGACAAAATCTGAGCCGATGCCCAGCCCTACACCGACTGCACCGGGCACGACGCAACCAGAGCCACCACAGCCCGACTTTTCGCTGCTTGCGCCCCAAGGGTTTACGATCGCCATTCTGCCCAACTACGTCGTCACATCTAATACGGTAGGCGCGATCGAGCAGCTAATCGACGCACAGGCAACGGGCAAACTCCTGGCAGACAATCCAGCTTTTCAGCGCATGGCTCAGAAACCGCAGTTTAGCAAGTCATTGGTTGCAGGCTATGGCGACTACAAGCAGATTCTCGCTGCCTCCAGCAATTTTAACCAGGAGTCTTTCAAAAAGATGCCGCCTGGGTTTCCAGTCCCGCGCAACTTTGACCCCGCTCAGTTGGATCTGTTGGGGAAATATTACGACGCGATCGACGGCTACCTTTGGGCAGAACCCGACGGAATGCACCTGAAGTTTGGCGTTCACTTTAAGGAATCTCTGCCGCAGTCGATGCTCGACTCCCTCAAAACGCCGAACGAAATTTTGGGTCGGCTGCCCGAAGTCAATTACGTCGTCTCGAATAGCTACAACCTGGCGATCTTCTGGCAATTTTTGACCAACGGCATGGAAGCCGAACCGACGCTCAAGAAAACTCTGGGGCAGTTTCGCCAGTTTAGCCAGAAGAATCTGGGCATCGACGATCGTGACATTTTCCCGTGGTTCAATGGTGAATATGCCACATTCATGTACCCGACTCGCCAGGGCTTTGCGCCGTCAGCGATTCCTAATTTTGATCTGAGCTTGGGGATCATGGTGCAAACCCGCGATCGCCCTATGGCCGAAGCCGCTCTCCAAAAAATCGACCAGATCGCCAGAACGCGCATTGGCAAAGATGTCGTGCAAACCCGCAAGCTGCAAGGGCAACCCGTCACCACCTGGGAATTGCCCCTCAAAGGCAAACCCCAACCCTTCTTGAGCCATAGTTGGATCGACGAAGACACCGTTCTGATTTTGGGCGGCGGCGGCTCAATGGCAGAATTTAACCCCAAGCCCGCCAGAACACTACCCCAATCGGCTAATTTCAAAGCCGCGATCGCCCCTTTTACAGATGCCAATTTGGGCTATTTCTACGTCAACAATGGCGCAGTCATGACCGTAGTAAACAACTTATTTTTACCGCTACTCTTGGGTACAAGCGCCGAGGGAAACCGTTTCGTCAACGAGCTAAGAGACTCCCTGGGCAGCGTTCGCAGCCTGAGCGCAAGCAGTTCGCTTACTGCCAACAACATGCAATCCGACGGTTTTTTGGCCCTGGCCACCACGCGCACCACGCCGATCACCGCCAGCGAATTGTTTGAACTGGGCAACCAAAAACTGAGCGACAGCAATGCCGACGAAGCGATCGCTGATTTTACTCGCATTCTGAGGCTCGAACCCGCAAACGCGCAGGCATACAGCAAGCGAGGAGATGCTCGCCTGGCTTCTGCGGACAGCAGTGGGGCGATCGCCGATTATTCGCAAGCGCTAAAAATCGACTCCAACAATGCCGAAACCTATCAGAGTCGGGCTAGGGCCTACTCGTCGCTGTTTGACTATCAAAATTCTCTAGCCGACTGGAATCAGGTGATTCAATTCAGGGGCGGCGACCTAGCAGATGCCTATCTGTCACGGGCTGGCGTTCGGGGAGCATTAGACGACTATAAAGGGGCGATCGCCGACGCAGATCAAGCCATTCGTCTGAATCCCGAAAACGGTGCAGCCTACAACATTCGCTGCTATGCCCGTGCCCGTGGTTTGTCTGACTTTAAGGGGGCATTGGCAGACTGCGACAAGGCGATCGATTTCGACTCCGAATCGTCAGACAACTATGCCAGCCGTTGCTACGTCCGCGCCAACCTGGGCGACAAAAAAGCCCTACAAGACTGCGATGCGGGTCTAGCGTTAGATTCCGAATCTCCGTCGCTCTACGAAGATCGCGGTCTGGCCCACGCCGCTCTAGGCAACAAAAAGGCCGCCCTGGCAGATCTCCAAAAAGCGACCCAGTTGTATAACGAGCAAGGCAACACCTTAGCAGAACAGCGAACTCAAAGAGCGATCGCGGCGATCGAGAAAAAATAGGCCCAGATTCTCGACTTCTACACCAGCGCTAGCGACAAGCTTAGGAAATTTCTGCTCAAAACGTAACCCTCGATCGGGGCATAGCAACCCCATGCCCCGACCATCCGCTGCCACTTTGCGGCCAAACATTTCCTGGAAATCGTCTTAGAAACTCAACCAAAGCAATCGGGAATCTTGAGACCCGTAAATGACGAGAATATTCTCTACTTTTCTACCTTCACGCCCTTCCAGAAGGCAATGTAGCCTGTAATATTTTTCGCTGCATCCTTGGGAGTTGGGTAGTACCAAGCCGCGTCCTTGTTCACTTGCCCATCCACCTCAAGATTGAAATAGCTGGCAACGCCCTTCCAGCCGCAGGTCGTATGGGTGCTGCTGTCCTTGAAATATTCACACTTGATCGAGTCTGGCGGAAAATACTGATTACCTTCTACCACCTCACATTGGTCGCTCTCAGCAAGAACTACACCATTCCAGATAGCTTTTGGCATCGTCAATTGACCTGTACTAAAGGGTTTCACACTCAGCCTAACGAAAAATCTGTCTGCTCGGCAAGCGTCTAAGGGCGATCGCAGCCTCTGCTCTATTCGCCTTGTAGCAAATAACACTTACGATCGCTGGCGCGAAATACTTGAGTTTTTGCACAGCTATATTGCGTAACATACTGGCTCGATCGGGCTGCCGTCCACCCCCACAGCAGGATAGTTGTCGTCGTAACTAAAGTCATTCCAACGAGTGTGGCTTTTTCTAACCCGCCTGATCGACTGAGGATGATCGTCGCTACACCCCGTGCAAGCTTGCTCAATACTGATCTTTTAGGATGAAGCATTCGGTAAAAACACCACTAGATAATATACGTATTATTACTGATGAGGTGATTCGATCGTCAACTTTAGTCAAAAAATGTTTATCGGGGCTTCAAGTTTTGGAATAATTCCTTTGTAGGAGCTACACCGTCTATCGAGCCAACCGATCGAGCCAACCGAGGGGAGCCAACCGATCGAACCAACCGATGGGAGCCGACTCGATCGTCAATACCAGACCCCTTGAGACACACTGGATTCTGTCCCTTAGAGCCATCTGCGACCTATCCCAAAAGATACTGTTGAGACAAAGCAGTTGATGAGACAAAGCAGTTGAGCAAAAGACGCGGCTGCGAAATTTCACGTCAGTGTTAACACTCAAGCTCCCATTGTTCAGCCTCTAATTTTTCAGTGCCCCCTCTTCCAGGAAGTTAATGCGATGAGCCGTTCTACCGCCGATTCGTCAAGCCACTCGCGCCCCAACTACCACGCCGTGCAGTCTCTACCCGAAGCGTGGACGATCGCCACGCGCCAGTTTGCCACCATCACCGCCGTTCTCGACCCCCACAGCAAACCCACCATTCAATTGACCTACGCAGAACTGTTTCAGCAGATGCAGCAGTTTGCCGCAGGGTTGCAGGAGTTGGGGGTTCGCGCGGGTGCTGCTGATGAGGTTCCGCCCCGTGTGGCTCTGTTTGCCGATAACAGCCCGCGCTGGCTGGTGGCCGATCAAGGCATTCTGCGATCGGGAGGGGCGAATGTGGTGCGAGGCGCGCAGGCAGACCCAGAGGAATTGCTGTTTATTCTCAGAGACAGTGGGGCGATCGCCCTGGTCGTCGAAAACCGTGACCTGCTTCAAAAATTGCGCGGTGGCTTGAGCGATTTGCCGATTCAATTTGTGGTGTTGCTGTCTGAAGAAGCCGACTCAACAGAAGATTCGCTCAAAGTGTTTACCTTTTCTCAGGTGATGGCACTAGGGGAAAATTACTCCCTGCAACCCGTGCCGCAAACCCGCAAAACTCTGGCCACCTTGATGTATACCTCCGGCACATCAGGAATGCCCAAGGGGGTTATGCTCAGTCATGGCAATTTGCTGCACCAGATCACGGGTGCGTATGCAGTGGCCCAGCCTCAGCCCGGAGAGCGCGTTCTCAGCATTTTGCCGATTTGGCACGCCTACGAACGATCGTTTGAATATTTCACCCTGGCCTGTGGGGTGACGCAAATCTACACCAACATTCGCAACGTCAAGAAAGATCTCAAAGACTATAAGCCTCACTATATGGTCGGTGTACCCCGTCTGTGGGAGTCGATTTACGAAGGCATTCAGAAACAGTTTCGCGACCAACCTGCCAAAAAGCAAAAGCTGATCAACTTTTTTCTCAAGTGCAGCCAAGCCTACATCAAAGCCCGGCGCATCTCCCAAGGGTTAGCCCTAGAGAAACTTAATCCTTCTGCGATCGAGCGGCTTGTGGCGGGTTTCAAAGCGGCTGCTCTATGGGGTTTTCACAAGTTGGGCGACAGGCTAGTCTACAGCCAAGTGCGGGCAGGAACCGGGGGAGAACTGCGGTTTGTGGTCAGTGGAGGCGGGTCGATCGCCGATCACCTAGAGGACTTTTTTGAAATTGTCGGCATTGCCATTTTGGGTGGCTACGGCTTGACCGAAACCGCCCCGATTACCAATGTTCGTCGTCCGTGGCGCAATGTGCGCGGGGCAGATGGTGAACCACTGCCGGAGACTGAAATTTTGATTGTTGACCCCGAAACGCGCCAGCCTTTACCTCCCGGCAAGCGTGGACTGGTGATGATTCGAGGGGCACAGGTGATGCAGGGTTACTACAACAATCCGGAGGCGACGGCTAAGGCGATCGACTCTGAAGGCTGGTTCAACTCTGGCGATTTGGGCCTAGTGACGACGGGCAACGATCTAGTGATTACGGGTCGCGCCAAAGATACGATCGTACTCACCAACGGCGAAAATATCGAACCTCAACCGATCGAAAACGCTTGTTTGCAGAGTCCTTATATCGATCAGATCATGCTAGTAGGTCAAGATCAGAAAGTTTTGGGCGCGTTAATTGTCCCCAACCTAGAAGCTTTAGAAAAGTGGGCGATCGAGCAAAGAATTCCAAATCAACCGATTTCCTCCCTGCTGGCTGATGCCGCCATCCAAGGTTTGTTTCGACACGAATTAAATCGACTGGTCAAAGAACGATCGGGGTATCGTCCCGACGATCGTATTGGGGCATTTCGCCTGATTGCGGAGCCATTCTCGATCGAAAATAGCCTGCTAACGCAAACTCTGAAAATCCGCAGAAATGTTGTGACAGAGCGCTACCAAGGTATCATTGACGAGATGTTTGTCTGACGACAGAATCGGTCTTCGACAGCAAGATTCGTGACTCAACTCTTAAATTTCTTCTCAACACAGTATTTATGGATGTCTCAAAGTCTCAACTGCTCTTGCAGCGCAATGTGAACGTCAAGGCGATCGTCACGCCTCGCTGGAAAGATGAAGCCCAACAACAACTCCAGTCACAGTTGAACCAGATCGACACACAGTTGCAGCAATTAGAAATGCAGTTGCAGCAGGTTGTTTCTGAGATTCAGCGCCAGACCATTCAACCCCCTGGCCCCGAAACAGTTCAGCAAATTGAGAACATCAAGGTACAGTTCAACCAACGAAAAAGTGAACTGCTAGAGCAAAAAAATCAGCTTCTCCAACAGCTTCAGCAGGTGCAAATGTTGGATATGGATCAAGAAGTTAACCAGGGGCAAGTAAATAGCATTTTTACGATCGCCGCAGGTGACAATTTGCTAGAGAAGATGAATGTCGAAATTCTATTACGCGATGGGGTTGTTGAAGAAATTAGAGGCGATGTCTAAGCGTTAGCAAAAACGAGATCTCCGACTTTTTGGGAGTTTTCAATCTCCTTAGCTGGATTGACCAAGAAGTCGGAATCTGGCGGGTGTGATGATCGTCATTTAGTTTGCACTTGTGCTGTAAGGCACTGACTGAAATTGGCACACTCCGCTAGGCTAGACGTAGGAGTGAGATTTAGTTCAAAAGTTCCTCAAACCAGGGCGATCGCCCCTCTGAACTGTTCGCCTATTTACCTATAGAGGGCTGGGCGAAGTCGCAGCACGACCTCTAAACTGGTCAGAATAAACCTTGTCAAGTTAATATCTTGCGGCGACCAGAAGCCAGCACCAGAAGCTTTTGAGAAGCGGTCAAACAAATTTGTACCCAATTCGATAAAATTTGATATGCAAGTTGCTGGCTTTTTAGTAAAGCTCAGTTTGCTGTTCTCGATCGTCCACCTCCTCACCGACCCCGACATTTCCCGATGATTAACGAAATCTTCATGCCCGCTCTCAGTTCCACCATGACCGAAGGCAAAGTTGTTTCCTGGATCAAGTCTCCGGGCGACAAAATCGAGAAAGGCGAAACCGTGGTGGTGGTCGAGTCTGACAAAGCGGACATGGATGTGGAATCTTTCTATGAAGGATATCTTGCTGTCATCGTTACCCCGGCGGGTGAAAGTGCCCCCGTTGGGACTGCGATCGCCCTTCTAGCCGAGACCGAAGCTGAAATTGAAGCCGCCCAACAACAGGCGATCGGAGCGGCCCAACCTGCTGCTACCGTGACAACAAAGGCTAAAGAAGAAACTGTCACCGTAGCCAGTGTGGTCTCTGTTGCCAATGGCAATGGCTCTGGACGCGAGAACGATCGCATCGTCGCTTCTCCCCGGGCAAAAAAATTGGCTAAAGATCTGAAGGTTGATCTGGCAACCCTCCGAGGCAGCGGCCCTCACGGTCGCATTGTCGCTGAAGATGTCGAAGCAGCCGTAGGAAAAGCCGCCCCAGTACCCGTTGCCCCTGTCTCTACACCCGTTGCCTCTACACCCGTTGCCTCTGTTCCTAAGAAAGCCATTGCTTCTGCCCCCGTTCCGGTGATGCTCGGACAGACAACCCCCATGAACACGCTGCAAAATGCCGTCGTGCGGAATATGCTGGTCAGTTTGGAGGTTCCCACCTTTCATGTGGGTTACACGATCGCAACCGATGGTTTAGACAAACTCTACAAGCAGCTTAAGTCTAAGGGGGTCACAATGACGGCGCTGCTTGCTAAGGCGGTAGCCGTCACATTACAAAAACATCCGCTTCTTTATGCCAGCTATGTAGATCAGGGCATTCGCTACAACGCTGCAATTAACGTTGCTGTTGCCGTATCAATGGATGACGGAGGATTGATCACGCCTGTGTTGCAAAGTGCCGATCAGACTGATATCTACTCGCTATCGCGCAACTGGAAGGATCTCGTCGATCGTGCCCGTTCTAAACAGCTACAGCCCGAAGAATATAACTCTGGAACCTTCACGGTGTCTAACCTAGGGATGTTTGGCGTTAGCTCGTTTGATGCAATTTTGCCACCAGGTCAGGGTTCGATTTTGGCGATCGGGGCTTCTCGCCCTCAGGTCATCGCTAACGAGGAAGGAATGTTAGGAGTGCGGCGACAAATGCAGGTCAACATCACCTGCGATCACCGCATTATCTATGGTGCAACTGCGGCCGCATTCCTACAAGACCTCGCCAAACTAATCGAAACCAATTCTCAGTCTCTCACCCTGTAGTTCGTTAGGAATGTGGGTTTATCAATGCCGGAGATCTCCCAGATTGGGAGCGGGCTGGGGTGAGGGCAAGACCACGTTGCAGTGGACGAAATGATTGAATCCACGTTCCCTAAGAGGTTTCTCGCAAAGCAGTGACCCACTGTCTGCGACTTTGCTCAGCCAGCCTGCGCCCAGAGCAAAGTCGCCGGGCAAAGGTCAGAAGATCATCTCTTTTTTAGAAATCGCCTTAGCTGGCTGGGGGGCTGGGGGGCTGCATTTCAGGCTTGAAGGTTAGTTTGATCTTGCAAATAACATATTTCCCCGTCGGCTTCAAGTCGGCAATGATTTGGGCGATCGATCGTTCCGCTAGGATATCTAAATATCTGTAGCCCGTCCGGCCCAACACAGCCGGGTTGGCAGCCACTTTTCCCTCCGGATCAACCAGCACATAAACCAGCGCCGGATCGTATTTCTGAGTCAGCGGCACAGGTGAGCTGTAGGAAATTTCTCGCTCGATCGCCTGTTCCGCCAAGTTGTCATCCGAAATATTCTTGTCCGTAATATTCTGCTTAAACCAATCTTGAAAGTTTTGAGTCGTCTTTTCTCCCCATTCTTGCGGCGTTCCGCCCATTGGGTTAAACACAAAATTTTCACGGGCATACAGAACCCTTAACTCTCGGTTGGCAGCCAACAGGCGATCGATAGGGCGCGCAGGCTCTTCGGGCGTTGCTGGGGGCGGCGAATTGGGGCTAGGAGGGTCGGTCGGGCTTGCTACTGGGGGCGAAGGAACGATCGGGGCGGCAGGCGACAGGTTGGGGATGCTGGAAGAAGTTGCCCCCGATCGATTGTCTGGGGGGAAGAGCCTGGAGGGGCTGTTGTCGGGAGTGGTTTGAGAGGGGCTGTTGCTAGCAGGCGGATTGACGATCTCAGGCGCTTCTGCCGGGGAAGGCGCTGGCGCAGGAGGTCGAAATTGATATAGATAGGGGGAAATATCAAAGGGTTGGATCGGCGGCGGTGAGACCACAATGGGCGGAGTCTTGATGCTTAAATCTGGGATCTTGTAAGGCTGAAAGTCGGTTGGCGGCTGCGGAAAAGGTTGCCCCAAGGGAAGGTTGAACTTTGCATCAGATTTAGGAATTGGCGGCAACCCAAACGGTGAGGCGATCGGCGCTTGGGGTAGTCGGCTGAGTTCTTGCGGAGTCAAATTGACTAAACGAACCTCCCTCAAATCAGGCGGAGCCGGAGGAGACGTGAAAGCAGGCAGTGAAGCAAAGAAAAAGACATGCGCCCCAACTGAACCTACGAGTGCCATAGACGCAGGTTGTTGCAAATTTTCGGGCAGGTCTCTCAAGAAGGCAGAGAGGGCAGATGTAGCGGGGGCGATCGGCTGATTCATGGCGGGTTGTCGAGGGCAGAGAGAAGAAATTATCCCGCTCAGATCTTAGCTTTCGGCCGTCAGATTGGGCGTTTCACGATCGATAGAAAGTTAGCTCGATACGAACTTAGAAAGACGAAATTTGGACAGAGAATGTTGCCAATGCCAGACTGAGGGCAGCATTTAGGCCGATTCGCCTGCTAACTCGATCGCAAACACTCTAAGGATCGTGAATTAAATAACCTGTGAGTTTGCTTGCCTGGGTTCGCCCTCATCCCCTAACCCCTGCTCCCAAGCTGGGAGTCAGGGGGAACCGGACTCTTGCTGACTCCCCTCTCCCAATCTGGGCGGGGGGTGAGGGCGAATCCAAAGCCTTACAGTTTAGGTAAAATCTTTTTTAGAAATTGCCTGACTTCTAGAGTTGAGGTTCGTGTTTCCCTTGAGAGGTACAGAATGGCTAGTTTGGCGAAATTTTTGGTGGCAAAGTTAGCAGACGACAAGCTTTCCAATTCACTCGCGTCCAAGTTAAGAAAGCGGCGATTTTTATTATTTCGATCGCTCTTTAGCACCGTCAAAATGCCGCTTAAAATTGTAGATATTGGCGGCAGAAAAACTATTTGGGAGCGAGAAGGGTTTTGCGACTATGCTCCCGAAGAAGTCGAAATTTTAGTAACCAACATTGAAGCCTGCGATCTAGAAGAAGGGCAACCGCACTCTAATATCAAAACAATGGTGGCTGACGCGACTGATATGAATCAATTTGGCGACGAAGCGTTTGATATTGTCTACTCCAACTCGGTGATCGAGCATCTCAGCACCTACGAAAACCAATCTCGCATGGCAGACGAAGTGCAGCGACTAGGCAAGCGATATTTCCTGCAAACTCCAAATCGCAATTTTCCGATCGAGCCTCACTTTCTCTTTCCTTTCTTCCAATTTTTGCCCTTCGACCTGCGAGTGTGGATGTTGACCCACTTTCCGGTGGGTTGGTGTCCCAAAATTGCGGATCGGCAAGCCGCGATCGATCTGCTCAAAACCTTCCGCCTGATGACTAAGCAAGAGTTACTGATCTTGTTCCCAAACGCAACCCTTTATGAGGAAAAATTCCTAGGCTTAACAAAATCCTTCGTGGTCTACGAGGGCTGGAATTAGCCACAGGTCAAAACCCATCCACATACCATCCACATAGAGGGGCGATCGGTCAAGTGCTATCTAGACCGATCGCCCCTTATATTTGAGAGCATTTATTTGAGAGAGCATTTATTTGAGAACGTTGAAATCAATCTAAAGAAGGAGTGGAGCCGATGCCTCCCCCAACCTTCGTTCTATGTAAAGGACTAGCGCCTAAAATCGCAACTCTAAACTCCAAGATGCTATGAGAACAAGATTTCAGCTTTTAGAAAATCTGCCAAATTGCCCGCTTTCTGATCTGTTGTAGGGCTTCCTGAAAATATTTACAAAACTTTACATTTGAAGCTATTTTCCCCAGAGATTCCACAGAAATCGAAAGTCTTTTCCACAACTTCTCCACAGCTTGATAAAAGTTTTCCACAGGTAAAATACCTACAATCCGCTCAATCTGTTCCTCTGTGGATAAATCAATGTTGGGTCTGAGGAAGTCGCGAACAGACAAATTATCTTAAGAGATGTAATGAAAAGATGCTTGAAAGCCTGATTCTCTCGTCAATCTGTTTTTACTCTTTAAGTCATTCGTTACATATCTCAACCTTGATCTTCTGGTAACGATCGCGCAGAATATAGCGACCAACCCAAAGCGCTCAGAACTCCCTAAATCTCGCTCCCCTCAAAGGAGCCAGTTTCTCAGGAGGTCTGGTCTGCGCGAATTTTTGCTGTTGCCAATTTAGCCAATTCTAAGAGGTGCGAACGTTGAAGGCAGAATCCCTAAAAAGATTCCTCCCTCTTCATTCCTCCCTTCCCATTCACCCCAAAGGTCAGCTATGGATACCAACGTCAGCATTCTGGTCGAAATTCCTGAAACTCTGCACCAGTCTTTTTTGAACTACATCGAATCTCGACCCGATTGGGATCAAGACCGTGTGTTTTCGGCGGCGCTGTCTCTGTTTTTGCTGCAAAACCGCACCACCAACGATCGCCAAACAGCCCGCGTCTACCTCGACTCGCTGTTTAAGCGCCCGCTTGAGCAAGTTTAATTTCGCGCTGACTTTTCCCAACCCCCCTACCACGATCGGGTTATGAGTTACCAAATTTCTGCAACCAAGCTTCAAGCCTACAGTCGGTGTCCTTACGCTTATTACCTACGCTACGAAAGAAGGCTCAGTTCCAATGAATTCTTTGGATCTGCCGCCTTGGGTTCCGCACTGCATCAAGCGTTGGCAAAGTTTCATCGCGACTGGCACTACAACGATCCGATTCCAGATGTGCGCTGGGTCAACCGTTGCTGGGATGAAAATTCTGGGGGCTTGAGTCCAACGCAAATTGTCGAAGGGCGAGATATTTTGGCAGGCTACTACCAAAAGTTTGTGGCAGGTGAGTCGTCGCTGCGCCAGCCGTTGGCAGTGGAGGGCAAAATTCAGGCTTATTTGCAGGTCGAGAATCTAGAGTTCTGTGTGACGGGGCGCTACGATCGTATCGACTACTTGAGTGATGGTCTAGAACTGATCGATTACAAGTCTAGTCGAGAGTTTAAGCTGCCCGAAGCCGATGAGATGGATCTGCAAATTGGCCTCTACTATCTGGCGCTAGAGCAAACCTACCATCAAAGCCTGAGATATTTGAGCTTGCTGTTTCTGAGAACGGGCGAAATGGTGCGCTTTCGGGCGACTCATAAACACAAAAAGCAGGTGCAACAGATGATTTCTCATTTGGCGATGCGGCTGCGCTATGACCAAAGCTGGGAACCTACGCCGAGCAAGCAGTGCGATCGCTGCTCCTATGCGCGCTATTGCCCCGCAGTCTCGACGCAGCCCCTGCCCCTGCCTGCTTCCTTGGGAGCTTCTCCAGAATTGCAGCTTGCCCTCAGCCTCTAAAATCACGTCAGTTTGACATGAAAAAAGATACCAGTGAATCGGGTTTCGACTCTGCTCAGCCTTCAACCGTAGAGGGTTGAGCAGAGTCAAAACCTGGCTGGTGGTAGATGATTAACTCGCAGATCCCTTAAATAATCAGGACTTCATTTAATTCATGCTTATTAGCAGAGGGCGATCGTTTTACTGAGACGATCTCCCTCTGCTATATTTTTTCTTCTAGAGGCTGACAAAACGGCTGAACTCCAGTTTTGAGGACGTAGATAGCGACCGGGGTAGCAAGGCTGGAGGGAAGTTCTGTATGGGTCACGATCGCATTCACGACCGCCCCAGATAGCCCATCTTCGAGACTTTCTCTAATCTCTGCTTGGCAAAGCACATGTCGCCATCGTTTTGCAAGCCCTTCGATCCAACGTTCGTTGGTGTCGGGTTCCTGTCCGGCTCGAATTGCCAGAGAAATGGCAGCATCTTCGAGGTCGCCGTCGCAGTCTTCAATGACTCTGAGTGCGTCCAGAATGGCAGGATGATCGGTCAATTCTGAGCGAAAAAACTCAAGCTCTTGGGGCGTGATAACAATTCTCATAGGCTAGAGACGATTGACTGAGGGCGATTAGATTAAAAGATTCGATGGGAGCGATCGTATCATTCCTCCAAAGATTCAAAAGGTTCCAGTGGCGAAAATGCAGGATGAGGTTCTGCGATCGCGGTCGATTTTAGATGGGTGACGATCGCCTCCATTGATAGACAGAGTGATGCGATCGTAGACTTCATTTCGACCATATCGCTGCCCAATTTTGCCAATTGCAGTTCGATCTCCGTCAGATCAAAATTTTGGCTCGTCTGCCAGAGAGAACACTTCAGCGCCGCAAGAATCTTTTCAACGGTTGCAAATGTTGGTTCATAGTCAGGATCGTTCAAAATTCGATTGATTTGCTGGGTATAGCCTAAAGCGCTGCCGCCGTGCTCTTTGGCGATCGCTGCCGAAATTTTGCGAATACTCATGCCCTGAGTTTTCATCATTTCGCGAATCACCTCCACAACTTGTCCTTGCATAAATTTGCTTATTCTATCGAGTAGTCTGTCAAACTCTAATGGATGGATTGGGAAGGGAGAAGAGGTTATTTGTTAGGAGTCGAAAAACTCTAAAAAATGGTATTTTATTTCTGCGATCGTCCTTAGGAATGTGGATTGATCAATGTTGGAGATCTTCGCCCTCATCCCCTCACCCCTTCTCCCAATCTGGGAGAAGAGGAACCGGACTCCTGCTCCCTCGCCCAGATTGGGAGAGGGTTGGGGTGAGGGCAAGACGACCTTGCAGTGGACGGAATGATTGAATCCACGCTCCTTAATAGTTTGTCTCAATATTTTTGCCTAATTTTTTTGCCTAAAGTAGTGAGGTGAAATTAGCGCAAACCAGATGCCGAGTTTCGCGTCTGATCAATCCTTCCGCCTTCCTACTTACCTATTTTTTATCTTGATAGAGCATCACACCAAAAAGCAGTAGAACTCAATCGGCTCTACTGCCCACTTTAAATTTAATCGAAGTTACAAACCCACCAATTCGCGAGACTCTAAGCCAGTTAGCTGCTGGGCGATCGTCAGGCGAGCTTCTAGCTTGGCCACGCTAAACTCATTTCGCAAATGCTCTAAGTGAGCTAGGGCGTTCGACTTCTCAGTGGTGGCGCGGTTGAGGGCATCGATCGCGCGCTGATATTCCTGGTTGACCTGCAAAACTTCAAAGCGACGAGCCTTACGCTGGTTGTCGTTTTTGAGCGCAGTTTCAAAGGCGACTACCATATCGGCGTTGCCTTCTAAACGAGCAATGTGCTGACGAACTTCAGCAATGTGTTGCTCTAATTCATTCGTGTGCTGGGCGGCTTGGGCGATCGCAGCGGGGTATTGACCTAGACGAAATTTCATGACGACATTCCTCGAAATGAGTGATCAGTAGTGAATGAAGAGGCGCTACGGACTCTGAACTACGAACCAAAGCAAACTTTTAGGCAACAAGTTCTTGAAGCTGAGGCAGGGGGCTACGGACGGGCAATTCGTGGGTGTTAAGGGGAACCGATTGGGGCTGGGGCGCAGTTTTTTCTAGCACCTGGACTTCGATGTTGACGGCAACTAGGTAAGAACCCGGCTGCTCACCCACTGCTTCGGCAATCAGTTCGGCAAGGGCAGGGCGATCGGCGGTAATCGGGTCGCGAAGGGAGCAGCGATCCCATTCGTACTTGGCGGCAGGGTCAAGGTGCAGAATGTAATGTTTCGTCATGACATGAGAACCTGAAGCATTTGTACTATATCTGTACTATTG
Organism: Leptolyngbyaceae cyanobacterium CSU_1_3; assembly: GCA_012034655.1. GTDB lineage: Bacteria > Cyanobacteriota > Cyanobacteriia > Leptolyngbyales > Leptolyngbyaceae > JAAUOZ01. Next base: position 2,795 of record JAAUOZ010000107.1, on the reverse strand, counting down.
TAGTTCAAAAACACAACGGTTGCAAGGTGGCAACCTCAGGCAAAACTAGGCAGCGATCGTACCTGTTTTAGCCGTTGCAGTCTCCTGCTTTTGGCGACGACTGGAGACAGGGGGAGAAGTGGCATCCAAACCAAACTGTTTATAGTCCTGTCGATCCCAGTAGGCGAGCGACTTAGCCAAATCTCTGTGACCCAAAAGCTTGATCTCGTAAGCAAACTGGGTCAAAACTTGACTCTTTTGCAACTGAAAAGCATAGCCAGCGATCGTCAAACGTTGGGCAAATTTTTGGGCTTGGGTAATCGTCTCGAAGCCAAAATAGCAAAATTCCTGAGGCTTGATTAGCTGAAATGGCGTTCTAATAACTAAAACCCTGGGCGAAAGATATTGCCCAACCTGCCCTTTTTGGAGGGAAAAAAATCGACCAATTTTCATGAATTAAAGCATTGTTTTGATAATTCTATTGTAGTGATTAGTAACTACGGTTTGCGAGAATCGTGAGGGTGAGATCACCGTCTTTCGCAGGTCTCGTTTTCTCAAGGTTTCAGCCCTTAATGGACGGTTCTCCACCTTGGCTATGATGGAAGCAGAGGATGGAAAAACCGAGGAATGATGATGACAGCCTCAGCGATCGTGCTCAGAACGATCCACCAATGGCTCCAAGCTATTAGGGGCTTGCATGAAAATAAAACGCTAGTGAATCGGGTTTCGATTCCCCTCAACCTTCGGCTCCGGTCAACTCTTGACGGTTGAAGATTGACCGGAGTCGAAACCGGGCTGGTAGGACACGATTAACTCGCAGATCCCTTACTACTCAAGAAAACACTCCTCTAATGCCCATTATAGTACACAAGTACTGAACAGTGTAACGACGGAGAATCAGCCTAAAACGTTTAACTAAACTTCACAATTGAGCCAAAATTTGAACCAGGCTCATCAAGCACAGAACAAGCTTCTCACCCAGGCTTGACTTGCAAGCCAGACTCGACAACCATAAGTCGAGAGTTTACGCTTGCTTTAGGGGAGTCTCCGTATACGTAAACGCAATCTTGGGTGATTTCCAGGTTGCCAGAGTCATGCCGCCACAACCGTGGCGCTAGAGTTGCTGTGAGCCAGCCTCATCGTTACAATTCTGAAGTCTGGAACCGTGTTAGATTCGCAACAACAACCTTTGAAGGAATGAAAGGCCTCTAACTCTCGGTAGATCACTGCGAAGATTGCAGGCTAATTTCATATTAAGAGGGTCTCCCTCGCTATCCAAATTCGACGTTTTCTGAGGAAACAACTCCATGACTGCAACTCCCGTCCGGGCGAAGTACGAAATCAAAGACATCTCGCTTGCGCCTCTCGGTAAGCAACGGATTGAATGGGCTGGGCGGGAAATGCCTGTCCTCCGGCAGATTCGCGATCGCTTTGCCCAAGAGCAGCCCTTTGCTGGAATCAAGATCACCGCGTGTTGCCACATCACGACTGAAACTGCAAACCTGGCGATCGCTCTCAAAGCGGGCGGCGCAGATGCCATTCTGATTGCCAGCAATCCGCTCTCTACCCAAGATGATACGGCTGCCAGCCTGGTCGCCGACTATGAAATCCCTGTGTTTGCCTACCGTGGCGAAGACGCTGAGACCTACCATCGTCACGTTCAGATCGCCCTCGATCACCGTCCCAATATTATTATTGACGACGGCTGCGATGTGGTAGCCAGCCTGGTGCAACACCGCAAACATCAACTCGCCGACCTGATTGGCACAACCGAAGAAACAACCACCGGAATCGTCCGCCTGCAAGCAATGCTGCGTGACGGCGTGTTGACCTTCCCCGCCATGAACGTCAACGATGCTGAGACCAAGCACTTCTTTGACAACCGCTACGGCACGGGTCAGTCTACGCTAGATGGCATCATCCGAGCGACCAACATTCTTCTAGCTGGCAAAACGATTGTCGTTGCAGGTTATGGCTGGTGCGGTAAAGGCACAGCCATGCGGGCACGGGGCATGGGCGCAAACGTGATTGTGACCGAAATCAATCCTGTTGCGGCGATCGAAGCGGTGATGGATGGTTTTCAGGTGATGCCCATGGCAGATGCGGCAGCGAAGGGCGATATCTTCATCACTGTGACAGGCAACAAGCATGTAATTCGCGGTGAGCACTTCGATGTGATGAAAGATGGAGCGATCGTCTGCAACTCTGGCCACTTCGACATTGAGATCGATCTAGAAGCGCTGAAAGAACGCACGGCCACTGTACAAACCGTTCGCAACTTCACTGAAGAATATAAGCTGAAAAGCGGTCAGTCTGTGGTCGTTTTGGGCGAAGGTCGTCTAGTCAACCTGGCGGCAGCAGAAGGACACCCCAGCGCCGTGATGGACATGAGCTTTGCCAATCAGGCAATGGCAGCCGAGTATCTCGTCAAAAACAAAGGCAAGCTCACCCCTGGCGTGTACTCGATTCCAACGGAGTTGGATCAAGAAATCGCTCGGCTGAAACTGCAAGCCATGGGCTTTGCGATCGATGCTCTGAGCGCCGCACAAACCGAGTACATCAACTCCTGGACATCTGGAACCTGATCTGAGTCGAGTCAAACCCACTCTGCAAATGGTTGTGAATTAGTAAAGGGCAGGAAGGTTGCTTCCTGCCCTTGCTTGTAGATAAGTAGGTAGGTGAAATTAAACTTAAGACCCTCACTCCCCTAACCCCTTCTCCCATTTTGGGAGAAGGGGCAACCCATTTTTCTCCCCTCGCCCGCTCTGGGAGAGGGGTCGGGGTGAGCTAATGGCAGGCATCTGACATTTAATTAA
>JAAUOZ010000447.1 GCA_012034655.1 Leptolyngbyaceae cyanobacterium CSU_1_3 | reverse complement strand
TGAGTTTACACCAAACCCCCACCATTGCGCAAACATTTTGTGTGCGCCCAGCATGAGCGCAAGGTATCGAAAGATGCCGAATATTCCAGAGAGTGAAATTCTCTTACAGGCAAGTTGGTAATGTCTGTTAGTAAGTCGCAAGGTGGTTTGGAGTGATCCATGCACTGAAGGAAGCGAGACTGCAAACTCCGGTACTGACGAACAGAAATGGTATACAGAGGCTACATGAAGTGGATAAGTGAGCACATCTTCACAACGTCCTTGACCAACAAACTTCAAGTAGTAGATACCGCAGGAATCGGATGAAGGAATAAGCTCTTACCTGGGGAGGTCTCTGTATCACGTGATGATATAAGAGAAGTCAGCAGAGGCCATAGTAGTTGATCGGAACGAGCCGGAAAATATTCGGAGGACTCACACATCAATGAAGGGCTGAACATTAGTTGTTCCAAATGCTGTAAGGATCGCGAGTAATCGGAAGCCTTACGTTAAGCGGAACAAAGAAACAGTAACGAGATGATTGAAAAAGTAATCAGCAGAAAGAACATGCACAGAGCGTATCGACAAGTCGTATCGAACCAAGGTTCGGCAGGCGTGGACGGTATGCCGGTGAGCGGACTATTAAATCACCTGAATATCTACAGGAATGCAATAGCTACAGCAGCATGTAATGGATGCTACTTACCAAAACCCATCTTAGGAGTACCGATACCCAAGAGCAACGTGAAGACCCGTCTCTTGGGTATCCCCACCGTAACAGACCGTCTGTTACAGCAAGCGGTAAGTCAAGTGATCAGTCCAAAATTTGAACCGGATTTTACAGAACACAGCTATGGCTTCCGACCCAATCGCAATGCACACCAAGCCGTACACCAAGCGCAGAAGAACATCCATGAGGGTTACGACCACATTGTGGACATAGACCTGAAGAACTTCTTTGATGAAGTGGATCATAGTATTCTGTTGCAACTGTTGTACAGGAAAGTAAAGTGCCGCCTCACGTTACGCCTGATCCGCAAATGGCTAAGAGCCCCGATGTTAGTGAAGGGGAAATTAGTCAAGCGTATAAAAGGTGTACCACAAGGTAGCCCACTTAGCCCGCTACTGTCCAACATCATGCTGCATGAGTTGGATCGGGAGCTGGAGAAGCAAGGGCATCGCTATGTACGTTATGCCGATGACTTCAGTGTATACACGAAAAGTAAAACCACAGCCCGCAAAGTTGGTAACAGTGTGTATTTGTTTTTGAAGAACAAGTTGAAGTTATCAATCAACCGTGAGAAGAGTGGCATCCGCAAACCTGTACAATTCAAACTACTGGGCTACAAGTTTGTACCCACCTATAAGAAAGGCGACAGTGGCACCTACCAACTGGTGGTGAACGAGAAAGGGTGGGAGACATTGAAGCGTGAGTTGAAGGTTGTTACAAAGAAAACTACACCGAGTACCTTTGATGAGCGCATCAACAAGCTGAAAGAGATTCACAGAGGTTGGATCAATTACTTCCGTATGGCAAGTATGCAATCCAAACTGAAGGAACTTGATAGCTGGCTGCGCAACAGATTGAGGTACTGCATCTGGACAGACTGGAAGAAGCTCGAACGGAAAAGGAAGAACCTGATTCGTTTAGGTATATCACAAGGTCAGGCATATGCATGGAGTAGAACACGAATGGGAGGCTGGGCAGTTGCCCAGAGTCCTATTCTGGTAACGACAATCACACTGAAAAGATTGGTGCAAAGAGGATATGAATCGATGCTTGATTACTATGAACAAGTTTCTTTACAATTCAATGAACCGCTGTATACGCGACCCGTACGTACAGTGGTGTGAGAGGCGAACCTCATCGGTTATTCCGGTGAGGCCGTCTACTCGATGTGCGCCCAGCATGGGTAAAGGTATGTAAGATACCTTTAATATTCCAGAGAGTGCAAGTCTCTCATTGGCGAGTTGGAGAAGCCAATTAGTAAGTCGCAAGGTGGTTTGTTGTGAAGCAAACACTGAAGGAAGCGAGACTACAAACTCCGGTACTGACGAACAGAAACGGTATACCGAGGCTGATTGAAGTGGATAAGTGAGCACATCTTCACAACGTCCGTGTCCAACAAACTTCATACAGTAGATACCGCAGTGATCGGATGAAGGAATAAGCTCTTACCTGGGGAGGTCTCCGGATGTCGAGTACATCAAGGAGAAGTCAGCAGAAGTCATAGTAGTTGGTAGCCACGAGCCGTAAGCCCTACGGAGGTCTCACACACCAATGAAGGACTGAACATTGAATTGTTCCCAATGCTGTAAGGATCGTTTCGCGCAAGCGAGAGAAGCCTTATGATAAGCGGAACAAAGAACAAGTAAGTAGTAAGAGAGATGATTGAGAAAGTAGTAAACCGAAAGAACATGCTTAAGGCCTATCGTCAGGTGATGATGAACGCAGGTTCATCAGGAGTTGATGGTATGTCTGTGAATTCATTATCGAAACACCTGAAAGAAAACAGGAATAAGATAATGACCAGCATAGTAAATGGGAATTACCTACCCCAACCCATCTTAGGGATCACCATCCCCAAGAGCAACGGCAAAGAACGCCTTCTTGGTATCCCGACCGTAACAGATCGGTTGCTACAACAAGCAGTTAGTCAAGTGATCGGCTCATCGTTTGAACTGGAGTTCAAAGAACACAGCTATGGGTTCCGACCTAAACGCAGCGCCCCATCAGGCGTTGCGCCGGGTCAACCTGCTCTTGCAACAGAGACTGGTCTATGTCGTGGATGCTGACCTCAAAGGCTACTTTGACAGCATTCCGCAGGATCGCCTCCTGGCCGATGACGGATTGGTGCATGCAGACGTGGTTCAACACGCTGCCGAGGGCGTACTTGGTGTGCTTGTGCTTCAGCGTGTCCTCGATGGACCTGAGGTCTCGGGAAATTCTCTCCTGCGCCGGTGACGTCGCCGTCGCGCAGACTCGAAGGCCGCGCGCAGGAGTGTGCAGGTCAGCATGGCGTTGCGATTGGACTCGGCGGCCGCTATCAGGCAGAGACGCGGATCGTCAGCGCCAATCCGACTATTC
>JAAUOZ010000106.1 GCA_012034655.1 Leptolyngbyaceae cyanobacterium CSU_1_3 | reverse complement strand
CCGATTTTCCTCCCCTCGCCCGCGTCTGGGGAGAGGGGGTCGGGGTGAGCTAATGGCAGGCATCTGACATTTAATTAAGTCTGTCTGTCTAGTTTCTGCAAAAATTTCTCCCTAATTCTCCTGAGCAGGCAGCAACGGTAGAATCACGGAAGGTTTTTGCGTACTTCCTAAACGACCTGCGTAAAACGGACTTTATTCCCGTGAAAACACAGATGAGTTTTTAGGTCGTCTTTGCGAACATTGTCCTATAAGTCATTTCATTAGAGAGTATCAACTTTCACAGCTACCAAGCTCAGTGGTGTCGCGTCACTGAGCTTTTGTTTTTTAAGGCGAATTTGATGCCCCTAAAAGCGCCCTCATGTTTCCTAGGGCAACGGAGGGGCAACGCAAGGGGCAAGCTTTGAAATCCCTGGCGCTGGGAAGAGGGGTTGGGGATGAGGGCAAAAGTCCAGCCGTCGAACTGAATTTTTCTTAAAGTCAATGGTCAGATCCCTCAGGCTTCCTCCCTAGATTTCCGATGCCCATCTGGGTAGGTTGTGGTGCGATCGACGTGGGCTTCTGACCAGTTTGCATCGGTGGCGCGAAATAAGTTCGTACTGCTCAGATTTGCCCCCGCTAGATTGGCTTGCTTGAGGTTTGCTCGACTCAAATCTGCATTCGTCAGGTTGGCGTGGCTGAGGTCTGCCTGGTACAAGTTTGCTCCTTGGAGATTTGCCTCCGACAGATCAGCCCCGCGCAAATCGGCAAAACACAGGTCGGCCCTAGACAGATTCACCTTTTGAAGGTTTGCCTGAGAGAGGTCTGCCTGATAAAGCTGGGCGTTACTCAGTTCTGCACCTTGCATTTGGGATGATCTTAAGTTGGACTGGCTGAGGTTGGCATAGGGCAAGTAGGCTCGATCGAGGCAGCTTTGACATAAATTAATTCCGGGTAAAACTGCTTCAAAGAGATCGACTTCTTCCAAGTTTCTAGACTCAAATTCTCGTTCCCCTTGAGCATATTGCGCCAAAAGTTCTTCTCTGCCTAGCCTTTGCATTGTGTCCTCAACGTGGTTGCGATCGTGGTTTGGTGTAGATGATTCAGTAAGAATGTAAAATTTTCTTACGACACATTAAGAAATTTTCACTTTTTCTTAGGCTTTTCTTTTCTCGCCTTCCTCTCTCCATCCCATGCCAAGATCAGAAGCATAGGCTCCCTTTCTCCCAGATACTTATGCCGGATCACCGTGGCTCGATCGCCCACCATTACCACGAACGCACCAAATACAGTCCCGAAATACTCAATGCCAAAAGTAAGCCCCTAGATTGGAACCAGCAGCCTCTGCCTTTCAAAAACTACAAACTTGGAACAACCCTTGATCTCAAGCCTTATCTCCAGGCAGACCTCAGATCAGTTGATCCAGATTCAGCACAGGCTTGGTGGCGGAGATTGTCCCATTTGCTGTTTTGCAGCTATGGGCTGACGGGAATGATTCCCACGATGGGTGAACCGCACTACATGCGATCGTCGCCCTCCGCGGGGGGACTTTACCCCGCGGAGCTTTATCTCATTTCTCGCGGAACGCCTCTGCTGCCTGCTGGGCTTTACAACTATCAGGCTAAAACGCACTCTCTCCTCCAATTTTGGGATAGTGACGTTTGGACTGCTCTACAATCGGCTTGTTTTTGGAATCCGACGCTAGAAGGGACGCAGATGGCGATCGTGGTTACGGCCGTCTTCTTTCGGTCTGCGTGGCGTTATCAAGATCGGGCCTATCGCAGAATTTTTCTAGACACGGGGCATTTGCTGGGCAACCTAGAACTCGCCAGTGCGTTGAATGATTTTCGCCCCCACCTGATCGGTGGCTTTGCTGATGAAGCGGTGAACCAGTTGCTTTATCTCGATTCTGAGCAAGAAGGAACGATCGCTGTCATCCCTTTAGCCGATTTGCGAGAGGTCAAGCAAAATTTGCCCCTCACCCGCACAGCGCTGCCCTCGATCGTCCAAACTGAGTACCCCCAACTTGCCGACGGAAGCTTGCTGAGTTATATCCAGCGTGCTACCCAGATTCCCTTCGACACGGCGGCAAAAGTCAATTGGCAACTGCCCCTCACCCAGGGCGAACGATCGGATAAATATAATTTTCCATTTTGTCTGAAGGTGGCAACCCATTCTCCTGCGATCGCCTGGGGCAATCAGCTCGAAAATTTGGAGCAAACGATTTTGAGGCGGCGATCGACCCGTGGCTACAGTGGCGCATCCCTCACCTTCGACGAACTGAAGGCGCTGTTAGATTTTACCTACCAGCCTCAGCACTACATTGACCAAGATTTAGACGGCTTCCCCGACTACTTTGATCTAGACCTGGTTGAGACATTTATCGCGGTTTCTTCGGTCTCTGGGCTAGAAGAAGGCTGCTACTATTACGCGCCCAAAGCCCAAGAACTGCGACAAATTCGCTTTAAGAACTTTCGCCAGGAACTACATTTTCTCTGCTTAGGGCAAGACCTGGGGCGTGATGCAGGCGCAGTTTTGTTTCACACAGCCGATCTGACGGCGGCAGTAGCGAAATATGGCGATCGGGCTTACCGTTATCTGCACCTGGATGCTGGGCATTTGGGGCAGCGGCTTAATTTGGGGGCAATTCAGCTAGGGCTAGGGGTGAGTGGCATTGCGGGCTTCTTTGACGATCAGGTGAATGAAGTATTGGGCATTCCTGAAGATGAGGCAGTCTTGTATATTACGACGCTGGGTAGACCGAGGGGGACGAGGGATAAGGGATGAAAATCTAAAAAAGATTTGACCTTCCGACCTTTGCCCCCTGAGCGAAGTCGCAGGCAGCGGGTGACTGGTTTGCTAGAAATCTCCTCAGATCTGCGATTTCTAGGTTGAGCCTTCAAACCTCTCAGCCTACTCAAATGAGCAAAATCAACTAATCTAAATGAAAGCCTTGTCGTTGTGGCGGAGAATTTTAATTTTATGTTTAATCTAGGCTGGACAGAAGTTGTCATTGTTTGTGTGGTTGCAATTCTAATTTTTGGGCCCAAAAAAATTCCCGAATTGGGCAGCACTTTTGGCAAAACGCTACGCAGTTTCAAAGAGGGAATCACTAAACCTGAAGAGGGAGAAGAGGGGCACGATCGCGACTACGATGCTTGAGTTGGGTAGCGTTGCCGATGGGCCCTAGCAAGATTGCAGCAGCTTCGTTCAGTAGAATTGTTTCGCAGTTTTTGCGCTGGTCATTAAAGTCGAAAACACCTCAATCTGCCAAGGAACCGTTTGCAGATTGAGGTGTTGTGGATTGATTATGAAATGTTGATGATAATGCGGTTGTTACCTAAGTAGGAAGGCAGAATTATTGAGAAGACGCATTTCGATTGCGCTCAAGGCTCAAAATCTCTTCTGGAGGAGGGCTGAGCGGACTCAAAACCCGGCATCTGGCTGGCTTTAACTCCATCCTGCTACTGATCAGATCTCACTCTAAGATAGAGGACTGACTCACAACCCTGTTTTCTTCTTTTTCAACATACCCAAGCCTCCGATGGCAACCATTCCCAAAGCAGCAGTCGTAGCAGGCTCAGGGATTCTATTAACTCTGGTAACGAAGATTGAGGCATGAGAAAGCGCTTGGGCTTTGCCCTGTTTGTTCACTGAAACGCCCAAAGTGCTGAAAGTACCACTGGTGATAGGTGTTTTACCATCAAAGAAGTAGGCGCTGTAGCTGGTGCTGCTCTTCAGGCTAATGACAAATGGGCCGGTAATGGCTTCGAGAAGGCTCCAACTTCCGCTGGTGGCTCCATTGCTGGCTGTGAAACCCGAATTAGCAGCATCAGACTTGCCCAAAAGTTTCCAGGTTGTGTTGCCAGTAAAACTACTAAACAATCCACCATTTAGGGAAGTGAGCAAGGGATTACCTGCCCCTGTGTCGTTGCCCTTAAATGCTCCTGCACAAGCTGTTGCACCGCCAAAGCCAGTCGCTGTTACTGAGCCAGAGCTACAGGATACGGTGCTTATAGCTGCTGCGGATGCGCTTACTGCTGATAGCGAAACTGCACTAACCGCAAGTAAGGACACGCTAAGTAAGCGTATTTTCATACTATTAAACCTCAAGTAATTGGGGAGGGATACTGAATTTTGCAAGCAGATCAGTGACTAAAAACTCTCTAATCTGCTTCATCAAACCACAACAAGTGAGTCGGATCATTCATTTGTTTGTGTATATAGCATTACATATGATTTAGATTATTCTTAAGTAATATCACTAGATAAAATGTGAAGTTTCACCTAAATTTTTAGTGACTTCAAGAATTTTTAGTGACTTCAAGACGGCTACCCTTTCTTGGCACGGGCAACCCCTTACCCCGAAGGTAGGCTCTAGCAAACGATGATTTTGGAGAGGCTGATGGTATTTGGTAGAGTTACGGCGGGAGGATGTCAAGGCGTTGTTTCTTGATTCAGCAATATCAATGGAACTTTCCCTGAAAACAAAATGTCGCTTTGAAGAAATACGTAGAGAAAGGTTGGCACTAGTTTTTGTAAGAGTCTATGCTCTAAGCACGATCGCTGATTCTGTCTCAAATCGTTCATTTAGAACTCAATAAATCAAACTAGTATGGTATACAGAAATACAATGAGTAATCAGTCCAGTGCCCCTTCCATCTGGATAATTGGTTGAGCATCAGGGAACAAGGTCAGCTATAAATCAGGATCAAGTCTGATGAGCGGCGATCGAACCTGTAGATCACTTCCTACCCAAACAAACCCCGGTTGAGCGTCCGACAGCCAGTAAAATATTTATGGCAACCAAATTGAGCTTGTAATTTACAATACGCTACAGATTAGATCGTGCAACTTAATGCGGCATTTGTGAAATAGGGCAACAGCATGAACGACGAACAGGGAACCGTGCTGATTGTGGATGATATTGAGGCGAATCGCGATTTACTCTCCCGTCGTTTGCAAAAGCAGGGTCATAGCATTGTCATCGCAGAGAATGGGCAGCAAGCGATCGACCTGCTAAAGGGCCAATCTGTAGATGTGATTTTGCTCGACATTATGATGCCGCAGTTGAATGGCTATGAGGTATTGGGATATCTCAAGTCCAGCCCCGCTCTGCGCCACATTCCGGTGATCATGATCTCTGCGCTGAACGATATTGAGAGCGTGGTGCGCTGCATTGAGTTGGGGGCAGAAGATTATTTGTTTAAGCCCTTCAATCCGACTTTGCTCAAAGCCAGAATTGGCGCTTGTCTCGAAAAAAAACGTCTGCGAGATCAAGAGCAAGCCTACCTAAAACGCCTGCAAGAAGAACAAGAAAAATCGGAACGTTTGTTGTTAAGCATTTTGCCTAAATCGGTTGCCGAACAGCTTAAGCAAAGCTCAAGCGCGATCGCAGATACCTTTCCCGAAGCGACGGTGTTATTTGCCGATATCGTGGGCTTCACGCAGCTTTCGTCTCAGCGATCGGCACTCGAAATTGTAACCCTGCTCAACAAAATCTTTTCTGCCTTTGACCAACTTGCAGACACACATGGGTTAGAAAAAATCAAAACCATCGGGGATGCCTACATGGTTGTCGGAGGACTTCCTACGCCCAGCAAACATCATGCCGCAGCGATCGCGGCAATGGCGTTAGATATGCAACATGCGATCGCCCAATTTAATCAAGAAACGGGTGAGTCGTTCAAAATGCGAATTGGAGTGAGTACGGGTGCTGTGGCTGCCGGAGTCATCGGTACACGCAAGTTTATTTACGATTTGTGGGGCGACACCGTGAATATGGCCAGCCGCATGGAATCGCAAGGAGCGGCTGGGTGCATCCAAGTCACCGCCTCGACCTATGATTGCCTCCACGACCAATACTGGTTCGAGAAACGAGGCACGATCGAGGTTCGTGGCAAAGGTGAAATGGTGACCTATTGGCTAAAAGGCAGAAGAGAGGAACACCCTTTTGGGCTTGAGATTGACGATTTTAGAGCCTAAAACCCTGATGGCAAGAAGGGATTGAGGAAGCAACGATCGATCTGATTCTTTCTATTGATATCACTCATTGGCTCGACCTTGCCTTGATTTTGGCTCGACTTTGGCTCGACTTTGGGATGGGATCTTTCGCTGATCTCCCCTGGCTCTATCGATAGTTCGCAATCCGAGCAAAGCCTTGTGGGTCTAGGCTGGCTCCACCCACAAGAGCACCGTCGATTTCGGGTTGTGCCATGATTTCATCAATGTTGTCGGGCTTGACAGAGCCGCCATATTGAATGGTGACATGGGGGTTGCTGAGTTTGTTGCGAATCAACCCGATGACACGGTTGGCTTCGATCGAGGCGCAGGTGTCGCCCGTGCCGATCGCCCAGATCGGTTCGTAGGCAATGACTAAATTCTGCTGATCGACATCGACCAAACCTTTCTCAAGCTGGCTGAAAATGTGGGATTCTGTTTCGCCGCTGTCGCGCTGTTGTTTGGTTTCGCCCACACAGAGGATGGGGGTGAGTCCTGCTTTTTGGGTCGCTTTGAGGCGAAGATTCACAGTTTGGTCAGTTTCACCGAAATATTGGCGGCGTTCGCTGTGACCAATCACAACAAATCGCACGCCCAACTCAGTCAGCATAGGCGCAGAAATTTCGCCCGTGTAAGCCCCTGCCGCTTCCCAATGAACGTTTTGTGCGCCGATCTGGATGCGGCCTCCATGTAGCATTTTAGACAAGATATCCAAATCTGTGAAAGGGACACAGAGCACGATTTCTCGATCGTCTGGGGTGTCTTCGAGTTCAGATTTGAAGCCCTGCAAGAACTCAAGTGCTTCTGACTGAGTTTTGTACATTTTCCAGTTGCCAGCTATCACAATTTTTCGCACAGGTCGCTCAGGTTAAAAGACAGTTAATTGCACCCCTCAGTTTACGGCTTCTGGGGGTCACTTTTGCACAGGATTTTGTGCAGAATGCTCGCTTTAGGTCGGTTAGATAGGCGTGAGGACGATCGATTTCTGCTAGACAGCCCATAATGCACTGGCCGCGAAATATTATTCGCCCACCGTCACCTCATAACTGACGGTTCCCAGCCAGGGGGCTTGCGGCAGTTGATAGGGCTTAAACCGGATTGGCTCCAGGTTGCCTTTTTGAATTAAAAAAGATAAAAAATGAAGCGAACCTTGAAGAATATCTGCTCCGATCGTGGTTTCTTTTTTTTCAGATTCAACGCGCAGTTTGGGGGTGAATATTTTCTTCATTTCCTTCAGAATGCTAGAGTCGCGAGACAATTCTAAGTAAGCGAATACACAACTACGAATTTCGGCTTCTATTTTGCCAGGATTCTTTAATTGATTGCCTACGATCGTCTCTCTAAATCGATACTTAATAAACAGTCTAATCTGTTCTGAAAGAGGCTTAGAATCGTATTGTTGAATCAGGTTTGAAAGTGAAATCTTAACATTAGAATTAACGATCGCACCCAGTAAGTAAGCAGCGACATCGGCAGTATAATCAGAGTTTGATGCAAAGCGATCGAGGGCTTCACCTAAGTTTTGAAACTTCTCTAAAGACGTGCGATAAATGCCAATTGCCGAACCAATATCGCCCGCCCAGGCGGTATGGTCGGCCGTCCATTTCGTGAAGTCTGACCAACGCAAACCCGGCTGATTGATTTGATCAGAGAGAGACGCAATCAGATGCCCAAAATCCGTTATTTCCCCTGCTAAAATCACCTCTTGATTCAGCGTTCCCTCAAGGAAAGATTGCTCAAACCCGGTGGCGATCGTCCACATTTGAGTCGTATAGGTTGGCTTGGTGTAGCCGCGCAAAATATTGGCGATTTCGTAGGCAGATTTTCCAGGATTTTGTTGCTCGATCGTTGCGATAAATTGCGAGACACGGGTGAGATCTGTCATATCCCTCCAAGAAACGCGAGAATAGAAACCCGTCTATCTTAGTTTGTAGGACAATTTCCGTGCCCACTTCCCATCCTTCCGAAACGACCGAATCTCCGATAAACCCCTGGCAACAAGGAGAACTGGTCGAAGTTGAAATTACAGATCTGAGCGATAGCGGCGATGGCGTGGGTCGGTTTGAGCAGCGCGTCGTGTTTGTGCCAGATACAGTGACGGGCGATCGGGTGCGGGTGCGCTTGGTTCGCGTCAAGCCCCAATATGCCCAGGGCAAAGTGCATGAGCTTTTGCAACCGTCGCCCCATCGCATTCGCCCAAGCTGCATTGTGGCTGACAAGTGCGGGGGTTGTCAGTGGCAGCATGTCGCGTATGACTACCAACTTCAGGCTAAGCGCAACCACATTGTGCAAGCTCTAGAGCGAATTGGTGGGTTTCATCACGAAATCACGATCGATTCGGTGTTGAATGTGTCACAACCCCTGGACTATCGCAACAAGGCGACTTACCCCCTGCGGCGATCGGCAACGGGGCAGGTGCAAGCAGGCTATTACCAAAAGGGCAGCCATCAGATTGTCAATCTCAATCAGTGCCCGATCCAAGATCAACGTCTAAATCCTTTGCTGGCAGATGTAAAGCAAGACCTGCAAACTCGCGGCTGGGGCATCTACGACGAGAAGCTACATCGCGGCAAAGTGCGTCACCTCAGTTTGCGAATTGGTCGCCGCACCGGAGAAATTTTGCTCACCCTGGTGGCACGAGATGCCAACCTCGCAGGGCTTGAAGAGCAAGCACAGCAATGGCTAGACAAATATCCTGATCTGGTGGGCGTGGCTCTCAATTTGAATGCCGATCGCACCAACGCCATTTTTGGCAAAGAAACGAGAACGATCGCGGGTCAGCCCTATCTCAGAGAAGAATTTGCGGGAGTGAAGTTTCATATTCTCCCCGATACGTTTTTTCAAGTCCACACTGAGCAAGCCGAAGCCCTATTAGAAGTAATTTTGGACAGGCTAGATCTCAAAGGAACGGAAACCGTCGTCGATGCCTATTGTGGCGTGGGCACTTTGACGTTGCCCATTGCCAAAAAAGTGAAAATGGCGATCGGGTTAGAGATTCAGCCTGAAGCCGTCGAACAGGCACAACGCAACGCCGAACTCAATCATCTAGAGAATGTGACGATCGAAACTGGAACTGTCGAAAAAATTCTGCAAGCCCTGGAAGTTCACCCCGACATTGTTCTCCTTGACCCACCCCGCAAAGGCTGCGACCCAGCAGTGATCGAGGCGCTCCGCGAGATCAAGCCTGAGCGTATCGTCTATGTGAGTTGCAACCCAGCGACTTTAGCTCGCGACCTAAAACTGCTCTGCGAATCGGGCACTTACCAGCTAGAGCGAGTCCAGCCCGCAGATTTCTTCCCTCAAACTGCCCACGTTGAGAGTGCGTCATTCTTGAGGAAAGGATGAGGGATCAGGAAGGAGGGTTGCCTTTAGCAGGCTTTGCGAGAGGGATGAAAAGTAGAAACTATAGAGAAGAAAGCGGCGCTTTGGTAGAATCGTCCATGCTTAGGCGTTGCTGGATGATGGGATAGCGTGGCTTAGATCTGCAACTTCTGGATCAGCGCCAGGTTTTGGCTCCGCTCAACCTTCAACTATCGAGGGTTGAGCGGAGTCGAAACCCGATTCATTGGTCTTTTATTTTCATGCAAACCCCTAAAGCTTTGCGACGCTATGCTCCTACGGACGTGTTTTATTGGTTGACCGATCAATTTATTTCTTCCTCCTCATCCCTAATTTTTCCGTGGCCATGAAGGTTAGTGAAATTGTTGAAAAGCTGAGTGCTTCTGTTGTTTCGCATAGTCTAACGATCGCTCCCCAAAACGATCCCGATATCACCGGAGTCGCTGCGATCGACGAGGCCACCGCCGGAACTTTGAGCTATGCCGATGGGCAAAAATTTGGCTCACAAGTTGACACGACTGCTGCTAGTGTGCTAATCTTGCCGCCCGATGCAGGCTTGCAGGCTAGAGCCGACGAACGGGGCATTCCCTGGATTGCGACTCGCCAACCACGGTTGATGTTTGCTCAGGCGATCGCCCTTTTCTATCAACCCTTCAAACCTGCACCCGCAATTCACCCTACGGCCGTGATTGACCCAACCGCGCAGATTGGGGTAGAGGTGGCGATCGGCGCGCATGTAGTGATTCAGGCAAACACACAAATTGGAGATGGGGTGGTGATTCATCCCAATGTGGTTGTCTATCCGGGGGCAAGGGTGGGCGATCGTACCGTCTTACATGCCAACTGTGTGATTCACGAGCGATCGATCGTCGGTGCAGACTGTGTAATTCACGCGGGGGCGGTGATTGGCTCTGAGGGGTTTGGGTTTGTGCCCACCCGCGAAGGCTGGCTCAAGATGGAGCAGTCGGGCTACACAGTGCTAGAAGATGGTGTAGAAATTGGCTGCAACTCAAACGTCGATCGTCCGGCGGTGGGTGAGACGCGCATTGGTCGCAATACCAAAGTCGATAATCTTGTCCAAATTGGTCACGGGGTGACGGTTGGCGAAGCCTGTGCGTTTGCGTCGGGGTGTGGGTTGGCAGGCGGCACGACGATCGGCAATCGGGTCATTTTGGCGGGGCAGGTAGGAGTCGCCAACAATGCCAAAATTGGGGATGGCGCGATCGCGTCTGCCAAAGCGGGAGTTCACAAAGATGTGCCCCCTGGGGTCACGGTTTCGGGCTACCCTGCTGTCGAACACAAGGTTTATCTCAAAGCGTCTGCAATGTACAGCCATTTATATGATATGTATCTGGCGATTAGGCAAATTCAAAAGCAGTTGGGCATCCAAAAAATTGGGATGCGCGATCGAGAATAATCGCCACTAAGGGGCGCTGAAATCAATTTCGGGCTGAACACTAGGAGGTGTTTTAAAACTCCTAGCTCTGGATTTTCAATCTGGGGTGGGGCGATCGTAGCCAGAGGGTTTATAACACTCCATTTTTTAAGACGCTCTCACCTCAGCGCCAAACCACGATCGATCAAACCGACAGCCCAGGTGTTGTTGAATTCGCAATAGATCCTGTTCGGCTGTATTTAAACAGTTGGTTGCACCCGGAGACGGCGTGATGTTAAAGCAGATGCCATTGCCAGGGTCAATTTCTGCCTGTCCAAGAATCAGCTTGCGTTGGGGTTTATCAATCAGTTGAGGGCGAATTCCGCCGACCCCATGGGCAAACTGCAAGTCTTCTAATTGCAGCGAAGGCACAATTTTACGAGCATCCTGAAGGAACAAACGTCGATCGAGCAGTGGCACTTCAAAGGCCATATTTTTGAAAATGTAGTTGCGAATATCAGGAACTTTCAGCAAATCGAACAGGACGTTGATTACCGTTCCGTCGAGGCGCAAGACTTCGAGATATTCGCCAAAGGTTTTGAGGTGATAGCGTTCGAGTAGAGGTAGTGGCAGGGCAGTGGGGCCAAAGCGGGTTTTTCCGGGGACGGTCACATCCGGGTCGCCATGAATCGCCGCAAACGGTAACTTGTCGTTTTGCACAGTGTAGACTTTGCCATTCAAAACTTGAGGTGTAAAGTAGAAATTCCCAGCGATCGGCAGGCACGAATATTCCAAACCAATGCCCATCCGATGGGCAAAGAGAAGACTATGCCCACCCGCCGACACCACGACAAATCGAGCCGTCAGGGTCTCTTCGGCGGTTTTGATCTGATAGTGAGAACCGATTGGTTCGATCGAGGCTACCTGAGTTCCTAGTTTGAGGTCGATCGTTTTGTCAGCGACAGATTGTGCTTGCTCGACAAAAGACTTTGCCAACTCGCCATAATTGATCGCCGTATACTCATTCAAAATTGCGATCGCGACTAATTCTTCGGGTCGATCGTGCCCATTTAAAGCCACAACTTGCGGCTCGATCTCTGCAATTTGAGACTTTTCTAACAGCTTCATGCCGCCAAAATAAGGATGAAATTCTTCGTAGCGATGTCGCAACAGTTCGCACTCTTGCGCGCCAATTCCTAAGACCATTTTGGGAAACCTATAGATCACTCGCTCTCGCACAGCAGCAGGCAACTGATCGCCATAACGCACCAGCATTTGGGAGGCTCGACGTACCTTCAAGGCTTTCTCTAAAGTATAGTTGGTTTCGATATCTCCACAGTGAATTGTCTGACTATTATTGGTTGCTTTAGAATTCACGCTAGCGATGTCACAATATTTTTCTAGCAATGCAACTCGGCTTAAATTTGTAAATTTTGCCAGTCCATAAAGTAATGCCGTTCCCGTGACACCTCCACCAATAATCACGACATCATACAATTCACCTGACATATTGCCCCCTCGAATAAATTGGCGATCGCTCGATTTTCTCTTGTCTTTATTTTGGCGTAAAGGCTTCGATCTATTGGCTATATCTCACACCATTTCCTGGCTGCGATCGCATTTTGGGATCAAATTCAGATACTTTCTACCTGTTTTAAGTCTCTACCATTCGTTTGATGTTCCTCTAAAAAGGAAGCTCTACCATAATTGGTGCAACGTCACACTACAATCAAACTGGCCCAGAGAACGTGTACGCCCATCAAATTCGTATGCAGACGAAACAATTTGGTAATTCTGATTTAAATCTAACTCCGATCGGCTTTGGAGCCTGGGCAATCGGAGGGAGCGGTTGGGAATTTGCCTGGGGACACCAGGAAGATCAAGAATCGATCGCTGCCATTCACCGTGCTACTGACTTAGGTGTGAATTGGATTGATACAGCCGCAATTTATGGATTGGGACACTCTGAAGAAGTCGTAGGTCGAGCGCTAAAAGGGCGGTCTGATCGCCCCTACGTGTTTACCAAAGGTTCAATGGTGTGGAATGAAAAGGGCGAAATTGCGCGTAGCTTAAAGGCTGATTCAATTCGCAATGAGGTAGAAGCCAGCCTACGCCGCCTGCAAATTGACACGATCGATCTCTACCAAATCCACTGGCCCAATCCCGATTTTGAAATTGAAGAAGGCTGGAGCACCCTGGCAAAACTGCAAGCCGAGGGCAAAATTCGCTATATCGGTGTTTCAAACTTTAGCGTCGAACAGATGCGTCGCATTCAAAAAGTCGCCCCGATCACCTCCCTACAACCGCCCTACTCGCTCGTTCGTCGGGATATAGAAGATGAGATTTTACCGTTTTGCCAAAAAAACAACATTGGCGTGATTGTGTATTCTCCGATGCAGTCTGGTTTGTTGGCAGGCTCAATGATCCCAGAAAGAATTGCCCAAATGCCAGATGATGATTGGCGCAAGCGCAATGCTCAGTTTCAGGAGCCACTCTTGTCTCGCAACCTGAAACTGGTTGAAATTTTGAGAAAAATTGGTCAAGGTCACGATCGCTCTCCGGGCGAAGTTGCGATCGCTTGGACGCTAAACAATCCTGCCGTGACAGCCGCGATCGTCGGAGGACGCAACGCCCAACAGGTTGAAGGTGTCATGGGTGCAGCAGATTTTGATCTCACCGAGGAAGCGTTGAATGAGATTGAGGGTTTTTTGCAGCGTGAGGGATAAGATCTTACGGAACGTAGATTCAATCATTCCGTCCACTGCAAGGTTGCCTTGCCCTCACCCCAGCCCTCTCCCAATCTCCCAACTTGGGAGAAGGGTTAGGGGATGGAAGATCTCCGGCATTGATAAATCCACCTTCCTACATCACTTGGGTAGCACTCCGATGGAGCGATTTTTCGCCGTTGGAATAATGATCTCATCGTTCTGTTCTAATAAAAAATCTTCACCTCGATAGGCAGTACGCGGCTCTGAAGGGTTTGGGAGTAATGCTTTGGAGTTGCCCCCCATTACTAGCGATTGTAAATCTAAAGTGATCACTCGTTTTTGGCCCGTTGCCATCGATCGCACCACTTGAACTTGGCTCAAATCTGCATCACGGCTAATTCCCCCGGCCTGTTGAATCGCGCGAACGATCGTCGGCAATCGTTGGCTCACTGGGGCGGTTGGGTCGCTCAGCCCAGCTAGCGAGTAGTCCCCCGGACTGATCACTTCCCCTCGCACTCGCAGGCTGGTGACGATCGTCACAGGTTCAGCCTTGGCACGGGTTTGGTGAATTAACAACGCAGCTTCGGCACGGGTCGGCGCAGCCTTGGAGACAAAAGACTGAAGATCGGCATAGCGAATGGGTGACTCCTGAAACGATCGCTGGGTCATAGCAGCAAACTGCCCCGGCGTAACGGCTATATCTGGGTAAAACCGACCATCTGGATAGCCTTGAACAATGCGATCGAGGGTCAAAGATTCAATAAAATATTGCGCCCAATGCCCGGTTGTATCCAAAAATTTCTCTCTGGGCAGAGCGATCGACGGAGATGGATCTGAATCTGAATCTTGAGTAGGACTTGCTTCGGGACGTTGGATCGTCTCTGGAGAGGAGTCTGCAACCGAGGAGTCTGCAACCGAGGAGTCTTGCGTTTCAAACAGTCGAGCATACTCAGCTTGCGCCTCAGATGTAAGCAGTTTTGTGGAGGAATTTTCTAGCTGAGGCGCATCTGGCTTCGATCGAGCTTTTGATTGAGTTTTTGATTGAGTTTTTGATTGAGCTTTTGGCGGCGCAACAGCCCGTTTTGGAGTTGCTTTCTGTAGCGGTTGCATCTTCTCAGGCGGTGCGATCGTAGCTTTCAGTGGCGGTTCTGCTTCTAGTTCCCTAGAAGTATCTCCATTATTGGTCGTCTTGGGTGCTGGAGCGTTGGTGTTTGCATTGTTAGATACATTTATTCCAAGTTTCATCAGTGCGGCCGAAGCGATGGTGCTACAAGCGATCGTGACCACCGTGCGAACACGCTTAGACTGTACAGTTGGGTGATCTAGCATCCTACATACCCCAATTAAAATACGTTGCTATGACCGTGTTGTGTCGTCCGTTACCCCGCGAAGGGTAGCAAAAGCGAGCCAGAAAGCCTACCTAGATTCGGCCTTTGACTGGGATTCCTGTCTCCAGCTTTCTGATTAAACAAACGAGGAATTCGTTCAATCAAAGCCTTTCCTCATCCTTTCGTCGAAAAAATGCACAGACTGCCCCAGAGAATTAGTCCTAATCTTGAATAATGGCTGGCTCCCATCACGATCGCAGACGATCCAGGCATTCACTTATACACCTCAGACACCATCCACCCGGACTCATAGCCATCTAATAACTCACGACTGCCCCACCCTACTAGTGGTTCACCAATGCTAAGGTCTTTTAAGCTCTCACCAACACGCCAATTTCTCTCTGCATCGGCAGCACATCAAGTACATCGATTTGGGCACAATACTTCAAATCATCCTGACAGTCTAGCCGCAACAGCCGTTTGCCATGACTTGCGTGGTGAAGCAACCCCAATAGGTTATCTTGCCACTGCTGATAGAGCGCAACTGCCCCGATCGCCTCATCGTTTCCAGCCAGTTCCTCTAAGGGAACCCCTAGCCCCTTTGCTAAACTGTGAGCGATCGCCCCAGCACACACCGTATCCTCTAAGGCAAACGATCCTTCCCAACCTGCATTGACCACCCAAACCGTTTCTGGGTGATGCTTGAGTAAATGATCCACCACTGCCCGACGATTGATCAACGCCGCAGCCAACACCGTTTTAGAAGCCTGTACCTTTTGCAAAGCACGAGTTCCATTGGTGGTGCTAATAAATAAGCGTCGATCGTGCATCAACTCTGCGGTGCAATCTAGCGGTGAATTGCCTAACTCACAGCCTGCTACTTTGCTGCCGCCTCGCTCGCCTGCGCGTAAACGCTTTTCTGGCTGCCATGCCTCACTCTCGTGCATCAGCTTATCCATATCACTGAACACCTGAACTGCCTCTGCCCCTACCGCCAAGGCAGTCGCGATCGTACTGGTTGCCCTCAGTACATCGATCGCGATCGCACAATCTGCACTATTTTGATCCGGAGTCAACTCAGGCGTGTGAAAGACAGATAATTTCATAGGTTTAGGGAAAGGCTTGCAAGCAATTGAGTTAGGGATGAAGAGTAAAGCAGAGCCATTCAAGCAGGCTGCACCGTTAATTTCCTTCAGTGCTAGCCGGTCTAAAAAGTACCTGCTAAGTTTCCAGAATAACGGATGCTTACCGTCTCAGAATGAAGAGTTCTTCACAGGTAATGATAGATTATATTCAATGCTAAAAGCTTAATGAATTAAGTGAGACTAATGTAAAAACAGTGATAAAAGATACTAGATTCTGACCCCGTAGAAAAACTTTGCAATGATTCTTGAGCAAACTTGCATTGCTTCCCTGGGTAGATCTTCATAAAATTAGACCAATTTATAGCCATCACCCCACATTTCGTACCGGAGGAATCATGTCAAATCGCCCCATCATCTTAGGCATTGTTGGCGACAGTGCGGCGGGTAAAACAACGCTAACGAGGGGAATTGCCCAGGTTTTGGGGGAAGAAAACGTCACCACGATCTGTACCGATGATTACCACCGATACGATCGTACTCAACGGTCAGAACTTGGTATCACAGCCCTGCACCCCGCCTGTAATTATCTGGACATCATGCAGCAGCATCTGTCTCTGCTCAGAACTGGGCAACCCATCCTTAAACCCGTTTACAGCCACAAAACGGGTACGTTTGAAGCACCTCAGTACATCAAACCCAACAAGTTCATTATTATTGAGGGGCTACTCGGCTATTCAACCCGCGCCGTATTAGACTCTTACGACGTTAAAGTTTATCTAGCACCGCCCGAAGCGTTGCGCGCCCAGTGGAAGGTTAAGCGCGACACCCAAAAACGAGGTTACTCAGAAGCCCAGGTTTTAGAGGAACTGCAAAAGCGAGAACCTGACTCAGAGCAATATATTCGTCCTCAGCGCACCTGGGCGGATCTGATCGTTAGCTTCTACCCCCAGAAGAAGAATTGCAGAACACCAACGGTCACTTGAATGTGCGCCTCGTCTTGCGACCGACCATCTCGCACCCTGATCTCACGCAGGTCATCAGTTCGTCTTCGCCAAATCACAGGTCGGCAATTCGGCTAGAACTCGATCGCGACATGGGCAAGCCTGTGGATGTTCTCGAAGTAGACGGTCACGCTACGATCGAGCAGGTTCGAGAGTTAGAGAAGTTTATTTGCAATAAAGCGCCAGAGCTTCTGAGCTTCTGTAGCACCGAGTCGAATACTGAGTTGGGCAAAGTTGCCGGAACGACGGGCGAAATGATCCAGAGTTATCCGTTGGCGTTGACGCAGTTGTTAATTGTTTATCACATGTTGAGGGCAACGAAAGGACATTGAAAAGAATGGGATGCTGTCTAGATCCCTCGCTTCTAGATCAGCGCCAGCTAAAAGACGGCTAAAGGCTGAGAGATTGATCCAAGAAGCCGAAGATCTAGATTTTTATCCTTACTAGGCAGCAACGCCGAGTTGGATGATTTGTTCTTCAGTGCAGATGGCGTGCAGGGTGCAATCCCAGGGATCGATCGCGAGTTCTGCAACTAGCCCAAACTGGAAGACAATGCCGATCGTCGGTTTGCTTGCCCAAGAAGGTGAACTGAACAGGCGATCGTAAAAGCCTCCTCCATATCCCAGGCGATAGCCCCTGATATCACACGCCACACAGGGAACGAGAATCAGATCGACGCAATCAACTTCAACGATCGGCGCGTCGAAATGTGGCTCAGTGATTCCGTAGGTTCCCGTGTGTAAGGGAAACTCCGATGGAAAGCAATGCCAAACAAGAGACTTTTCGACGCAACGGGGCACTCCCCAAGTCTTCTTGAATGAAAATAACGAACTCAAGTCGGGTTCCTGCTTCACACTAAAATAAGTCAAAACGGTTTGAGCTTGTTGAAAAATCGTCCAATCTTGCAGACGCTGACAAATTTTCTCGCTCTTACACTGCCATTCTTCCCAAAGGAGCGATTGCCGTTGTTGCAGCAGCGATCGCCTCAGGATCTGCTTTTCCATCACGCGACCTCCGAGGTACTCCACCCAAGCCTTCGGCTATGGGTGGTGGGGGATAGGAGCGCCAATTTTTATTGGCAATCTTCCAGTGTTTCCGCTATAATGAGAGAATCTCAGCGGGAATCTGCAATGTTTCTGACTCAAACTAATCGCCTCCGGGTAAATGATAAAGAATCTGAAGCACTCAAACAGCTTTGCCGATTGAGTAAAAACAT
>JAAUOZ010000446.1 GCA_012034655.1 Leptolyngbyaceae cyanobacterium CSU_1_3 | reverse complement strand
ACTGAATCAGCATTTCGCGGAGGGCGATCGCATCTTCTAGTTTAAGAAAACTTGCCAGCATGAAATAGACCCCGCGAAAGCGTGGATCGCCCAGGTGTTGCTCCTGCTGTTCTGGGTGTTCCCAGCAATTCTCAGTTTGAAAAAAGCTGTTCAAGCGCGCGCAATATCGGTATTGTAAGGACATCTGAGAGAGTCAAGAGAGCCAGAATCGTTGAGTGAGCAGGGATTGTTTAACACAATCGTCGATTCGTTTCGCCAGCGTTTGTCCTCGCTACCGGACAAACGCACGGGCAAGAATACCCGCTACGGAATGGAAGATGCAGCCTTGAGCGCGTTTAGCGTGTTTTTCACCCAAACCCCATCGTTTCTGGCGTATCAGCGGATGATGGAGGGCAGCAAAGGGAAAAGCAACGCCCAAAGCCTATTTGGTGTTCATCGGATTCCCAGCGACAATCAAATTCGGGATTTGTTAGATTCCGTGACACCTGAGCACGTTTTTCCCGTGTTTGAGGAAATCTTGCAGGTGTTGGAACAGCAGGGGCAGTTAGAGGGCTTCCGCTCGGTTGCCGACACCCTGTTGATTGCCTTGGATGGCACCCAATACTTTAGTTCCAGCCAAATCCACTGCTCAGCGTGTTCAACCCGTAGCTTAAAGTCAGGGGAGACGCACTACTTCCACAGCGTCATCACTCCAGTCATCGTCTGCCCGGGACAGTCTCACGTGATTCCCTTGATACCAGAGTTTATCGTGCCGCAAGATGGACATGACAAACAGGATTGTGAGAATGCCGCCGCCAAACGGTGGATGTCGCAGCGTGGGCAACGCTTTAGTGCCTTGAGCGTCACGGTTTTAGGCGATGACCTCTATTGCCACCAGCCCTTGTGTCAGGAGCTTTTAGACCAACAATTCAACTTCATCCTGGTGTGTCGCCCAGAATCTCACACCACCCTCTATGAGCATCTAGAGGGCATTGACCTGCCGAGCTTCACCACCAAACGGTGGACAGGAAAAGTAGAGGAAACCTATACCTACCGCTATCTCAACGGAGTACCCCTGAGAGATGGCGATGATGCCCTGCTGGTGAATTGGTGTGAAATCACGCTCAGCCGTCCGGATGGACAGGTGACTTACAAAAACTCGTTTGCTACCAATCACATCCTGAGCAACGAAAACGTGGCAGCGATCGTTCTCGCGGGACGGGCACGCTGGAAGGTCGAAAACGAGAATAACAACACGCTCAAGACCAAAGGCTATAACCTGGAACACAATTTCGGACACGGAAAGCAGCATCTTTCCTCTTGCTTGGCGACCCTGAACATCTTGTCCCTCCTGTTCCACACGCTGCTAGAGTTGCTGGATCAAAAGTACAAGCTGCTGCGATCTCACTTGCCGACGCGTAAGACCTTCTTTGATGATTTACGGGCGTTAACCCGTTACATGTATTTTGACAATTGGGATCATCTGCTCACCTTTATGCTTGAAGGTCTAGAGCTAGACATCCCACCCAATACTAGCTGAATTGCCATACTGAGAATTGCTGAAGATGATGCTAAAAGACAACCACTATGGATCGAGGATTAAATAAGACCGGAGATTACATGGTCTGAGGTTTGGCTGTGTAATTCCACTTCGGTAACAATTCATCAAATACAATTTGCATTGTTTCCTTAAACTCCTGTGTTACTTTTCGACCTGTTTCATACACCTTTAGGACTTACGCATTGACAGGAATGCGTAAGTGTGGTGAGTTTAGGTTAGTCCCCTCAGCGGTATCCGGTTGTGAGAGAATCATCAAAGCCCTCAACTGCCCAGTGTAACTGCAATCTTTACACCTTGTTTCTCCTGGCAGAACCGAAGTACGTCAGTTGCGTGCGCTTGTCTGAGATTCTCGAAGAACTCAGTCACGATAGCGTCAACCGGTTTCTATTGCGAGAGCGATACACTCCCAAAGACCTGTTTGATGAAGTCAAAGGAGAACTGATCTTAAAAGGAGGAACCACCAGTGTAGATGATAGTGTGGTGGACAAACCCTATTGCGACCCTAGTAAAACTGCGTTAGTGGGATATTTCTGGTCTGGCAAGCACAAGCGCACGGTCAAGGGACTTAATCTGATTACGCTGTATTACACCGATATTGCTGGCAATTCTTATCCCGTCAACTTTCGCATTTATGACAAACGAGAGCATAAAACAAAGAACGATTATTTCATCGAGATGCTCTGTGAGATTAAAACCTGGGGCATTGAGCCGGATTGGGTCACAGGCGATAGTTGGTATTCCAGCTTGGCGAACCTGAAGTTCCTCAGAAACGAGGAAGTAGGTTTCCTATTTGGGGTGGCTGAAAACCGCAAAGTTTCCCTAGAACCAAGCAAAGACATTCAGGTGCAAATGCTGACCCTTTCTGAATCAGGATTAGTGGTCTATCTCAAAGAGTTTGGCTGGGTCAAGGTGTTTTGTCAGAACTTCAAAAACGAAGCTCGCTATTACATTATGTTCCTGCCAGAATTAGCAGCACTCAAGCTCGTGACTCGTGAAACGTTCAAACAAGTCCATGACCGTCATTGGCAAATTGAGAGTTTTCACAGAGTCATCAAACAGGTCTGTAATATTGAGCGCTTTCAAGTGCGAAACGAACCAGCCATTCGCAATCATTTCTTTTGTGCTCTGAGTGCCTTTAGCAAGCTCCAAACCATGCGAATGGAGGGGCTAATCGACAACCTCTATCAAGTCTCCAGGCAGCTATTTATTCCGGTGATTCGGCAATTCATCCTGAAAAATCGCTCAGAACCCGCCTCAGCGTGATGACCCACATTACTCTATTTCTGTCAATGCGTAAGTCCTAGAATATTATTGCTTGGGTTGTTTTGGGTCTATTGGCTGGTGCGATCGCAAAAGCACTCTATCCTGGTCATCAAGGCGGCGGTATTTTGGCAACAATGTTGCTTGGAATCATCGGTGCATTCATTGGGGGTAGCTTGTATGCTCTTCTAACCACTGGAACCTTGCAGCTAACAGCAGCTGGTTTGAGTATCCCTGGATTAATTGTTGCAATTATTGGTGCAATGGTT
>JAAUOZ010000445.1 GCA_012034655.1 Leptolyngbyaceae cyanobacterium CSU_1_3 | reverse complement strand
ACGCCACTTGCCTAGATCGAACCTCGTGATTCTTTCCCCGGTAGACCGACTCCCACAGGCTGTTTCCCTTCCCCGACTATCCACGGGTACTCCGTTTCTTGAACAAACAAAGAATTCTCTTGGTACACTTTCCCAACTTTGGAGGTTCCGACAAAAAATGTCTACCTTTCACTCACAATCGGTGGGCTGCGAACCACTTGTACTCTATCGAATGGGTTCATTACTGGCAAGAGAGATAGGGGCGATCGCCCCGTCGCTATCCATCCCCAAGCTAAGAGCATGGGGAATTCCGCGAGTTAGTTAAACTCACGATAGGCTGGTCTGGGGTTCGGCTCCGCTCACCCCACGACTCAAGGCATTGAGGGCTGAGCGAAGTCGAAGCCCGATTTTACAAATAATTATGCCTACTTACCTAGCAATTAAGATCCCGTTGCCATTTTAGACTTTAGATTTGCGATTTTGGATTCTAGATAAATCCACTGGAGCAGCCGAGACGGTTGTTGAAGTCAAGCAAGATGTCTGACCCACCCAGTTCTCGGAGTGATTTAATCCACGATTCTTGGTGAGTTGAGGTTGATATGAGAACTTTAACGATCAAACCTGATCAGATGATTATTGACAAAACTACCCCCGATCGTCTGTTGGCTTTGTACAATTGATTCGCCTCCTGTTGTGAGAGGCTTCCCAAAGGTTGGTAGACGCTGATTGCTATCAACCCTGTGTCAACTTTCCCACCCTGTCCCTGTCATCTTTGCCTCGATCGTGAATCTCCCCTTTCAACCTGGTTCTGTGGAACACTCTGCCGTAGAGCATTCCCTCGAAAATGGCCCGTCCCACCCCTTGCCCCACGGTCATCTTTTTTCGAGTCCCGGCGGGCACTTTAGTTACCGAGTGATTGGGGCTTGTTGTCGGCTGTTTGATCGCGAAACCCTTCCCTACCCCTGCTGTCGGATCGAGTGGCGCGGCAAAGAACCCAGTTGGCGACGCATTGGTAGACGCTTGACGATCGATCTCGCTACCAAAAATAGCCCGTCCTACAGTGTGGAAATTGTCGGACAAGAGCAATCTTCTGAGTCGTTTGTCATTACCCTTTACCCCATCAAGCTGCCTCAGCCGCTCAGAGAATGGTGGGTTTCGAGTAAGCCCTCCATCGTGGCGATCGCCGACTTGACTAGCCCAGAATCTGCCGAAGAAATCAAAATTGACGGGTAGACTGCTTGCCCCCAGGTCGGATGCACAATGCCAAAACAGTCCCCTAGACAGGCGATCGGGTAGCCGAGGGTCGATCGCACCACGGCCACATCATCCAAT
This sequence comes from Leptolyngbyaceae cyanobacterium CSU_1_3, assembly GCA_012034655.1. GTDB lineage: Bacteria > Cyanobacteriota > Cyanobacteriia > Leptolyngbyales > Leptolyngbyaceae > JAAUOZ01. The sequence continues at coordinate 1,771 of JAAUOZ010000445.1, read as the reverse complement.
CGCAGTGAGCCTGCTTGAGACAAAATAGGCAACCCTGTGCGCGGGTCAAATAAATCTGCCATGTGCCCCATCTGCCGAAGCTTTTGCACAATTTCTAGCCCAAATTCGATAAATCTTTGACGAAGCTGCTGCTTTTGGTCTTCGGTTTCGGGGGTGTGCTGCACCAATTCCATGCGGGCGGGTTGCAGCACGACAAGAATCGATCGTACGGGCAGTGTCCAATCTGGCAGCAATTTTTCTCGATGGGTACAAATGTAGTCGCTAGGGGAGTGGATGGAAAATTCAATCATGGTCGCGGCGATCGGTCAACCACATCAGGCTGAGCCTAGCTAAACTGTTGGGCGTAAAATCCAGCATAGCGCCCTCCTTCGGCCAGCAGTTCGCCGTGGGTTCCAGATTCGACGACGCGACCTTTTTCGACCACTAGAATGCGATCGACTCGTCTCACGGTTGCCAGTCGATGGGCAATGATGAACACCGTTCGCCCCTGCATGATGCGTTCCAGCGCTTCTTGTACCAGCGCTTCTGACTCCGAATCGAGGGCAGAGGTGGCTTCGTCGAGAATCAGAATGCGCGGATTGAGCAACACCGCACGGGCGATCGCCAATCTCTGCCGCTGCCCACCGGATAGGTTGATGCCTCGTTCGCCAACCCAGGTGTTGTAGCCTTCAGGAAACTGACTGATAAACTGGTGGGCATTGGCAATTTTGGCCGCTTCTTTGACGGCCTCTAGATCAAAATCAAGCTGACCGAAGGCAATATTTTGGGCGATCGTACCCGAAAACAAAGTCGTCTCCTGGGGCACAATGCCAATTTGTCGCCGCAGGCTTCGCAACGAGACATCGCGCACATTGATCCCATCGATCAAAATGTCGCCCGATTGCGGGTCATAAAACCGGGGGATCAAGTTGACCAGGGTTGTCTTTCCGGCTCCCGATGCGCCGACCAAGGCGATCATTTCTCCTGGCAGCACAAAAAGACTCAAGTTTTGCAGCACAGGGCGTTCGGGCTGATAGGCAAAGCTGACGCTGCTAAATTCGACCTTCCCATTCACAGGTGGCAGCGCCAGGGCGTTGGGTTTTTCGACGATCGTCGGTTGCAGTTGCAGTAATTCAAAAATGCGATCGACCGAGGCTTCGCCCTGCTTAAATTCGTTGTAGTTGATCGTGACCGACGAAATTGGGTCAAACAACAGCGCCACCGAGACCACATAGCTGACAAACTCGCTGCCTGTCAGGTTTTTCTGAGAGATTTGCCACCCGCCCAACAGCAGCAGCGACAACATCCCCAAAGCTTCTAGAAACCCTTGAATGGGGTATTGAATAGCCCGCAGGCGATCAGTGCCAAACTTAGCCTGACGATTGCGTTCTGCCGCTTGCCCAAACCGCTCGATCGCATATTCCTCTGCGGCAAAAGCCTGCACCAGCCGCACCCCATTAAACATCTCAATCAGCAGGGCAGACAGATCAGAGACACGGCTCTGGCTTTTATAAGACAGCTTTCGCAGCCGTTCGCCAAACCAACCGATCAAAAATGCCAACAGGGGCGCGGTGATCAGGGTAGCGAGGGTCAGTTGCCAATTGAGGCGCACCATCCACCCCAGCATGACAATCAGCCGCAGCACACTAGGAATGAACTGGCTGAACATCCGGCTGACGACTTCGCCGATGCGATCGACATCCTCAGTCAATCGATAGGCCAGATCCCCAGTTTGCACCGACTCAAAATTAGCTGAGGCTGAAGACGCTGTAAATGGGCAAAGATCGTGTGA
>JAAUOZ010000444.1 GCA_012034655.1 Leptolyngbyaceae cyanobacterium CSU_1_3 | reverse complement strand
CGTTGTCAGCCACGAATTGCGCACCCCCCTCACCTCGCTAACACAGTGCGCTCAAAATCCTAACAAACGGGGCGATTGGGTACGCTCTCCAGCGATGGACAGCAAATGCTGGAAATTGCTGACGAGAATACTGAGCGCTTAGTGCGTCTAGTCAATAATGTGCTGGATTTGCAGCGAATTGAGTCGAGCAAAGTGACGCTGGAAAAGCAAGCCTGCAATACCGCCGATTTAATGATTCAGGCGACTGAGGCTATGCAACTAATGGCACAGCAACAAGGGGTGATCCTGGCAACTCAGCCTGTAGCGATCGAGATTTGGGTAGATTCGGATTACATTGTGCAGGCACTCACCAATCTGCTCAGTAATGCGATCAAATTCTCGTCACCTGGAGGTACAGTTTGGTTGACAGTTGAATTGCAGCAACCAGATGTAGTCATGTTCTGCGTTCGTGACGAGGGGCAGGGCATTCCTGCCGACAAAATCGAAAGCATCTTTGAACGCTTCCACCAGGTTGACTCGTCAGACTCGCGTAAAAAAGGAGGTACAGGATTAGGGCTCGCCATCTGCCGCAAAATAATCGAACAACACGAGGGAAAAATCTGGGCGGAAAGTATACTGGGTGAAGGCAGTACCTTCTCCTTTACATTGCCTACTTGAAATGGATAAGAACCAAATTTCTATTTCCACTAAACGGGTTTTGATTGTTGATGACGAAGAAACCATTCAAACAGTGGTGCAATTTGGTATTCGCATGGCAGCAGGCTGGGATGTATTCGCAGCCAGTTCTGGGCTTCAAGGTATCCAATCTGCTCAAACCGAACAGCCAGATGTCATTCTACTGGATGTGATGATGCCCGAAATGGATGGCATTGCCACGTTTAAGGCGCTCCAGTCTAATCCAGGAACAAAAATGATTCCGGTGATTTTTCTAACGGCTAAGGCACAGACAGCGGAAAAACGGCAGTTTAACGACCTGGGCGTCAGCGGCGTAATTACCAAGCCATTTAACTCGCTGGATCTACCAGATCAAATTGCCAAAATTCTGCATTGGTGACCACAAACAGACGGCAATCATGAAGATACTGCTAGTAGAAGACGATGAGTCCCTAATTACGGTTTTGACTAAGAGCCTGACAACGCATAATTATGTCGTGGATGCTGTCAAGGATGGTGAAGCAGGCTGGAACTACGGCTCCACCTTTGAATATGACCTGATCGTCCTGGATATTCAATTGCCTAAATTAGACGGTATTAGTCTATGCCAGCGCTTTCGTGGCGAAGGATACACTACACCAATCCTATTGCTGACATCTCAGGATACCAGCACATCCAAAGTACAGGGACTAGATGCTGGGGCGGATGATTATGTGGTCAAGCCGTTTGATGTGGCAGAGTTAATTGCCCGCATTCGTGCCTTACTCCGTCGCAGCAGCAGCAACCCTTTGCCATTAATGGCGTGGGGAGATTTGCTCCTGAACCCCAGCACCTGTGAAGTTAGCTACAACAGTCAACCCCTCACACTTACAACTAAGGAATATCGGTTGCTTGAGATCTTGCTGTGGGATAGCCAGCATGTGTTCAGTACTGAGGAAATCCTCGATCGCCTGTGGTCTTCGGAGGAGTTTCCAGCGGAAGCAACGGTGCGATCTCATATCCGTCGGTTGCGCCATAAACTTGTGGATGCAGGCGCTCCGCATGATTTTATTGCGACAGTGCATGGGCGAGGGTACTACTTGAAAGCACCCAACCAGGAATCTGCACCCCTGGGAGATCTTACTTTTGCTAGGCATCAAGATCCTGCGCTCGCGATCGCGAGCAGCATGAATGCTTTGTCATCAAATGGCTTGGAACGTAAGCGCACTCCTAGTGCTCAAGTCGATCGTCTTGCTGTCAGACAAAAGGGTGGTTACACCGAACAGCAAGCACAATATCTGGATCTTTTGAATGAAACATGGGTAGTTACTAAACCAAAAAGCTTCGTCCAAATGACGGTGTTTTTTCAGGTGGTGCAAGACTTACAAGCTAATTCACTTACACCTCAACTGCAAGTACAGGCACAACAGGTTGCGCACAAACTAGCGGGGACTCTTGGCACCTTTGGGCTAAGCCAAGCTATGCAAATGGCGCGCCAATTAGAGCATTTACTAGATGGTTCTAATTCTTTGCGATCGCAACAGGCACAACTGATTAAGACGATCGCGATGATTTACAGCAGGAAATTCAAAATACAAACTCGATTCAGAGCCTCCAGTTACCTGCCGAACATTCAGATGAGCATTTACCGCTATTGCTGGCGATTGCTTGGGATCCCCACTTCGCCCAATCTCTAGCCAATGCGGCAACAAGTAGCGGTCTGCAGATCGCGATCGCTCCCACCCTTGATATAGCTAAAGCCTGGATAGCCACTAAGGCTATTCCCAACTTTTCCAATCGCTTGCCCCAAGCAATTTTGCTCCAGGTATCCCCACAGGAATCCATAGAACAATCAAGTACTAAAGAGACTCTGGAATGGTTGCAAACACTGACTAGAGATCGCCCCAGTTTACCGATTCTCATAGTGGGCGATCGCGGGGAACTTCGCGATCGTCTAGAAGTAGTGCGATGCGGTGGAAATCTTTTCCTAGAACAAGCGATCGCTCCAGAACAAGTAATCAGCACTGTCTTACAGTTGTTGATTGTGGCTGATACGGAGTCAGAAACTAAGGTAATGATTGTGGATGACGATCGTGACTGGCTGAGAACGGTGCCGATGCAACTTAATCCTTGGGGGTTGAAAGTCACTACTCTAGCTGAACCGCAGCAATTCTGGACGGTGCTGCAAGCCGTAATGCCCGACGTGTTAGTATTGGATGTCAATATGCCGCAGATCGATGGATTTGAGCTATGTCAGGTCGTGCGCAGCGATCCATCCTGGAGGCGATTGCCAATTTTGTTCCTTAGCGTACTGAGCGATCGACAAACCCAATATCGTGCTTTTAGGGTAGGTGCCGATGATTACCTGTGCAAGCCAGTCATGGGTGTAGATCTTGCCAACCGCATTCTCACCCGTCTACAGAGGCTCAAACGCATGTGCGATTTAGAGATCTGCCTGCACGCACTTTGCACAAGCTGTGGGCA
>JAAUOZ010000443.1 GCA_012034655.1 Leptolyngbyaceae cyanobacterium CSU_1_3 | reverse complement strand
GGAGTGAATCCGGGTTTAACCATTTGCTGCATCTGCGCTTAGCTTGGGTGAATCAGCGCTTCGATTCCTTGTTCGCTGACCACCCATTAACCCTCGAACTCCACTCCCCTAACCAATAGATGCGCCCGCTGCGATGTTAGGTGGCTCGTCGATCGCGCGATCGCACGTCTGCTTCGAGGTGTGGCGCGAAGTGTTTCTCGTTCAGTGCGAAGTGGCTCCCCAACACGGCGTTGCAGCGGACTGATTCAGTCTTTTCGTCTCACGTTTCGGGTCGATCGACAGCCGCTTATCTTGGTCGTTCTGCCGCTTGAGTTTCGGTGGTGGCGGTGGTTTGGAATCTATCTGTAAGTTCCATTTGTCAAGCTTTTGTTTCTGTACATACTTGGGGGTTGCAAGGTTGCACTTACCGCTTTGTGTAAGCAATTAACGAAACACCCAAAAACACAATGACAATTCCAGCAACTCGTGCTGGGCTTGCTGGATATTTTGCTAACCCGATCGCACCATAGTGATCTAGAAGCAGCGCCGCGATCATCTGCCCTGCAAAAGTCAGCGCCAAGGTTAGGGTGGCTCCGATTTTCAAACTGGCAACAATCGTTGAACAAACATACAACGTGCCCAAACATCCACCAGTCCACATCCACCAGGTGGTTTGAGAAAGAGCAGTTGCAGTGGGAAGTGGATATTGTGCAGTGAAGCAAATCAACAGTGCGGTTAACGTCCCCGACAGATAGGAGACAAAGGTAACTTGCATGGGTTCACCCATGTAGCGCCGCAGCAGGGTGTTGAGAGCGACTTGCACAGGGATAAAAGCACCCCCAGCCAGTGCTGCTAAAAGGTAGATCATTCGTTCATTCATGGCAAACCTCATTTATCTCGAAGCTAAGATACTTGATATCAAGATTATAGGGGTTATTTTGATGTCAAGATATTTAATATCGAGAAACCTAGACAGTGAGTTGTACGATGGAGTCTGATCCAGTCGATAAAATTTTGGCGCAGTGGCGACAGGAGCGCCCTGACTTAGACGTTTCACCCATGGGGATTATCGGACGGGTAACTCGACTAGCCAAACATTTAGAACAAGCCATTCAAGAGACATTTTCAGAATTTGGCTTAACCGTTGGCGAGTTTGACGTGTTAGCCACTCTCCGCCGCGCTGGTCGCCCTTACCAACTTTCCCCGACCGAGTTGTTTAATACTCTAATGGTTTCATCGGGGACAATGACTCATCGCGTCGATCGCTTAGAGCAAGCTGAACTCGTTCAGCGTATTCCCGATTTAAGCGACCGTCGGGGGATACAAATTAAATTAACGGATAAAGGTTTTGACGTAATTGAAAAAGCAGTCGAAGCTCATGTGGTTAATGAGCATCGTATTCTCAGGGGTTTAGATGAGTCAGAGCGTGAGGTTTTTACTCATTTACTGCGTAAGCTTTTATTATCATTTGAGGCGTAGTTGGAATATAGTTTAAGATGGCTCAAAATCATTAATAGCCATCGTAGACAGCACGGCAGAACAGTCCCGTTGCACACCGACCGTATAGAGACGGTTGGTTGCGTTCGAGAGGTTACTCGCAGCGGGTGAACGGGGTCGTTGCGAAAGTTGGAGGAAAAATTAAGTGGCAAAATCTCAATACATTTTTACTAGCTCTCAACATTCCAAAGAACTTGAACGTCTGCAAGCGATCGAGCAAGTATTTGATCCAGCAAGCCAAAGACGGATTCAATCAACAGGAATTACAGAGAGTTGGCGTTGCCTGGAAGTGGGGGCAGGAGCAGGATCGATGACGCGATGGATGGCAGGAGCAGTTGGAGAAAGCGGTAAAGTTGTTGCTGTTGATCTAGATACTCGTTTTATCACTGGCATCAACCAATCTAATGTTGAGGTTTTAGAAGCAGATGTCCGGAATCTTTCACTTGAAGACTCTTTCAATCTCATTCATACACGTTATGTTCTCATTCATATTCCAGACTTTCAAGTAGCGTTAACTAGACTGCTAAAATTACTTGAACCGGGTGGGTGGCTTGTCTTGGAAGAGCCTGATTTTTCGGCTGCAAGAGCGATCGCTGGAGAAAAAGCGGCTTGTCAGTCAATGAATCACGTCAATCAATCTATTTTACAAATGTTTGAAAATCGAGGCATGGACTATGCGTTAGGAAGTAAATTGCCCGCAATACTGCAAGAATTTGGTTTGCAGCAGCTATGTGTAGAGAACGATGTTCCTCTATCAAATGGTGGCTCAGGTGTGGCAACCATGATGAAAATGTCTGCTTTACAACTAGCAGAGAAATACACTGCAACAGGTAAAGCAACAGAGAAGGACATTGAACAGTATTGCCTGTTTGCAGATGATGAACGCGCATGGGCTATTTACTATGCAACGGTAGGAGTTGTAGCCCAGAAAGCAGCCGCCTAGCAATTCCATGCACCAGAACGAAGTTAATTGATCGGTGAGTCGCAAAAGGGATCTGTGTCCGGTGATTGAAACCGTGAGACTATGATAGTTAGGCTTTACCCTATATTTCCTTCCTCGCCTCTTCTTTTATGCCAGATCATCCTCCCTCAGAAATTGAGTTGCTCCGTGCCGCCTACGCGGCCTTCAATGCACGTGACATCGATTCCGCCCTCGCCCTCATGACTGCCGACGTGGTTTGGCCACGCGCGTTCAAAGGCGGTTTTGTCCGTGGACCGGAGGAAGTCCGTGCCTACTGGACGGAGCAATGGAGCGAGATCGATGGGCACGTGGAGCCGATGTCCTTTCACCCGGAGGGTGGCGGGCACATCTTGGTCGAGGTGCATCAGGTCGTGCGGGACCTAGCGGGATCTGTCCTGTCCGATGGACGCGTCGGTCATCGCTTTATCCTGGAGCGCGGCTTGATCCAAAGCATGGAGGTCTGTCCACTCCCTTCATCTGGACACCCAGCCTAACCATGCGCTCTAGAGAACGCCTTCGGCGTTGCTGAGCTTGGGTTCGCTAGACGCACTCAATCGGATGAATACAATTTACTTTGCGTGTCTCAAGATCTCCCAAATACTTACGCACGGTATGTCAAAGATGCTCCTCTTAGGATTGTGGATTTAATAAAACCGACCATCCCGTAGGGTGTGTTGAGCC
>JAAUOZ010000006.1 GCA_012034655.1 Leptolyngbyaceae cyanobacterium CSU_1_3 | reverse complement strand
AGGGGTGGAACCCCTGGCTGGGGGCGCAGCCCCCACACCCCTTCTAAACCAAAATCTATAGGCTGACGCAGTATATCTGAGGAGATTTCTAGCCAACCAGTGACTCGCTTTCTTTGAGGCAGGCAATCGTGCTTCCAAAACCAGAAGATCAAGATTCTGTAAAGTGTCACAAACCAAGGGGCATTCTCCGAGAATTGCTTGTCTAAACGTGTATCGACTAAAAGACTTCCTGCCAGCGAGGAACCCCTATGAATGCAGCAACTCCGACCTTTCCAACCCTCCGCAGGAATGACCTGTTTATTTCCTACTCTCGGCGGGATAAAGAATTTGTATCGCAACTCGATGCTGCGTTTCGCCAAGTCAATCGTGACCCCTGGATCGATTGGGAAGACATTCCCGATGGCGAAGAATGGCGCAAAGCGATCGCCCAAGGCATTGAGGGCGCAGACACCTTTATTTTCGTGATTACGCCCGATTCTGTTGCGTCCAAAGAGTGCGGCAAAGAACTCGACCAAGCGATCGCTCTGAACAAACGAATTATTCCGATCGTACGCCGAGAAACCGAAGCGGTGCATCCGATTTTGACAGAATTGAACTGGATCTTTTTTAGAGAAAGTGATGACTTTAACATCGCATTTAGAAAACTAGTCAAAGCAATCAATACAGATTTAGGATACGTCCAAACACACACGCGCTTACTCGGTCGAGCGATCGAATGGGAACACGGCCGCGATGATGGGTTTTTGTTGCGAGGCAAGGATCTACAATCCGCAGAGGATTGGCTAGCAAGCCCCGAAAAGAAAGAACCGATCCCGACTGAAATGCATCGCAAATATATTGCAAAAAGTCGTGAAGTTGCCGCTGCCGATCAGCGTCTCGCCGAGGTAGGACGCAGAGCCAAACGCATTATTCGCATTAGCTCGATCGTCTCCCTCGTCAGTTTGGCCAGCGCTGCGGTCGCGATCACGGCTGCCGTTTACCAAGCAAACCGAACGATCGAAGGTCTTAATCAGCAAACGCGACGACTCAGTGTTGAAATCGAAGCCAGAAAGAGTCAGATTGAAGGGCTAAACCTGAGCCAAGAACGGCTGACCAAAGACAACGGTGTTTTGATCAAGCAACTGAAAAAGTTTGGCTCTACAGACGAAAGCATTGCTGCTCTGCTCAGCAGTTCACCCCAAGAACAAATCTACCGAGTTGAGCAAATCAAAAAAGCCAACGACAGCTATCACCAAACCGTGGAGAAGCTCGTCAGTGCCCAAGCTCAAGCTCAAACTCAGCCGACGATCTCCGAGTCTCCCATCTCGATCGCTGCGCCTTCTGCATCGCCGATCGTCCCGCCACCTGCTGCGGGGGAAGAGCCGCCACAAAGCATAAAATCAGCAGAGTCGTCAGAACGCATGAAATCAAAAGCCACCGACTCACAAACCGCAGGGTTGACAATTGTGGGGTCGCAAGCAATGGTGCAGCGGTCTAGCCCAGTGACGATCGAGTACTATCCCAAAGACATCGATCCCGAAGCCGTTCAGAAGACGCTGACGAAACTGGGATTTAACTTAAACATCAAGCAGGCTTCGGTGACAGATGCACCCCTCAATATTCTCTTCTATGGCAGAAATGTTAGCGAAGACGATGTGAAGTTAGTGGCATACACCTTGATTCGGGCTGGGGTGCAAATCAAGTATATTCAGCCGTTTACCAAACTAGCGGATGAGAAGGCTTCGGTCATTCAAGTAGGGGCACTGCGTGAACTTGCAGAAAAACCCGCTTTGGATGTTGAAGAGATTCGATCGCAGTCTTTGCCCTTACCCCGTTAGGCAGGTTTAGGAATCACCCAGCCCCACAAACACATCAGGGTGGGGTTGGTTTGTGGCGAGGCGGTTGTTACACCATGGTGAAGAAGTGTTTCCATGAGTTTTTCTTGCTCCTGCTCTCTCAAGTTTAGGGGGTTGGAAGCCCTCTATCGCACTTTTGTATTGGGTGCAAAGGGGGGCTGACCCCTCCCCCTGACGGTGGGTTGAAGCCCAAATTTTCTGTTTTACGTGTTTCGAGGGAGCTTTTTCCGCCAAGTTGCTGACCTGCGATCGACGAATCTCAACCACCAAGAATTTACTATCACAAAAATATAACAAATGCGATCGCCTAGCCCTAAACCACGGGTATCATCTTTTCGCGATCATACTACAATCGCTCTAACCCTTAAAATTCTATATATCCTAACTCTTCAGCCTATTTTTTCTGGTGATTACTGAGTATTTAATAGGATTTTATTAGTAATAAATATTACATTTATTTTTGAGAAATTTGAATTTTTTAGAATAAATTATCAAATGTTAACCCTAGAGTTCAGTGGGGCGAAAAACATTTGCCTTTCTGGTAAAAAAATTCAAATTTCTTAAAGCTTTGAGATGATTTGGGTGAAATCGATCGCAATTCGGTCAACTTAGTATAATAAAACACCATTTATCAAGAGATTAATCTCTGGTGAGCTTGTTATTTATACTCGTAGCAAGTAATCTATTGTTGAACTCATTTACTGATAGCTTGAAAGTCAGCAACTTGCAGCATAGGTAACTAAGCCTATAGCCATCAGGCTATCAAGATGGGTGAGCGACGGTTAGATATCCGTATTAGACAGAGAAGTTTCAGTTTTATTTATTTCAACTCAGTATTCCCCTGAGTTTTCTGTGTTGCGTCTAAGCGTAGTGTCTAAAAGTTAATTTTTTGGAAACAAAATTGCAGCTTAGGAGGTGAATAAAGGTTCAGTTTGAGAAGGGATAGCGCTCAATCTTGGCGATAAATTCTAAATTTAGACGCGATCGTATTCTGAATTTAGTTTCGTTATCAGAGGTTCTATGAATCATTAACCAAATCAATTGCTAAACCGTTGTCTTCAGCATTGCTTTAAGCATGAATTCTTCTCAGGGGAGCAATTCTCTAAAAAGTAAATCTTGCAGTTTTAATCCTGCGATCGCTAGGTTCGCCTCTTTGGCGTATTTTGTATCATCTGGCAATAATTATGAGGATTATCTAGAGTGTCCATTAAGTTTCCATTAAGATGACTACTATTTTTTGCTTACTGCTAGGCTACTAAAAAGCCTAGTATTTTTACTGATACTCAGTTGTGCATCAACCCAGCATGAGTTGTGTGATCAGAAGTTCATTTTTCTAACTATCACTGCTTACGCTGCACCGGAGAAGATCCCTCAATGAACATCCTGTCTATGGTCAGTCATAAACCCTTTCAACGCATCCATCCCTTGAGTTTGCTAGCACAGCTAATCAGCCGCCAGTCTAGCGGTTGCTTGCAGGTGGTCAGTGGGTCTAATTCTTGGTTGATTTATCTAAACCAGGGGAAATTGACCTTTGCAACGAGTTCGATCGATCCCTTTGAGCGGCTCGATCGCCACCTACAACGCCTCAGCGAACATACTCCTGCGCTGATCAGTGCCGTGCGATCGCAAGCACGGCTGCTTCACGAAAATTTAGCAGACGGCCACCCTGCTAGCAGTGGCGACTTTCAGGCCATTCGCTGGCTTGTCGAGCAGCAATATCTTGACCTGCCGCAAGCTACCTGTGTGATCGAAGAAATTGCCAAAGAAGTAATTGTGCCCTTGCTCAGCGTTACAGAGGGGATGTATGAAGTGACTGACGCGCAAAAACTGACGGACTATCCCAATTTGTGCCAGCTAGACCTGCGATCGATTGTCGAGCAATCTCACAATCAAGCCCAGCGCCAGAAAATCGCCAGCCGATCGCCGGAACCCTCCCCCGAACCTGTGCAAACTGATTTGCGCCCTGAACCTGTCTCTCCCGTCTACCAGGCTGCCCCTGAGCGCCCCGAATTTGCCCCCGCAGCACAATCGATCGCCGCAGGGTTGCGATCCACCCCTATGGAGCCAGTCGCCAGAACCCGCTACACCGTAGCCTGTATCGACGACAGCCCCACCATTTGCAGGCAATCAGCACCTTTTTAGACGACTCCAATTTCTCGGTGTTGATGATCAACGACCCTGTGAAAGCGCTGATGCAGGTCGTTCGCAACAAACCCGATGTGATTTTGCTCGATGTCGGAATGCCTAACCTAGACGGCTACGAACTGTGTTCTTTGCTGAGACGGCATCCCAACTTCAAAAATACACCGATCATCATGGTGACTGGGCACACCGGCTTTATCGATCGAGCCAGAGCCAAATTGGTCGGCGCATCGGGCTATCTCACCAAACCCTTCACCCAATCAGAATTGCTCAAAACAATGTTTAAGTTTTTGACCTAAACCTCTCCTGACCCCACCCGCAGGAGCTATCGAAAAGGAACCCCGAAAAAATAACTCCTAAAAGCCCTGTGCGGAGATCTAAAATTTCAACTCGATTAGCAGCTAAAACCCCAGAGGATCATGAGCTTAACATTAATGCGGACAGTTCTTGTCGTAGAAGATACCCCTTCGGAAATGGAATTGCTCAGTCACTATCTACGGGAAAGTGGGTACGTCGTGATTGGGGCGGTGAGCGCAAAAGACGCTTTCAACAAAGCGATCGAGCTTCAGCCAGATGTCATTGTTACCGATGTAGTCATGCCAGGCATGAGCGGCTACGAACTCTGTCGCAGTCTGAGAAAAAACCCCACCACCGAAAAAGTGCCGATCATTATCTGCACCTCTAAAGGGCAAGAAATCGATAAACTTTGGGGTATGCGCCAGGGGGCAGACCTATACATCACCAAACCCTTCACCCGCGAAGAACTGATTCGAGCCGTGCGATCGGTCGGAGGTTAAACCCGTGCAAACTTCAGCCCTTACCTTACTCAAAGATCGCTCCCCCGCAATGGGCGATGCCTATCTCAAATTTGAAATTAGCCAGGGCATTCAGGCGGTGCTGCCCATGCGGCAGGTGCAAGAGGTATTGGTGTTGCCTCCCCAACGGCTTACGCCCATGCCCAACATGCCTGCCTGCATTTTAGGGTTGACCAACCGCCGCACTCACGTACTCTGGGTGGCTGACCTGGCTAACCTGCTAGAAATTGGGGCGCTCGACCCCAGCCCACAACAGTATGACTTGGTGATTGTGCGCTCCCACGGGGTTTCAGTGGCGATCGCCGTCAAACAAGTAGATGGCATTTTTTGGGCGACTCCCGAAACCTTACAACCCCCCCCCCGAACACGTTGCCATCAGTCTGATTCCTTATCTGCGTGGCTGTGTGTTGCAGGCACAAGAATTCATGCTTGTGCTAGATGCCGAGTCGATTTTACAGTCAGCCGTCTTTCAAGGACACTGACCCCAGGGTCGAGATCGCAACCTTCTGGTTTGCCCTCTCACCCTCTATCTTCTTTCCTCAGAAAGCTGTGCATCGTGCGTGACCTACCCTTTCCTCGTTAAAAAAGTTTGTCCTATGGTCGATCAGATTAATGCAACCCAAAACTCCAATATCTCGACTCGCTCCCCATTGGGTAGAGCAGTTGTGCCGATTGGGTTAGAGCCTCCCGCAAAGGCGCGATCGCGGTCTCGACAAACCCTGAGAGCGCGGATGCAGCACATGAACTTGAGAACCAAGGTCACGACGATCGCCCTCTTGATCGGCACACTCCCTGTCTTGGGGATCGGTGGCATTGCCTTCTACTTTGCTGACCAAGCATTCCGCAAAGAAATCACCACCACTCAACAAGCCGGAACTACCGGGCTTGCGGATGAGGTCAATCGCTACATGCTAGAGCGATATGGAGACATGCGGGTGTTGTCACAGTTGCCCATTCTCAGCAACCCGAAGGTTAGAGAAAACACCTCTAACGAGGAAAAGCAAGCTGTGATTGACCAGTATATGGACTCTTATAGCGCCTATCAAAGCATTGCCGTAATTGACCTTGAAGGCAATGCACAACTGCAATCGCGGGGCATCAAACTACCCAATCAGCGCAATCAGCCCTACTTTCAGGCGGTGACTAGAAGTGAGGGGCCCTATATCGAGCGAATTGTGACAGCCGACCTAGAGCGAGATTCTGCCATTTATCTGGCGGCTCCTGTGCGCGACAGCGTGACTGGAAAAGTGTTTGCCGTGGTTCGCGCGACTATTCCGCTTCAGCAACTTGAGACTTTGATTCGTGGCTATCAGGTGTCTAGCCAGGATTATTTTGTGCTCGACTCCACGGGCAAGTTTTTCATTTCTTCTCAGAAAAATGCGATCGGTCGAGAGGGGCGCAAAGATTTTCCGGGCTTAGAGAAACTGCAAACGACCAAACAAAGCGGCACGTTTGTGGCAATCAATCAACTCGACAACACACAGCGACTTGTTAGCTACACTCCCGCCAGGGCACTAGCAGGGTTGCCTCCTCTAGAGTGGGAAGTGATCTTGGCAGCAGATACCAACGTGGCGTTTGCGGCCCAAAACAGTTTGTTGCTCACGCTAGAAATTGGGACGCTGCTGACTGCCTTGGGTGTCGCCCTGATTGCTACGGTGATCGCTAGAAGAGTCACCCGTCCGATTTTGAGCGCCAGCGAAGCCGTGGAAAAATTGGGTCAGGGCGAACTCGATACGCGAGTAGAAGTGCAAGGCGAAGACGAAATCGCGGTGCTCAGTGCCAACATTAACCAGATGGCAGGGCAGCTACAGGATTTGCTAGAACGGCAAACTCTCAGTGCTGAGCGATCGCGCTTTCTCAGTGACACGGTGATCAACATTCGGCGATCGCTCAACTTTTCTGACATTCTGCAAACCGGCGTGAATGAAGTTCGCGAGTCTCTCAAACTCGATCGTGTGGTGATCTATCGCTTTAACGAAGATTGGCTGAGCGGAACCGTGGTCGCAGAATCCGTGGGAACGGGCTGGATTCGGGCGATGGGGAAAATCATCGAAGATCCGCTCAAGCCGGGGGATGTCGATCGCTATCGCAGTGGTCGCATCTGGTTTGTTGAAGATGTGCAAAATGGGGATCTGACTCACTGCCACTGTGAAATCTTGGAACGCCTAGAGGTCAAGGCAAATATGGTTGCGCCCATTATGCGAAATGGAGAATTGCTGGCCTTAATCTGCGCTCACCAATGCTCTAGCACGCGCCAATGGGAACCGGAGGAGGTCGAATTTTTTGGTCAGTTAGCTGTGCAGATTGGGTTTGCCCTCGACCAAGCCTACCTGCTCGAACAAGCCGATCAGGCTCGCCAAGAAGCAGAAACACTCTCTGAAGAACGTCGCCAGCAAAAAGAAGACCTTCAGCTACAGCTACTCGGTTTGCTCAGCGATGTGGAAGGAGCCGTGCAGGGCGATCTGACCGTGCGCGCAGATGTGACGGCGGGCGACATTGGCACGGTGGCAGACTTCTTTAACTCGATCGTCGAGAGTCTCCGGCAAATTGTCACCCAGGTGAAGCTGGCTGCCGTCCAGGTCAACACGTCCCTCGGTAGCGACGAGCAAGCCGTGCGTAGCCTGGCCGAAGAAGCCGTGAAGCAAGCCGAAGAAACCAATCGCACCCTCACTTCGATGGAGCAGATGATGGGATCGATTCAAGCGGTCTCAGAGAGTGCCCAGCAAGCGGCAGAAGTGTCGCGCACTGCCTCCAGAAAGGCTGAAGAAGGCGGCATTGCCATGGATTTGACGGTGCAAAGCATTCTCGGTCTGCGAGAAACGATCGGCGAAACTGCCAAAAAAGTAAAGCGTCTGGGCGAGTCGTCTCAGCAAATTTCTAAGGTCGTTTCGCTGATCAACCAGATTGCCCTTCAGACCAACCTGCTAGCCATCAACGCTGGAATCGAAGCCGCCCGCGCTGGAGAAGAAAGCCAGGGGTTTGCGGTGGTTGCCGAAGAAGTGGGAGAACTCGCTGCTCGATCGGCCGCCGCCACCCGCGAGATCGAACAAATCGTCGCCACCATTCAACGGGAAACCAGCGAAGTGGTAGACGCAATGGAAGAAGGCACAACTCAGGTCGTCAAGGGCACTCGCCTTGTCGAAAACGCCAAGCAAAGTTTGGAGCAAATCTTAGATGTATCGCGCCAGATTGACCAATTTGTCCGATCGATTTCCGAGGCTACCGTTTCTCAAGTCGCGACCTCTCAGTCTGTCACCACTTTGATGCAAGACATCGTGCAAGTCGCGGGTCGCACCTCCGACTCATCGCTGCAAGTTTCTCACTCCCTACGGCAAACCGTAGAAGTTGCCCAAGAACTGCAAGCATCCGTTGGTGCATTCAAAGTGAACTAAGGATCGTGAATTTATTAATGTCGAGATGTTTGCCCTCATCTCCTAACCCCTTCTTCTCCCAACTTGGGAGCAGGAGAACTGGACTCTTGCTCCCTCTCCCAATCGGGGAGAGGGCTGGGGTGAGGGCGAGACAACTCCCTCATTCTTCTCGCGCAGCGTGGCAAAGCTAAACCCTCATCCCTCACTACCTCACTTAACCTATGTCACACGATAAGGAACTCGAAATCCGCCACCAGTTCCTCGATGAGGCTCAGGAGTATCTCGATACGCTCGATCTGGCGCTAATCGGGCTTGCTGACAATCGGGTAGACACCCAAAAAATCAATGCTGCTCTGCGGGCGGTCCATTCGATCAAAGGTGGAGCAGGCATGATGGGGTTTGAGATGCTCAGCAATCTGGCTCATCGACTTGAAGATTCGTTCAAAGTGTTGAAGGTGGATCGATCGATCGCCATTGAGCCTCACCTCGAAAATCTGCTGCTCAGAGCGGTAGACTGTCTGCGTCAGGTGATTGAGTCCGATCGCCACAACCGCTCCCTAGATACCCGTTGGCTCAATTCAGAGATTAATCCACTGTTTGAGCAACTGCACGCCCAACTCGGCGATCCCCAAGATGAAAGCGCCACTTCGATGCTGTCTCCCGAAGAGGGGCAAGACATCATTCCGATGCTCTTTGAGACAGAGGTGGAAGGCTGTTTGCAGCGATTGGAAAGTGTCTTAGAAACGCCGAATCAGCCCTGTTTGCAGGAAGAATTGGCAATTTTGGCTCAGGAATTGGGCGGCTTGGGTGAAATGCTGCAACTGTCTGCGTTTACCAGTTTGTGCGAGTCGGTGACTCTCTGCCTAGAAGCAGGCGATCACGATATGACGACAATTGCTCAAACCGCTTTACAGAGTTGGCGACGGGCGCAGGCTTTGGCAATGGTTGGGCAGTATGCCGAAATTCCTACCAGGATTTCTCTGATGGCGACAGGGCAGAGCCAGAAAGGCGACGAGCCAACTATTCCTGCTGCCGCCTTCAACTGGGAAGAAGACAGGCAAACAGAGGCGATCTCCTCTGAAGCTCCTCTTCCCGCGTGGTATACGGAGGCATTAGCATCGGATACGGTAGCTGTGGACGATCACGGTTATGCAGAGTTTCAGCCGACCGCCGAATGGACACGATCGACCGTTCGAGATGCCCAAGTTTCAAACTTCAAAGTGCCAGAAACGCAAGCCGATGAAGAATCGCCTGTAGAAGAAGATCAATCGACGGTGCGAGTTCCGGTGAGACAGCTAAATCAACTCAATGATTTCTTTGGCGAACTGACCATCGATCGCAACGGCTTAGACCTTTATCTCAAACGTCTGCGTAGCCTGTCGCAACTGTTGCACGATCGGGTTCAAACTCTAAATAAGGCAAACGCGCAAATGCGAAATGCCTACGATAAAGTGACGCTCTCAGACTTCAATTCGCCGATCTTAAACAACCGCTCCAAACTGCTAGAAGGAAGTTTTGAGAATGGGAACGCTAATGAATCTTTGATCAATATTCAAAGCTTGTCTAATAAAGCCCAAAACTCTGAATTTGATGCACTGGAACTCGATCGCTACAGCGACTTGCATCTGCTTTCACAACAGGTGATGGAAACGATCGTACAACTTCAAGAAGTCTCAGAAGACATTGACTTGAGCTTAGACGACACTGAGCAAGTGCATCGCAACCTCAACAAAACTGCAAAACAGTTGCAGTCAGGGTTGTCCCAGCTAAGAATGCGTCCGCTCTCAGACATTGTGGATCGGTTTCCTCGCGCTTTGAGAGAACTATCACTTCAACATAAAAAACAGGTCAACCTCAAGGTGAGTGGTGGAAACACGCTCATCGATCGCAACATTCTAGAAACGCTCAGCGATCCACTGATGCACTTGTTACGCAATGCATTCGATCATGGTATCGAGAAAGCTGAAACTCGTCTCTCACGAGGAAAAGAAGCAGAAGGCACGATCGAAATTCGTGCCTTCCACCAGGGCAGTCGAACGGTGATTACGGTAAGGGATGATGGCGAAGGCATTGCGATCGCCAAAATTCGCGCTAGAGCTGAGCAAATGGGGTTAGATTCTACCCTCCTGTCTGCTGCCAGCGACGAAGAACTCCTCTCGCTGATTTTTGAACCCGGATTCACCACTAGCAATCAGGTGACAACGCTTTCGGGGCGTGGCGTTGGGATGGATGTGGTGCGAAGTAATCTGAAGCAAATTAGGGGCGAAATTAAGGTCAACACCCAACCTGAAATCGGCACAACTTTTACGCTATCCATTCCGTTTACGCTGTCTACGGTGCGAGTTTTGCTAGTCGAAAGTTACGGCATGTTGTTGGCATTTCCCACCGATATTATTGAGGAAATGTTCTTGCTCAAACCGGAGCAAGTGATCAGAGCCGCAGGCAGTGAAGTGTTGAATTGGCAAAACCAGGCCGTCGAACTGATTCGCCTCCAAAACTGGCTGCATTTCAACTGTCCCCGATCGCGCCACAGCTTTGAGTCAGTGCCGACGATCGCGTCCGCTAGCGTGGTGATTGTCAACCAGGGCACACAAAAAGTGGGTCTGCACATCGATCGCTGTTGGGGCGAGCAAGAAGCCACCATTCGTCGAGTGGAGGGCAACCTACCGCTGCCCGCAGGATTTAGCAACTGCACCATTATGGGAAATGGCCGCGTTGTGCCCCTGGTGAACGTGGCCGAAATGCTGCGCTGGATGACCAGCTACGAGCGATCGCAGGCAGGAATTGCCCATTCAACGTCAGGGCTTAGAACGCTGCAAGCTGCTCCCCGTGATGCAGTCAGCCCCACCGCCGCCCAACCCCAGACGATTTTGGTGGTCGATGATTCGATCAATGTGCGGCGCTTTTTGGCGCTGACTCTTGAACGGGCTGGCTACCGCGTCGAACAGGCTAAAGATGGGCTAGACGCACTCGAACGGCTAGAAACTGGCTCTATGGTGCAGGCGGTGATCTGTGACATTGAGATGCCGCGACTGGATGGATACGGATTGTTAGCCAAGATGAAAGCCAACCCCGAACTAGAACAGGTTCCGATCGCCATGCTCACGTCTCGCAGCAGCGACAAGCACCGTCAACTGGCTACCAACCTGGGAGCCAATGCCTACTTCTCGAAGCCCTATAACGAGCAAGTGCTCCTACGAACCCTAGCCCAAATGATGGAGCTAGCAACCGTTTGAGCGATCATTTTTTAAAAATTTCGACAAATTTTTGACGGTGCAAAATGCACCATTTATGACTGAGATAACTGATCTGAGATCACTAAGGAGCGTAAGGTGTGAGAACTGAGAGCCGTCGTCCTGCTTGGTTGGGATGGTTTTATGACTTGCAGATCGGTCGTAAACAAATGATCGCGATGGTTGTCTGCGAGTTGATTCCAATTCTCGGATTGGGGGTTGGGTCAACGGTTGTGTTGGTGAGTAGTTTACGCGCGCAGCTATTGTCGCAGGCAAAGTCAGAAGTTGCTGTCACCGAAGCAAACTACAACGTCAAGGTCAATCAAATGGGATTCGGATCGCGGGGGCAATCAGACAACCCTGTGATCGTGAATGCAGCAAAAGTTAGTCAGCAAGGGCAATCGCTTGCCAATGATGCACAAAATCAAGTGAAACAGATTTTGCAAAATGAAGTCAAAGCTAGACAAATAGAATATGCAACACTAGTCAGCAAAGATTTACAAATTATTGCCAATGCAAATAAGAATCGAGTTGGCGAAAAAATTGCATCAGGAAATTTGGCTAACTTGATCAAGCAATCGATCGCAGGTGGGCAACAAATCAAAGCTAGCGAAATCCTTTCTAAAGAAGAACTGTCCAGGGAAGCGCCGCCATTGTCTGAAGGGGCTTCCTCGGCAGATGCCTTGATTCGTTATGTGATTACGCCGATCAAAGATCCGGAGAATCAGGATGTGATTGGCGTGCTGATTTTTGGCGATATCGTGAATGGAAAGTTGTCGATCGCTGAGAATACTCTCAAAGCGTTTGGCACTGGCTATAGTGCCGTTTATCTACGTTACCCAAATGGAGAGTTTGCGCTGTCAACGTCTCTCTATAAAACGTTTCTCAATCAACAGACCGATCCTCAATCTCGGGTTCCTCTACCCGACACGTCTGTGTTAGCGGCGGCCGCTCAGGCAAAAGGGGAAGCGGTCACGCAGCGTCTTAGCATTGGGGGGCAAACTTACACCATTGCAGCCAAGGCTGTCCCCAATCGAATTGTCGAACATCCAGACGGTGCGATTCCGGTTTATAGCGAAGATGCGATCGCCCTCTTAGTCAGAGGTACGCCTGAAGCTGTGTTAGATCAAGTTTTATCGAGCAGTTTGCAGCAAGAAGCGATCGTCCTTATTCTGTCGCTTGGGGTGATCATCGGCTGGAGCCTTTTATTTCGCCGTACCGTGCTCAAGCCGATACAACAATTAGAGCGAGCCACCCAAGATTTTGCTCAGGGCGATCGTAGCGTCCGTGCTGAAGTGTTCTCGCGAGACGAAGTGGGTCAACTGACGATCGCCTTCAACCGCATGGCAGAAAATATTGCCGAAACAGAACAGATCCTTTCGACCGAAGCCAGCCGCCAAGAACACCAAGCCAAAGAAGCCAGAGCCTTGACGGATATTACTGTACAGATGCGCGATCGCTAAATCAAAATGACATTTTGCAAACCGCAGTCACAGAAACCTGCAATCTGCTGAAGGTCGATCGTGTGCTGGTTTACCGCTTCGAGCAAAACTCACTCGCTGCTACAGTGATTGCGGAGTCAGTCACTTCTGGCAACGCTAAAGTAATATCTCAAGTAATACACGATCCACTTGGTTTAAAACATGTTGGTCAATATAATACACAACTCGTCCGAATGCTCAACGATGTTTCTCGTCAAGACATTCACCCCCATCATCGAGCGCATCTAGAACATCTGCAAGCAAAGGCTGAGATGGTAGCGCTGATCAAGCAAGACGATCGGGTGATTGGGCTACTGGGGATTTATCAATCCTCAGAGTCTCGCCAGTGGCAGCGCTTTGAGTCAGATTTTTTGAGCCAACTGGCCCTGCAAATTGGGTATGCCCTTGATCAGGCTCAACTTTTACAGGAAAACCAGAGGGCTTTGCAGACATCAGAGATGCTTAAGGAGTCACTACAACTACAAATTTTGGCACTGCTCGAAGAAGTAGAAGGCGCAGCCAGAGGCGATTTGACCGTGCGGGCTGAGGTGACATCCGGCGACATGGGGACGGTTGCCGACTTTTTTAATGCCATCATCGAAAACCTGCGCCAAATCGTCATCAAAGTCAAGGAATCAACGGATCAAGTCAACAGTTTGCTGGGCGAAAACGAAGGCAAAATGCATCAGCTTGCAGACAGCGCTCACAAACAAACCGCAGACACCACCCAGATTCTGCACTCCGTCGAACAAATGACTCGATCGATACAAACAGTATCCGAGCGTGCCAATCAGGCGGCGGCTGTCGCCAAAAAAGCCTCCCACACCGCCGAAATGGGGGAATCTGAAATGGATTCGACCGTGCAGAACATTCTGCATTTGCGAGAAACGATCGACGAAGCAGCCCGCAAGGTGAAGCAACTAGGAGATGCCTCCCAGCAAATTTCACGCATCGTTTCCCTGATCAGTGAAATTGCCGTGCAAAGTGATCTTCTGGCAATTAATGCCAGCATCGAAGCATCTCGCGCTGGCGATCACGGTCGCGGATTTGCGATCGTCGCCTCAGAAGTTGGAGAACTCGCCGCTCGATCGGCCGCTGCCACCCGTGAGATCGAGCAGATTGTAGAGTCTATTCAAGCAGACACTCAATCCGCGATCGATGTGATGGGTCACGGGACGGTGCAAGTTAGCAAAGGTGCTCACTCGGTCAAAAATGCCAAGCAAAGTTTGATGCACATTGTGCATGTATCCCATCAGATCGATCAGCTATTGCAAGCAATTTCTGAGGCGACGATTTCGCAAGTTGAAACGTCACGATCGGTGACAAATGTGTTCAAAGATATTGCTGAAGTATCTGCCAAAACTTCAACTTCTTCCCGCCAAGTTTCAGGGGTGCTGCGCCAAACGGTGGCAGTTGCCCAAGAATTACAGGAATCGGTGGAGATGTTTAAAGTAGAGACAAACTAGTGGTCTGTCAAAAAATGTGAATTGATCAATGCCGGAGATCTTCGCCTTCATCCCTTAACCCTAACTTGGGAGAAGGGGAACCGAACTCCTGCGCCCTCTCCCAAGTTGGGAGAGGGCTGGGGTGAGGGCAAGACCACTTGCAGTGGACGGAATGATTAGAATCCACGTTCCTCAGGCCCACTGGAGAGACAAAACCATTTACGAGCCTTTGACGATCGCACCAAAGTCTGCCAGCACACGAGCATGATTTCGCAACACGCCCAATAAGTTCAGACGGTTTTGCTTGATGGCGGGGTCAGAATCCATGACCAGAACGCTGTCTGCACCATCGAAAAAGTTGCTCACTGTAGGGGCAATTTTGCCCAGGGCTGCGACCAAGTTTTCGTAGTTGGTTTGCCCTTGCAGTTGGCTCAATGCATCGTAGAAAGCCTGCTCGGAAGACTTTTGAAAGAGGGCTGAATCAACCACCTGACTGGGATTCAACCGATCGGTCGCCAAATTTCCCTGGGCGGCGAGACGAGAAGCCCGATTGACTGTCTCGTAAATAGTTGCCAGTCGGCCATCGCGGCGAATTGTCTGAAGGAAATGGGCACGATCGCGCACATCTAACAGATTTGACAACGCTCGCGCTGCATATTCGAGATCATTCTCGCCAATCACTGCGTTAACCAGATCGTAATCAAGGCTGTGATCTTCTCGCAACAAAGTGTGAATACGCTGTAGAAAGAAATCTTTTAGCTGTTGCAACAGTTCGATCGATGAAACTTTGATCACAGAAGCATAGCTGGCAGCAAAGCTAGAGACAACCGATTCTAGAATGCGATCGAGATTCAAAGCCAAATCGCCGGCCCAGGTAATGTTGACCACTGCATTCGCCGCCCGCCTCAGCGCGAACGGATCAGACGACCCCGTTGGAATCAGCCCCAGCCCAAAAATGCTGACTAGCGTATCCAAGCGATCGCTCAATCCCACAATTTGGCCGGCCAGGGTTTGCGGCAAACGATCGCCCGCTCCTTTGGGTAAATAATGCTCAAAAATTGCAGTGGAGACGACTTCGGGTTCCCCATTTAGGGCGTATTTCTGACCCATTACCCCTTGCAATTCGGGAAACTCGCCCACCATTTGGGTGACGAGATCGGCTTTGCACAGCAGGGCTGCCCGTTGAATCTGTGCCCTCCCATCTCCAGTGATTTGCAACTGATCGCAAAGTTGGGTGGCGATCGCCACAATCCGATCAACCTTGTCGCGCACCGAGCCAAGGTCTTGCTGAAAGGTGACGGTTTCGAGTTTTGGCAGATAGCTTTCTAAGGGATCGGCACGATCGGCATCAAAGAAAAATTTGCCATCCGACAGGCGGGCCCGGATGACGCGCTCATTGCCAGCAGCGATGATGGCTGACTTTTCTGGGTCGCCATTAGAAGCTGTGATGAAATAGGGCAACAATTCAGCCGAGTTCTCCCCCCTGCCCGTGCGAACTGGAAAATAGCGCTGATGGCTCTCCATTTCAGTCGTGATCACCTCCGCAGGAAGCTGCAAAAATTCTTCATCAAATTTGCCCACCACTGCCGAAGGGTATTCGACTAAATTGGTCACTTCTCGCAGCAGATAGGGCGCGATCGTGGCTACTCCGCCTAGTTGCTTTGCCGCTTCCTGCACCTGGGCTTGAATGATTTCCTGCCGTCGATCGATATTCACTTCTACGAATGCAGACCGCAACACAGAGACATAATCTTCTGCATTGGGAATGGAAACACTTTCTGGATGCAGAACACGATGCCCATAGGAAACTCGATCGCTCTGCAAGTGAACCGAATGACTCACCATTTTGATGGGCAACACGGTCTCATCCAACAATGCAATGAGCCAGCGAATTGGACGAGAAAATCGAATCTCACCATCCGCCCAACGCATCAACCGCTTCCCTTCTAGCTCGGTGATCCACGGCGCGACCAATGCAGTCAAAATTTCGGCGATCGGGCGACCTTTGAGCACCTTACGAACAAAGACAAAATCGCCTTTCTCCGTCGAACGAATCTCAAACGCATCGACAGAAACACCTTGTTTTTGGGCAAATCCTACGGCTGCCTTGGTGGGCTGCCCGTCTTTGAAGGCCGCTTGAGCGGATGGCCCCTTGACTTCTTCGGTTTGGTCGGGCTGCTGAAGCGGTAAACCCTTGATCAACACCGCCAATCGTCTCGGAGTGCCGTAGTAATCGATCGTTTCTGGAGTCAAATATTGGTCAGCAAGGCTCTTGGGAATGCGCGATCGCCACTGCTCTAGCGCTTCGTCTACAAAGCTTGCGGGGAGTTCTTCTGTGCCAACTTCTAATAAAAACGATGCCATGATTTGTAAATACTCGGAGGCAAAACAGCCCAAATCAATAGTTTACCGTGTGATCCAATTTTGGACTTTAGATTTGCGATTTTAGATCCTAGTGGTCTGTCAAGAATTTTTTTAGGGGTTGAACATCCCTAAAAAATAACCTCTTCCCCATTCCCAATTCATCCATTAAAGTTTGACAGATTACTAGTCTAGTCTGCTGACGGGGTGTTGTCCGTAGAAGGGTAATACAGTGTCCCAGGTCGATCGTGCTCCCTGGTTTCTTTGGAGGTTGGCGAGGTCGAGAATGCTAGCGACGTGTTCGCCCTGTTGGGCCGCTGCTTCTATGCGCTGGTAGGGAGTTGACCAGGTTGAGAGAAGGGTTTGCCAGGTGTCGGGTGTCATGACGGCATCGGGCAAAAGAGGCGTGCTCTGCGTCGATGAAACCTGGTAGATGGCGGTGTAAAGTTCGCCACGTTGGGCGGGCATCTGGATGGCGATCGTGACTTCACAAGTCTCAGAGTCGTGATGTTGAGAGCCGTACTGCCATGCAGAACGGGCGGCGGCTGCCAAACTTGAGATGCCAAAAAGCGGTCGGTTTAGCTGCTGGGCAAGAGTGCGAGCAGTAACGACTCCGATGCGTGTGCCCGTGAAGCCTCCGGGCCCTGTGGCAACAGCGATGAAGTCTAGATCGGCCCAGGTTTGAGGCGGCAAAAACTCAGATAAAATCTGGTGCATTTGATTAGAAACTTCACGCCCCAAATTCCAGACTTGCTGGCGAAATTCTCCCTCAAAGTTGCTCAGAGCCAGCCCCAAATCTGGGCTACTAGTGTGAATGGCCAATCCGTATTTGTTCACGGGAGCTTACTGAAATGATCTGCTGAATTTTGACACAGTTTGAGGCAGAGTGGATCACTTAGAACTGTAGCGGTGAGCCGATCGATGGGGGTGGTTCGATCGTTGCTTTGGGTGGGGTCGATCGCATCACACACCACACAAAGACGGGTAATGTTAATAGCAGCAACATAGCCGGAAACACGAAATCTTTGGGGCGATGTTTTTTGGAAAATGATGCGTGAGAACGACGAGCGATCGAGCTTTTTACCGAAGATTTGAGCAGCACTTTAGCTTCTCTAAAGCTCAGATTGAGTCCCAATTGATAGGCTGTTCTTTCAGCGACGATATCCCAATCTTCGGCAATAGTTTGATTGACTAACTGAGGTTGAAGCTTAGGCAAAACTTGAGCTTTGACATCCAGATCTCTAAAAACTTCGGCCACAGATTGATAGCGGCGATTGGTGGCATTTTCTAACAACTTGTTGAGAATTTTAGCCAAGGAATTGCTGACAATATCGCTTAAATAATCTTGCCAAACCCATTTCGCTTCGCTGCTATCGTAGAGATCGAACGGCGACATATCGGTGAGTAAGTGAATGCAAGTTGCTCCGAGGCTGTAGAGATCGCTGGCGAATAGGGCTTTGCCTCGCGCCTGTTCTGGCGCAGTGTATTCTGCGCTGCCAATGGTGGTTCCAGTTTGGGCGAGGGCGGTTCCGGTGGCGTATTTTGCGGCTCCAAGATCGACTAAAAAAAAGCTTTTGGGTGAGTCGATCGCGGATAATATTCGCAGGTTTTATGTCTCGATGAATCACCTGATGGGTATGCAAAAATTCCATCACAGGTAACAGATCTTCTAATAGTTGCCAGATCTGATCTTCACAAAAAGCGCCTTCATCGATCAACTCTTGAGCCAGATTTCGCCCATCAATAAACTCTTGAATTAAATACTGATGACCGTCTTGTTCGAGATATGCGAGTAGGGTAGGAATTTGGGGATGGTTGCCCAGTTCTGCGAGTCGTTGGGCTTCTTGACGAAAGAGAGCCGAAGCTTTGGTGAAGTTGTCAGCCCCTTGTGGTTGTGGAAAGAATTGTTTGATGATGCAGCGAGGGTGCGATCGTTGAGATAGATCGACGGCTAAAAAGGTTCTGCCAAAGCCCCCACGAGCGATCGGCTTCACCGCCAGATAGCGATTGTGCAGCCGCAAATCTGACCCGCACCCGTGGCAGATTTCTGCGGGGTCAGCGTTTTGGGGGGCGGTGCAGGTGGGGTTGAGGCAGTGTCTCATTTGATATTTTTCAGCCTTTCCAAAATAGGACTACCAACCATTCATACTTCAATTCTGCAATGCTCGCTCAGCTAAAATACGCTCGCTTCATCGACGAATCACGTAGGTATGCATTCCTGGGAAGATAATCACAAAGCAGGCCCCACCCAGCAACCCGAACAGTGCCGCCCCCGCAATTACGCCTCGCATCACGCTCATATATCGTTGTTGTCTTAACCAAATAACCAAAGGAACAATGTGAAACACTTGAGAGAATCCGAGACCCCAACAGAGGTAGGCAAATAGGTTGGTGATCGCCTTGTGCATATTATGGGGAAGTGGAGAATGACCCATCGCTCCCCAGCCTAGAAAATAGGTTACTCCGACCAAAGCGTTGAGTGCGATCGCCAAAAAAATCCGCCTACGTTCCCTGCAAACTCATTTCTTTGAGACATTACAACTGCTCCTGAAGTTGTGAAATCA
Organism: Leptolyngbyaceae cyanobacterium CSU_1_3; assembly: GCA_012034655.1. GTDB lineage: Bacteria > Cyanobacteriota > Cyanobacteriia > Leptolyngbyales > Leptolyngbyaceae > JAAUOZ01. Next base: position 37,098 of record JAAUOZ010000006.1, on the reverse strand, counting down.
AGTGATGCCCTGCACTTCCTTCGCGATAGAACATATTGTAAGTATCGAAGGGAATGATCCGGCCGTCGGGGTGAGCAATATGAATACAGGAGCGCTTCACCGATCGCACATCAAAATTAAACGGATCAAGAAACTGCATAATAATCACTCGAAACACATTCTCGTAAGTAATGCCCGTCGGCACAGGCAACATTGGTAAACAACACAGAAGTTGCTTCAAAGTAGTGGCTGAAGAACTCGGAGAATGACTGGTTGAGAAAAGTTTGAAAATCTGCTTTTTCAGGTCTTCATTTTGTTCATATAGTACCGAGTTTGGCATCACATCCAGAAATGCCGTGGGGTCGAGCAACCCAGTGAGGGGAATGACTTTGCCATTTACTTTTAAGGCATAGGCCATGGCCAAACAGTCTGGGTGACAGGGCACAGGCAGCAAATCTTTGGGCTGAAAATGGGGACTTTGTTCGAGGATGGCACGACGCACTTCGCTCAGGGTGTAGCGATCGCGCTTTGGGTCGAAATCTTCTAATCTTCCGGCAGCTTGAATCGGTTGAAACGTCACCCCTCTGACGCAGCGCTGTTGCAGTCCATATTCAATAATCCGTCCTATTTCGTGATCATTCAACCCTTTCTTGAGCGTTACCACTAGCGTGGTGGAAATTTTAAATTCGTTCAGATTTGCGATCGCTTTTTCTCGAATCGATCGCAAGTCTACCCCTCGCAATTCTTTGAGGGCGTGCGACTCAAAACTATCGAACTGAAGATAAATTTCGATGCCTGGCATGTATTGACTCAGGCGTTCACAAAAGTCTCGATCGGTGGCAATTTTTACACCATTTGTGTTGATCATCAGGTGTTTAATGGGTTTGCGTTTGGCGATGTCTAATATGTCAAAAAAATCTGGGTGAATAGTGGGTTCGCCGCCACTAATCTGGACAATATCAGGTTGTCCTTCGTTCGCAACTATGTTGTCTAACATTTGCTCGATCTGTTGTAAGCTGCGATGCTGTCTGCGTTGATTTGTCGCAGAAAATTCCTCTGTGCCAGAGTCTGCATAGCAGATGGGGCAAGAAAGATTACAGCGATCGCTCACCTCCACCAGGGTCAAACAACTGTGCTGTTCGTGGTCGGGGCACAGCCCACAATCGTAGGGGCAGCCATAGCGAATTGGAGTGTTAAACCTGCGTGGCAGATCGCCCGGCTTAATAAATTCCTGACATTGTTTATAGTATTCAATATCGTCTGCAATTAAGACTTCTTCTTGACCATGAATGAGACAATGTTTGACAAGGTAAACGCTGTGATCGCGAAAGATAATTTTTGCCTCAACTTTGGTGAGACATTTTGAGCAAACACTGTTGGTCAGTGCATAGAAGAGGTAAGGGCGAGTTGGCATACTATCAAGATGGAGAGGTAAAGATGAGTTGACTGATTTGCTAATTTTGAAAAATGTTAGTTAGCTTTAGGAAGCAGGGCAGGAATGCTGCTTCGGTAATATACGATCGCTAACAGACAAGCGATTTGGATCGCACTTAGAGCAAGGATGGGACGGAAATCGGGTTTGATGAAGTCAATGAGAAAGCGAAAACTTAAGTAAGCGATCATATAAAACTTAAATAAATCACCCGATTGATAGGGGTAGCGCGATCGCCACTTCAAAAAAATTAGCAACGCTATCAAGAATGCTATTTCATATATCTGAGTTGGGTGACGAAGAATGCCGTCGCCAAAATCGACACCCCACGGAAGCACGGTCGAAACTCCGTAGGTGCGATCGCTCAACCCCGTCAAAAAACAACCGATGCGACCGATCGCAGTCCCCAAAATTAACGGATAGACGAACACATCACCCGTCGATCGCTGCACACCGAGCAGTTTCTTCGTCAACTCAACGCCTGCAACCGCACCCAACAGCGCACCCACAACCGTCTTACCCTGCAACAGCAAAAGCCAAAACTGTTCTTGCTGTTGCCAAAACAGATCGAGATGTTGCAAAATAACCAACAGTTTTGCCCCGACCAATGCCCCGACTAACCCACCCACCACGATCGAGCTTCTCTGGGTAGCCGGAATAATATCCTGTTGAAAATTCCTCAAACTGAGCCGTAGTGCCACCGAATAGGCGATCGCTTCAAACAAAAAATGTGGATGAAGGCCCCAAATGTAAACAGGAAAGCTCACGCTAAATTTGATCCAACTGAGGACTGCTAAACTATAGGCGACTCAGCCATCAAAGCCTGCATTTTGTCATATCAATTTAAAGAATGGGCGTTGCAGAAGAGAGGGATGAAATACTAAATTCAGCACGCCCTTTTTTATTGTTTTTATATGAAACCATATCAGCACGTTGCGATCGTAGAGTGTAACGAACCTCTCATTGCTATTCCTACAGGTTTTTTTGCATTTGTATCGCCCCATGCTTACCAACAATTGGGTGCGCCCTACGGAGACAAATCGCCTTTCTATCTGCGTCAGGGAGTGCTCGATCGCTTGCTCGTCGCCCAACAAACTTTGCAGCAAACCCATCCAGGTTGGCAAATTCAAATCTTTGATGCCTACCGTCCTGTTGCGGTGCAGCAATTTATGGTAGATTACACCTTCTCTCAGCTTGCCCAGGCAGAAGGGCGAAACCCAGACACACTCACAGAAGCACAGACTCAAGCTCTGCTGCACACGGTGTATCAGTTTTGGGCCGTGCCCAACGTTGACCCCAAAATGCCACCTCCTCACAGCACCGGAGCCGCGATCGACATCACCCTCGTCAACGCCACTGGAGCCGTGATCGATATGGGTTCGCCGATCGACGAAATCTCCGATCGTTCTTACCCCAATCATTTTGCAGCCAGCCTCAACCCCTCTGAGCAAGGCTATCATCAACACCGCCAACTGCTAAACCAGGTGATGGCGATCGCAGGCTTCAAACGTCACTGGAATGAATGGTGGCACTTTTCCTACGGCGACCAGATCTGGGCATGGCTCACCCACCAGCAAGGAGAAGCGGCGATCGCCAAGTATGGCAAAATCTAACCGGCAAAATCTAACCGGCAAAATCTAGCAACAGATGACCTTTGAACTCATTTGAACTAAGTAGTAAAGTGAAGTTAAAGCCCACCAGATGCTCGGTTTCGACTCCGCTCAATCCTTGTCCAGGGGAGACTTTGAGCCAGGGGAGATTTTGAGCCTTGAGCGGAATCAAAATGTGTCTGATCCATCATTTCGCCTTCCTACTTAATGGGTTTTAGCTTTTAACCCGCAATTGATTTCAGGGCAAGGCGGAATCGCAGCGAACCGTGTCAAACGCACCGAACCCAACCCCTCCGCCTCATCCCTCATCCCTGCTTCCCTAGGGTTCGATTTTGACGGACAAAATCTTGTCACCCTGGCGAATTGCATTCACAACAGTCATGTCTTGGGTCTGCCCAAAAGTGGTGTGTTGCCCATCTAGGTGAGGTTGGGGTGCATGGCAAATAAAGAACTGACTGCCGCCAGTGTTTCGCCCAGCGTGAGCCATCGACAATGTGCCTGCCAGGTGCTTATTCTGATTGAGTTCGCATTTAATTTTGTAGCCAGGGCCGCCCGTCCCTGTACCCTCCGGACATCCGCCCTGAATCATAAAATTGGGAATTACCCGGTGAAAATTGAGTCCATCATAGAAGCCTTTGTTGGCCAAATCGACAAAATTCTTCACTGTATTCGGGGCATCTGCATCAAACAGATCGAGATGAATGGTGCCCTTGTCGGTTTCCATGATTGCGCGAGTCATAGTTGCTCCGTGGTCTGACCTTTTTTGAACCTTTCGATCCTACAACGTTAGGGAGAGTTGAACGAGGGATTCAGTTCGCTTTGCACAAGGAGATAAGTAGGAAGGCGGAATAATGGATCAGACGCATTTCGACTGCGCTCAAGGCTCAAAATCTCCCCTAGAGGCGGGTTGAGCGAAGTCGAAACCGGGCATCTGGTGGGCTTTAATTTCCCCCTAACCCTTATCAGGCAGATTCGGGGTTGAGTTTGCTCATTTCCCAGGTGGTGTAGGTTCCGATCGGACTCCAAATCAAGTATGGCAACAACAACAGCGCCGCCCAGCCGGAGATTTGCCAAACAATCAGCGCAAGTGGGATGCCCAAGAGAAACCCTAGACCGCCGATCGCCACCCCAATGCGGAGGCTGCGAGTCCAAAACATGACGGGAGAATAGAGCACGATCGCCACTTCGACCAGCAGGTAAAACGCCATCAGTTGCCAATTTTGCGTTTGCTCCCAAACCAGGTAGGCTGACCATGCCCCACAGATAAAAACGACAATCCAGATCACAGGAATCAGCTTTTCAAAGGTGAGCCATTGAGGGCGCTGTAAGCGACTGAACCATTTAATGTCTTTGGGTCTGATGAGGCTGCTACCAAAGGCTACCAAAAAAGTGACAGCCCCAATAACCATCCAGGATTTGATCATAATTTTTAGCCTAGAGCTTAATATCCCAGGTCATTGTGCCAGAGATACTTTTAAGTGAGCATCAACCTGAGGAGCGAGGGTCTAGCATTCGGTCTCTTAAGTGGACTGGGTTCGGTTAGCCCTGGATTTTCTAATCTGGGGCGTGTTTTCTCTGGTTCCCTCTCCTTGGGGACTATCCATGAGGCAGATCTTGCTAGAATCTTGGTCTGGCAAGGATTTTCTGAGATTCGTCTTTTAAGAGTTGCTTCAGTCATATCAAGACTTTCAGCGACTTTTTCGTAATGGATAGCCTTGGGGAGAGGGCTAGGGTGAGGGTAGAGTATTCGTGCCAGAGTTCTAATCGTCTCATCGATCGCTGACTTACCCAACACTCAAAAATTGAAATTTCTATGAATCGAGCTTTATTGTTGGTCAACCGTCATGCTCGCAAAGGACAACAGCAGCTAGAGGCTGCGATCGATCGACTCCAAAAGTTGGGACTGGTACTCACCGAAGAACCTACCGATCATCCCGATCGCCTGCCGGAGATGATTCGTCACCATCGCGATCGCGTCGATTTGGTGATTGTCGGCGGGGGCGATGGCACACTCAACGCTGCCGTGCAGGGATTGGTCAACACTTCGCTGCCGCTCGGCATTTTGCCCTTGGGAACCGCCAACGATCTAGCCCGTACCCTGGGCATTCCGAGCACCCTGCCCGAAGCTTGCCAAATTATCGCCCAGGGGAAAGTTCAGCAAATTGATTTGGGCTGGGTCAACGGTCAATATTTCTTTAATGTGGCCAGTTTAGGATTGAGTGTGCAGATTACGCGCAAGCTGACCAAAGAAGCGAAGAAACGGTGGGGGGGTTTTGGCCTATGCGGCGACAGCCATTCAGGTGTTGTGGGAGAGTCGGCGATTTCAGGCAGAAATTCGGACTGAAGAGCAATCGCAAATGGTTAAAACGGCTCAAATTGCGGTGGGCAATGGGCGATATTATGGTGGTGGCATGGCGGTGGCAGAAGATGCGGCGATCGACGATCAGCAACTCGATCTCTATAGTTTAGAAATTCAACACTGGTGGCAAATGTTAGCGGTGTTACCAGCGCTGCGGAGTGGCAGTCATGGGGGGTTGCCCTGGGTACAAACTTGGCAAGGCAAAGAATTTTATGTCTATACGCGCCGCCCCCGCGACATCAACACCGATGGAGAAATCACCACGGCTACCCCGGCACATTTTCGAGTGGTTCCCAAGGCGCTATCGGTTCTAGTGCCATAAGTTATGAGCAATGCCCTTGTTTGCACATTTTGATAGAACCCTAAATGGAAGAGCATTCTTATGGATCTTACAGTCCCTCCGCAAAACGTCGTTGATTGTTTTCAGATTATTCTAGGGGCCACTGCATCGGGAGATTACAATCTTTTTACAACAGTGGGTGATGCAAGCTACAAAGCGGGGATTACAAAACAAATGTTTGAGAGTGTGAGTGAGCAACTTGCTCCACGCATGGAGACGGGATATTCAATTGCTTATTTGGGTCATCTTAAACAAGGTGATTATCAAGTCTATTTGTGGAAGCTGAGTTTTGAAGATGGTGGTGATGAATTTGTGGCACGTATGGCCATGAATGGGGATGAAATTGCTGGAATTCTGATCACATAATATGTTCAGGGCGCAAGCTAGCTGAGCGAAGTCGCAGGGCAAAGCGGAAGGTCATCTCTTTTTTAGTTGGCTTACGATCGCTCTTTTCTATTCTCCGCGCCAACCACTGCTGACAAATCAGCCGGACTCATCTGCTCATAGCGCTCAAACGGTTGATGAATCCAAGGATTGTCGGGTAAATAGTCTACATAATAGTCAGGCTTGATCACCGAACAGTCTTTGTACCAGAGCACCGCCGTGCGAATTTCTTCAATGTAAAAGCCATAGTTGCGATCGAGCCACGGAATCGTCTTCTGCAACGTCACCCCCGAATCAACCAGATCATCAACCAACAAAATATGACTACCTAAGTTAGGGGTGGTCATTGTTAAATCGCGAGAAAAAACTAGCGAACTGCGCGATTTGCCACCGCGATAAGAAGACGTAGCCAGAATCGCCAACGGCAGATCGTAAATGCGCGCAATCACATCACCCACACGCAATCCACCCTTTGCCAAACATACAATTTGATTAAATTCCCATTTTGATTGGTAGATTTGAGCCGCTAACTGCTCGATCTTTTGGTGATACTCAGTCCAGGTTACGTGAAGATCTGACATGGGAGGGATGAAGGATGAGGGATGAAATTGGGCAGTGGCGCTTGGGTTCGCTTCGTGTCTTAAGATTTGGCACGATTTGAGCGATCAAATGCCAAAGATGATGAGAATAATACAACTGTTAACCCAGATTCCACGACCCTTTTATGAATAATCCCGATGATCTTGCCGTTTCTCGCTCAGAAAAGCTCAACTTTAAGACAAAGTTAGCCTACGGAGCAGGCGATCTGGGGCCTGCGATTACGGCCAATATTCTGATTTTTTATCTGTCTCCCTTTTTGACCGATGTGGCGGGGTTGGCTCCGGGGTTGGCGGGGCAAACTCAACTCATCGGTAAGGTGTGGGATGCGGTCAACGATCCGATGGTAGGCGTGATGAGTGACAAAACCCGATCGCGTTGGGGTCGTCGCTATCCGTGGATTTTGTTTGGGGCGATTCCGTTTGGCATTTTCTTCTTCCTACAGTGGATTGTCCCCACTTCTAGCCAATGGGGTATGTTTGCCTACTACACCTTTATTTCGATCGCCTTTGGCTGGCTCTACACTGTCGTCAATTTGCCCTACACCGCCCTGACTCCCGAACTGACGCAAGACTATGACGAACGCACCAGTTTGAATAGCTTTCGCTTTGCCTTCTCGATCGGTGGCAGCATTGTAGCCGTAATTCTCGTTGGCATAATCGGATCGCTCATTCCCAACAACCCAGGTCAAAAATATCTGACGATCGGGCTGGTCTGTGCGTTGCTGTCAATTTTGCCGTTATATTGGTGCGTCTGGGGGACGATCGATCGCATGAAAGCAATGGGGCTACACCGTCCCGAAACGGAACCCTCGCTTTCTATTCCGTTTTTTCAGCAGGTGAAAATCGCCTTTAGAAATCGTCCTTTTCTCTATGTAGTGGGCATCTACCTGTGTTCGTGGCTGAGTTTTCAACTGACGGCAGCCATCATTCCCTACTACGTCACGGGTTGGATGCGGTTGAATGACCCCTGGGCAGTGCCAAGTGTGGTTTTGGCAGTGCAACTGACGGCTATGGCAGTGCTACCGATTTGGAATGCCCTCAGTCAGAGAATTGGCAAGCGAGGCGTGTATGCAGCAGGCATGATTTTGTGGATTATGGCCCAGGCGGGGTTGTTTTTCTTGCAGCCTAATCAACTGGTTCTGATGTATGTGTTGGCGGCGATGGCTGGCTTTGGGGTGTCTGTGGCGTACCTGATTCCCTGGTCGATGTTGCCCGACGTGATCGAACTGGACGAATTGAACACAGGACAGCGCCGAGAGGGGATTTTCTACAGCTTCATCACGTTTTTGCAAAAGGTGTGCCTGGGAATTGCGGTGGCGATCGTCCTTCAAAGTTTAGATTGGACGGGCTATATCAAACCGACGACGGCGATTCCTTTGCCTGTGCAGCCCGATGCAGTATTGTTGGCCGTGCGGATGGCGATCGGCCCGGTTCCTACGGTTGCGCTTCTAATTGGCATGGTCTTGACCTATTTCTACCCGATCACCCGCGAAGTTCATGCTGAGATTCGGCTCAAACTGCACGAGCGGAAAACTCAACAGGAGCGGGAAGGAATGAGGGACGAGGAGTAAGGAACCAGCGCAAAAATCGGCGTTGCAGAATCTAGGCATGAACCGTCAGATTTGCCCTCACTCTAGTGGTTTGTCAGGTTTGATTGTGTGCCTTCGGGTGAGGTGAGGGTTGTTATTTTGTGAGTTAAAAGCTCACAAAATAAGTCTTGACAGACCACTAGGGCGTGTTTAAAAACCTAGCATTATGCTTTTTGGTAAATTTGTTCTGCTAATTGTGCAATTCGTTGCATAGCAGTTTCTAATTCTGAGTCGGTTCCTGTGAGGCTAATTCTCAGACATTGTTCTTTGTGTTCCCAATCTTCCCGCAAGCCCGGAAAGAAAGTACTTCCCGGAACTATAATTACGCCGACTTGTTTGAGTTGTTGATAAAATTCCCAGTCGGAAATTGGCAAATCTTGGAGCCATAACCAGGCAAAAATTGCTCCTTCTCCTCGATGCAAAAACCAGGGCAATGTTTGGGGCATGAAGCGATCGAGTGCTGCTTCGACAATGGCAATCTTGTGCTGATAAAACGGACGAATGACCGACTCTGACAGATCGGCCAGCCGCCCAGACCGAATGGCACGAGCAGCGATCGCTTGCCCATATCGGGGTGAATGGATGCACAAATTAGTTTGAAAGCATTCGAGCACATGAATCAAGGATTCATCCCCGATCGCGATGCCAATTCGTTCTCCGGGCAATCCTGCTTTTGACAAACTCATGCAATGCAACACGTTGCCGCCAAATAGCGGGTTCATGTTTGTAAAGTTGAGCGCCGGAAAAGGGGGCGCATAGGCAGAATCAATCAAAACTGGAACGTCATGCGTTGCTGCCAGCATTGCAATTTTACTAACTTCGCTATCACTCAATACATTCCCAGTTGGGTTGCAAGGGCGTGAAAAAATTACACATCCCGTATCCTGAGTAATTTGTAGCTGAGTGAAATCGGGACGGTATTTGAAGCGATGGGCAGTGCGATCGATATCCAATTGCGGCCTATAGGCGACGAGTGCTTCAGGCGTGAGGGTTACGCCTCCATAACCTGTGTAATCTGGACTCAAAGGTAAAACAATTTGCCGCAATTCACCAGAAGTTGTATACCCACCAAAAGCATTGGCAGCATAAAAATAGAGACTTTGACTCCCAGGCGTGATCAGAATATTTTTCTCGGTCAAGCTCAACCCATAACGCTGGTTGAAATCTTCTACAACAGCCTCAATAAGTGGCTGATATCCCTGGCTGGCTCCATAGCGGCAGACGACTTCACCAAAGTCTGACTGGCCCTGTTTTGAGTGAGACAAAAGCTCTGCCGTACAATCGCGCCAAAGTTGTTCTACCTCTGGCAAAATCACCGGATTTCCTGCACTGAGATTAATAAACTCTCGCCCCCCACCCGATCGTAGCGTCTCAATAATGTCTTTCATAATTGCCCGAACTCCGGACAGGCGAGACATATCAGAGCCAAGCTTACTCAGGGCAGGATGAATCATAGTAGGGGAATTACGATACCGTCTTTTGATGCTACCTGATAAGTGTAGAAGATGACTAACGATTGAGTTCATCGGTGACGAGAACTTTTGAAACCCCGCTGACCCTCTCTCTTACGTCGCTGCAACGATTAGTTAGCCACATTATCGCGTGTTTAGGATCGCAGATCGAATAAGATGCAGATCGGTCACTTCATCCCTCCCACTTCATCCCTGATTCCTATGCTTACCGTTGCTATTGCCAAGGGTGGTCTGCTCAAAGATAGTATTCGTCTGCTCCAGTCGATCGGGCTAGACTTTAGTGCTTTTCTCGAATCGGGCAACCGTCAGCTTCAGATTATCGATCCCAACCATCGGGCTAGGGCGCTGCTCGTGAGAAACTCTGATGTGCCTGTGTATGTCGAGTATGGGCAGGCTCAATTGGGAATCGTTGGCTATGACGTGCTGAGAGAAACGTCTGCCAATGTGTCTCAGTTGGTTGATTTGAGGTTTGGGCACTGTCGGATGTCGGTGGCAGTAAAGGCGAATAGTGGCTATCGATCGCCCATCGAGCTTCCTCTCCACGGGCGGGTTGCCTCTAAGTTTGTCCACTGTGCGCGTGAGTATTTTCAAAATTTAGATTTGCCTGTAGAAATTGTGCCGCTCTATGGCTCGGTGGAGTTGGGCCCCATTACTGGCATGTCGGAGGCGATCGTTGATCTGGTCGCTACAGGTAATACGCTGAGAGAAAACGGACTGATTGAGATCGACGTTCTATTTCAAAGTACAGCCCGTCTAATTGCACACCCGCTCAGCTATCGGCTAAACACTTACGGTCTACACAGTTATGTCGAAGAAATTCGAGAGAAAGTGAAGCCGCTTGTAGAGAGTCGCTGAAAACGGTTGGGGGCGAGGTAGAGATAAATCCCAGTCAGGGCAAGGCAATGCCTTAAACGAGGATACATTAGACCCCTGCGTGAATCTGGACAGCCCTGCTCACGAAGTGGGGCGAGAGCTTTGCCTTTGAATCCCCCTGATTCAGCCGGGGGAGTTGTCAACCAACGTGGAGAACGGGGAGGATGCTGCAAGATCATTCTGTTCATCCTCCCCACTGTCTGTCCCTCAAGGTTGATTCGCTACTGACAAAACGTCTCCCCTGCTTGCTTCATAAACACCTGGCGATAGGTGGGGCATTTCGCCAATATCATTTTTTGCTGCTCATTGCCTCCATCTAGCGTGTTGATAAAGCCCAGCATGGCATTTGGCTTGGTGACGGGGGATGGATCATTGAGAGCGGTCAACAGTTGTCTGACTCCATCGCTGCCCAGCAGCAAAAGTTTGCTCATCGTCACCGTGTTGTAGGCAGGCGGAACCTTTTGATAGTCGAACTTCTCATTGGGATCGGAACCGCTCAACCGCAGATATTGTGTATTAAACGTGTTCAGATTCACCAATTGCCCAGAACCTTTCGTCATTACTTCATCGAAGTAGAGTGCGGGGTTGGAAAAGTAGTTTTTTAGCTGCTCCTTGGTCATGCCAGTGGCTCTGACAATCACTGCATCGTAAATATTGTTTTTGAGTTGCTCGATCGGTGCTTTCAAAAACGCTGGGGTGATCTGGTCAACCACTTTGCCCGCGATCGCCCTCAAGTCTCCTGCCACATCTGGAAAACCAGACATCGAAATTAGATGCTCGTTTACATAGTTATTAAGCAGAGTTTGAGCTTGATCCACGTTGGCTTTCTTCTCAGAATTGAAAAACAGCGCCTTAGCAACTTCGTGACTGGTGTTTGCCCAGGCCTTTAACCCTGAGTCAATATCTGCCCGCCAGTATTCTTTATAAGTTGTCGGCAGAGCGTTGGCTGTCATGTAAGCGCCCTTCTCAACCAAAACGGCGGCCGCTGAAGCTCTAATTTTCTAGCGCTACACGAAAAGTCGTTCCAGCGACAATTTTTGGCGGCTCTCAGCAGATCGTTGCGGCGACGATCGTAGTTGGCTTTTGCCGCGTAGTAGCCATCAATATCCCTCTGAAGGTTGGCTCTCAGCGTAGAGTAGATTCGCGGAACCGAATAAGTGGTTCCCTCTCCTCCTTGCCGCAGTAAGTCGCGATCGAGATAGGTTCCCGGTCGCGCATCGATCAAATTGCTGTAGATAAAACCATCCACACCCTGAATACTCGCCTCAAAGGTGGGGTTGGGTGCGCGTTTGTCTACATACCCTTCTGCCAAAATGTGCTTGATGGCATTGCCCGGCGGCGTGACGGTAAACGGTGCACCAGTAAAGTTGTTGATAAAGGTGTGACCATACATATCACCTGCGGCGTGAGTGAGATACCCCACTACAAATGCTTTGATTGCAGGCGACTGATTGCTATTTCCCCACAGATATTCCAGCCAACGGTTTGAGCCATCTGGGTTGGTGGGTGGATGAATGACCTGTTGCCCCGTGAGAATATCAGGATAGGCATCTGGCCCCAAAATTCCGGCTCGGTATTGGGATGGAAAGTCGCGAATTGCCGTCAAAATTGCGGGATCAACGGCGAATTCGCCGATCGTCCCCACAATTTCCCCGGTTGCAGGGTTGAGGCGATTAATCGTCACCTTGCCATCGAGGGCATCGTTTCGGGCCTGTTCCCCCAAATAGACGTGGGTTGTGGGCTTCCAAGCCAGCGCAGGAGCAGGATTGAGGCACAGCCCTAACACAAGGGCAGTGGCGACGATCGCACCCTGAAAAAGAGCATTCAGGCGAATCGATCGGATGAACCGTTCAAATAGAGCAAATTTTCGCATCGTTTTTCGTTCTCAAAATCATGAAAATTAGACATGAAAACTAGCGCCTCAGCAAAAAGTGCTAGTCGTTCACTGTCAGAATTTACGCAATTGAAGACAACCTTCATCCCTCAACCTCTTTTCTTTGGGGAGAAGGGGAGCGAGAAATCTGGTTCTCCTCTCCCTAGGAAGAGGGGCTAGGGGTGAGGGCTGCCGAGATCATTGCGTAAGGCCTAACTGCAAATAAATAGAGGTGGAAAGCTTCGGAGGAGAGCGATTTACACGGGCAATGGCAACTTGCTCGCCTCCCCTTAATTTCCTGAGTTTATCTGTCTGAGACAAGGCTTGATGATAGAAACTGTGTCAACCCTTGTACATAGATTCAGATGTGAAGCCACCAGCCATGAGGAAACGCTCACTTGGTCACACTCTACGTTACATTTGGAGAGCGTGAGTTGTTTTGTTATGAAAATTACGGATTAGGATGCTGGCATGGCTGGTGCATTGAACACAACAGGTGAAAAGGCGCAATCGCGTGAGACAGACTGGCGATTATTTTTGAGATTAGTGCCCTACGCCCGTCGAAATTTAAGGTTGTTGTTGCTGTCGCTGGTGTTTTTGGTTCCGTCTGCGATCGCGACTACCGTGCAGCCGATTTTGATTGGCCAAGCGGTCTCTTTGCTGAGACAAGAACCGACTTCGTTCGCATTCCTGAAAGAGCGATCGCTGAGTGAAGGGCTTAATCTTCTGACGGGTTTCCTGCTGTTGACGATGGTGCTGCGTCTTGTGATGGATGCCACACAGGGCTATCTTGTGCAAAAGGTAGGTCAGCGAATTACCGCCAGCATTCGCAATGATTTGTTTGATCATGTCACGTCGTTAGCCGTTCGCTTTTTCGATCGTACTCCTGTTGGTCGATTAATTACCCGCCTCACTAGTGATGTTGAAGCGTTGGGCGAGGTGTTTTCAACGGGTGCGATCGGCGTAGTTAGCGACTTGTTTTCAATGTTGGTGATTACGGTAACAATGTTTACCATTCAGTGGCAACTAGCTAGTCTGTTAGTGTTGATGCTAGTGCCTGTGACAGCGTTGATTATTTATTTTCAGCAGCAGTTTCGCAAAGCCAACTACAAAGCCAGAGAAGAACTGTCTGCTCTCAATTCTATGCTGCAAGAAAACATCACGGGCATTGGTGTGGTGCAGCTTTTTCGTCGGGAACAGTTCAATGGGGAACTGTTTCGCAAGGTCAATTTGCAATATGTCAAAGAAGTCGATCGCACCATTTTTCATGACTCTGCGGTGTCGGCAACCCTAGAATGGGTTTCGCTGGTGGCGATCGGGGGGGTGCTCTGCGTTGGCGGCTGGCTGGTGATGGGTGAATCTCTTAGTTTTGGCATTCTCTCAACATTTATTCTGTTTGCCCAGCGCTTGTTCGATCCACTGCGGCAGTTTGCCGAAAAATTTACGGCGATTCAGGCTGGGTTTACCGCAGTCGAGCGTGTTAGCGAAATTCTCAACGAACCGATCGAGATCCGTGACCCAGAAAAACTTCAGGGCGCACCTCAACTCTTTCAAACCCAGGCTGCTGGAGAAATTCGCTTTGAGCATGTCTGGTTTGGTTACAAATCCGATGAATATGTGCTGCATGATTTGGATTTTGTGATCCGTCCTGGTGAGAAAGTGGCCCTGGTTGGCCCCACCGGAGCCGGAAAAAGCTCGATTATTCGTCTGCTCAGTCGCCTCTATGAACCGACACAAGGACGCATTCTCTTAGATGGGATCGACATTCGCGAGTTGCCCCAGGCAGAGCTGCGCCGACGCATGGCCATAATTTTGCAAGACGGTTTCTTGTTTGCTGGAGATGTCAAGAGCAACATCACCCTGGGCGAAACCTACAGCTTTGACGAGATTCGATCGGCAGCCGAAAACACCAATGTCGCCACCCTGATTGAGCGCCTGCCTCAGGGCTACAACACGATGCTGCGAGAACGTGGCACTAACCTATCAGGTGGGCAAAAACAACTCCTCGCCTTTGCCCGCGCTGCTATTCGCAATCCCCCGATTTTGGTTCTCGACGAAGCAACTGCCAGTTTAGATGTTGGCACTGAGTCTTTGATTCAGGAGGCTCTAGAGCGGTTATTGGTTGGGCGCACGGCGATCGTGATTGCCCATCGCCTGTCAACGATTCGTAACGTCGATCGCATCATGGTCTTAAAGCGGGGACGGCTTATAGAATCGGGCAGCCACGAACAACTGCTCAACCAAGATGGACTCTATGCCAGCCTATATCAACTACAAATGCTAGAGTGATACGAGTTTTGGCGACCCATACAACACCTACAACACCTTGAGGATCGGTCTCTATTGGCAGATTTCTGCTTCCTATAGTAGCAAACGCCCTATGAGGCTGAAGCCTTTTTGATTCGTAGAATTAGCCTGCTAATGCTTTTTATTCTCATTCTGCCCTTTTTCCCAAGAATATCGTAAGACCCCACGTAACCGTAGAGCTTCAACAAAGAAGTGCTGTTTTCTGGGTTTCCCCCTCAATATTTTTCCAACCAAATGTGCGGGATTAATCGGGTTTGCAAACTGAGTTAAGTTCGGACTGGGAAACACAAATGCGATCGCAGTTCTGCCAAAGAGTTCTGCGATCGCAGTTTGGATAAAAATAAAAGTTTTTGCGGGATCTACACTCGAATTCTTATAAAAACAAAGACTTTCTGGGACGAGTCAAGCGTGACCCAGACTTCTAAAGGTTTATTGAGGTGCGATCGCGCTATTGCGCGATCGCACCTCTCAACTGAGCGAATCTAACCGCAGCTATCTAAGCGCACTGGAAAGCTGAGTTTCATTCCAAGTCACCCCATTGCTGAAGCGAATGCTCTCTACTCCATACTTCCAGCGATTCCTCCAAAGAGTTGATTCTTCAGCAGAATCGAATCAGTGCTTCCTCCTCCAAAAGAAAGCTGTATATCATTGCTAGTCCCGACTCGGCTGGCTCTGACATTTGTTGAAGTTAACCCTGCTCCCGAAAGTACCAAAGTATCAACGCTAGTATCGTTGCCCGTGTCGTGCAGCGTATCTTGCCCATCTCCACTACTGAAAAGATAGGTATCCGCTCCACCTCGACCATCTAAGTAATCCGTTCCTATTCCTCCGCGCAGGGTGTTGTTGAAACTGGTTCCTTCTAGCGTGTCGTTGGTGGCTGCTCCAACAGTCAGATAAGCATTCCAAATTTGTGCCTCAGCCCAGGTCACACCATCGCTGAACTTGACACTTTCAACGCCGTAATTAGAGGTGCCAGTGCCAAAGACTTGATTTCCAGCACGACAGAATCGGTGATGCCGCCCTTGAAGGAGATTTTTAGGTCATTGCTCGTGCCCAAGCGAGTCACGATCGCATTGATCGAGGTTAGCCCTGTGCCTGAGAAAATGAGCTTATCAATGCTAGTGTCTGAACTGCTGTCGTCGAGGGTGTCTTGCCCATCTCCCCGATTGAACAGATAAGTATCGGCTCCAGCGCGACCATCTAGATAGTCTGTGCCCAAACCGCCGCGAATCGTATTGCTGAAACTGGTTCCTTCTAAAGTGTCGTTTGTCGCTGCACCCTCAATTAAGTAGGCGCTCCAAAGCTTTTCTTCAGACCAGATCACACCATCGCTGAACTTGATACTTTCAACGCCATAATTGGAGGTGCCAGTGCCAAAGACTTGGTTTTTTAGCACGACAGAATCGGTGATGCCGCCCTTGAAGGAAATTTTCAAGTCGTTGCTTGTGCCCAGACGAGTGACCGACACATTAGTTGAGGTTAATCCAGCCCCTGAGAACACCAGTTGGTCAATGCTGGTGTCTGAACTGCTATCGTTAAGCGTGTCTTGCCCGTCTCCCCGATTGAACAGATAGAGGTCGGCTCCAGCGCGTCCGTCTAGATAGTCTGTGCCCAAACCGCCGCGAATCGTATTGCTGAGGCTGGTTCCTTCCAAGGTGTCGTTGGTGGCTGCTCCTAGTGTGAGATAGGCATTCCAAATTTGTGCCTCCGTCCAAGTCACCCCATCGCTAAACTTGATACTTTCAACGCCATAATTGGAGGTGCCAGTGCCAAAGACTTGGTTTTTTAGCACGACAGAATCGGTGATGCCACCCTTGAAAGAGATCTTTAGGTCATTGCTTGTGCCTAAGCGGGTCACGACTACATTTGCAGACGTTAGCCCTGTTCCCGAAAAAATGAGTTGGTCAATGCTAGCGTCTGAACTGCTGTCGTCGAGCGTGTCTTGCCCGTCTCCCCGGTTGAATAAATAAGTATCGGCTCCACCTTTACCATTCAGGAAGTCGTTTCCGGCAAGTCCTGAAAGAGTGTCATTATCCACTCCACCGACTAGAGAATCATTTCCACTTGTACCCTTCAAAATCATACTGGCTGTCTCTTAATAACTATCGTGAATCAATGTTTCTGGCTAATTTGCCTCGTGCTTGTGTTTGGATTAGCACGTTGAGGCAGAAGCATTGCAGGATGAGGAAACTTCGCGAGCGTTTTAATCGAAAGTGAATCAAGCGTTCTACTACTGATCTGAAAACTGAGCACACCCATACTCTGGTATACAGGCGCGCGAAATCAAATTCCGTATATTTTGGCATTTAATTTCGTAATAAAAATGTCTAATTTCTTAAAGATCACCGTAGTTTCAACTAGGCAGCAGTCAGTAAAATATTGAGCGATGAGCAATTTACTTGTCGCGATCGCGCTAGCAATTTCAGTCTGTCGCTTACTACAATTGCCCGACGCGCAAAAATAACTTCTCTTCCAATTGAATGATTTGTTGAGGATCGACCCATGCTTCGGTTGGCGATCGCACGAATCCATCGATACTATCTTCCCCCTGTTCTTTCAAATAAGACCGCTGACATAACCTGTACCTCGCAGATTCGTAAAGGGAATTTTCTGCGATCGTCAAACTTTGGCAATCATCAATCATATTTGACAATTTATTTCATTAAGCTTATCTTCTCTAAGAAGGGTCGATTACTTGGAGAGATTGATTTGAATCTATTCTTTGCGACTTGGTTTCTACCAATCTTTTCTGATCTCCGTAAGCTGCAAGCGATCGTGCTTCTCATCATCGGATTGTTGCTGACGATCGTCATTGCTCTGGCGCATGGAGCCGTCCCACTCAGCGCCATCCAGGTTTGGCAAGCGCTATTACATCAGGGCAATCCGACTCATCAAACAATTATTTGGGATTTGCGCCTCCCTCGCATTTTGGCGGCCTTAGTGGTGGGGGCTGCATTGGGAATGTCTGGGGCATTGCTACAAGGAATGTTGCGAAACGGATTGGCTGATCCCTTTGTGTTGGGTATTTCAGCAGGAGCAGGATTGGTCGCGATCGCATTCCTCACCCTGGGAATTTTGCAAGCCTGGATTCCGTTAGCGGCGTGGGTGGGTGCAGTGATCACAGCGGCTCTCGTCTATTTGCTCGGCTACACCGGATCAGGAATCTCAACAGAACGATTGATTCTCGGCGGTGTTGCGTTTAGTTCGCTGTTTGGAGCAGTGCAGGCAACTTTACTATTGATGGCAGAAGATGGACGAGTACAAGCTGCTTTGAACTGGCTAATTGGGAGCTTGAATGGCCGAGGATGGACTGAGTTGAATGCAGTTGCTCCCTACATTGCGATCGCACTGCTGATCGGCTGCTCCTTTGGGCGATTAATCAATGTGTTAAATCTGGGTGATGAACTAGCAGTAGGATTGGGAATTTCAACAGGTCGATCGCGCTTACTCATCGGAGCCATCGCAACCCTATTAACCGCTAGTGCCGTAAGCATGACCGGGCTAATTGGATTTGTCGGGCTAGTTGTGCCGCATGGGGTTCGATTGCTAGCCGGGACAGACTATCGCTGGGTGCTGCCATTATCTGCGATCGCAGGAGCCTGGGTACTCACATTTGCAGACTTACTAGCTCGCTTGGGAACAGTGGAGTTGCCTGTAGGAGCGGTAACTGCGCTATTGGGATCACCCTTATTTATCTGGTTGCTGTATCGTCGATCGCACCCCTCGCCATGAACAATCCTCCCCTTTTACTAGAAGCACAATCTCTATCAGGCGGCTATCAAGACAAGCGAATCGTCGAAAACATTGAGCTAACGCTTCAGGCTGGAGAATGGCTGAGTTTAATCGGTGCTAATGGCTCAGGCAAGTCAACCTTGCTCAAATTAATCAGCCGAATTTTGCCCATCCAGCAGGGAGTTGTATTCCTCGATGGCAAGGCTATTCATCAGCAGCCTGCAAAGCTAGTCGCGCAAAAGTTAGCGCTATTACCCCAACAGCAAACAATCCCCGAAGGCTTAACCGTTCATCAGCTTGTGAGCCTGGGCAGAACTCCCCATCAAACCTGGTGGCAATGGGAACTCGATCGCGAAGATCAGCAAAAAGTAGACCTTGCACTCACACAAACGCAGATGGAAGCTTTTCGCGATCGTCCTGTTCAAGATCTCTCTGGAGGGGAGCGTCAACGGGCATTTTTGGCGATGGCACTTGCACAAGATCCCAAAGTGTTGCTATTAGATGAGCCAACTACCTACTTAGATATTCGCTATCAGTTAGAGCTACTAGAATTGCTCAAGCATCTAAATCGAGAAAGCAATCTGTCTATCATCACTGTCTTGCATGAAATTAACCTGGCGGCTCGATATAGTGATCGCCTCGCCATGTTATGTCAAGGCTGTATTTGGGCGATCGATGTCCCTTCAAGAACACTAACCTCTGAGAATTTATTGCAAGTATTTGGAGTCGAAGCGATCGTATTAGAAACGCCGATCGGTCTACAAATTTGTCCTGTGGCAGCGTCTCGATTCCATAGGACAAATTTGTAGCCAGCTATTGTAAATAAATAACTTACTAGAACACTCGTTTGAGCTTCTTTGTCATGGGGTGGCATCGGCGTAAACCCAGCGCAAAACAGAATACGATCGTAATAAAATCGCCCAGCTACGATATCTATTTTTGCTCTAGCCAAGCCACCAGATCTAAAGCCGATGAGAAGTCTAGCAAGGCTAATGCTAATGCTTCGAGTTGTTCAAGACTCAGGGCAGAAACACGATCGCGATCTTCTGGAGACAGTTGCCCAACTCGTTGTTCTAGTAGCAGAAGAACCAGCGATCGTTCCCCTTCCTGCCGACCTTCCTGCCGACCTTCCTGCCGACCTTCTTCCAAAATCTCCTGATAAATCACTGATTCACGCATCATACCCTCCCGAAATAGTTGACGAACTAAGCCTTTCTCAAATTTTAACCCGGCTAGAATCTGTGTGTATGTAGAAATCTCACGTCGCTGCGTCGGCTCTAATTGATTCACCTGCTGTACCACTCGTTGTAATAGGACTTGCGGCTCTGATGCAGCAGCAAGCGGAGCTAAGGGGAGCAAAGCCGGATCGTTGAGTAGCAACGCAGGATCTTCTTCCCACAGGCGTACAACGCGATATTCGTGCCGAGTTGTTGCTACCACAAAAGCAGTTTCGATTACAGTTTGGTCGGGTGGTGGAAGTAGCAAGACCACGACTTGAGTGATGGGCAGACGATAGAGACGATACAGCCGCACCCAATAATCAAGCATTCGCAGCGAGAGTGGCGGATTCGATTCGAGTTTGGTTTGAAACTCTAAATGTAAGAGTTGTCCTTGCAGTTGCAGAAAGGTGACAGAATCAGCGCGGATTGGTTCGATGCTCAGTTCGGTTTTGAGAACTTTAACCGAGACTTGAGATGTACCCAAAACCCAACTTGCAAAGCGAGCAGGATGCTTTTCGGAAAGCAGTTTGCACAAATTATCAAATGACATCAAGAAGCGAATCCATTCGTTCTCACAAGCTTACCAGACTGCAAAGCGATCGCAGTTGATGAGTTAGCAGAAGGGTAATCGCGACTCAGGTCAGCCTTATGCATACTCCCATAGTGAGGCGATCGTCAAGCTGACAAAGTTTGTTTTACTTATTGCAAAATACTCTCATTTAATTGTACTATCAATTTAATTCATTACTTCCCGATCTAGCTAGATTCGTGAAAAGTCTGCGTGCCTGATTTTTCTAGAGCAATCTTGAAAGTTAAGGTAATTTCTGAACAAAGTCTTCCCTCTGACATTTGCCCTCTAACTGCGCCCAGGGCGCAAGCTAGCTGAGCAAAGTCGAAGACAAGGGATAATTTGTTTACTAAAAATCTCCTCGGCTCTGCATCTGTGTGTTTGAGTTCATGCTATTTAGTACGAAAATTTTGGTGTAAAAATCAACTGTGAAAGATTCTCAAGTGCTGTGCCCGGTCATTGTCATTACTAGCTTAGCAATTTTGACTGCACCCTCTGCCCGCGCAGAGACCTCCTACCAGGATGCTGTACAGCCGACAGTCGCACAAGCAACTCCCCAGATGCTTCATATCAAAGACTTTCAGCAACCCTCTACAAACGCTCAACTGTTGGTGCAGGCTTCAGATGTAGCACCCGTTGAGCCAGAAGAGGAAATTACAGTAACCGGAACGCGCACCCCTCGCTTAATCAACAATTCGGCAGGCACGATTTCAGTATTTGATCTTGAAGAACTAGAAAATACCTTTGTTCGTGATATTGGTGATTTGATTCGCTATGAACCAGGAATCTCGGTGAACAATCGCCCGACCAGAGGCGGAAATTCTAGTTTCAATATTCGAGGTATCGAAGGCAATCGCGTTCTCATTCAAATAGATGGAGTGCGGATTCCGGATGTTTTGGGAATGACGAATACCAGCCGAGATCTGGTCGATTTTGATGCCCTCAAACGGGTAGAAATTATTCGAGGAGCCGCTTCGACCTTGTATGGCAGCGACGCAATCGGAGGGGTCGTTTCCTACACAACCAAAGACCCGATCGACTATCTCAATGTATTCGACAAGCCCGTCTACTTTAGCGGTAAGTTTGGCTATGGGAGCGCTGACAATGATTTGAGACAGACTTACACGATCGCTGGCGGCAATCAAAAGCTTTCTGCGCTGCTGCTTTACACCCGTCGAGATGGCAATGAAGCCAAAAATCGAGGCGACTTAGATCCCAACCTGCAAACGATCGACGGCAATAATGTTTTGGGCAAAATTGTCTTCCAGCCAAACGATCGCAATACCTTTAGATTGACGGGGGAATTATTCGATCGTCAAACTAGCACAAACGTTTTAGCTCAGTCGGCCCAACCATCGGTGCAACGATTTTAGGATTTAATGCTGAAGACTATAGTCGGAGATCGCGCATCAGTTTGGCATATGAGTATACACATCCCAGTGCTACATTTTTGCAGCGAGTTAGAACGCAAGTTTACTATCAAGATGCCGAAACAACGGAAACCGTTCAACAATTACGAAGAGTTGGGCTTTCTAATCGACGGCGTAATTCTCAAAATCAATTCCTGCAAAGTGTTTTAGGCGGAGATGTACAGTTCGAGAGTAACTTTAAGACGGGTGGCTTAGATCATCGCCTTAGCTATGGGTTAGAAATCTTTAACACCCATACCTCACGTCCGCGTGACAATACCGAAATCAATCTTGCAACGGGTGTGATCAATAAAAACGTTGCGGGTGAGGTCTTTCCAAACAAAACGTTTCCAGATACCGATACACTGCGATTAGGGCTTTATTTACAGGATGAAATTACGTTGGCAAAGGGTCGGCTAACGCTAATTCCAGGAATTCGCTACGACTACTATAAGCTTGATCCTAATAAAAGTGACGCTGACTTTGCTCGCATCAATACTAGCAACTACAACGTTGAAGGTTTCTCAGATTCAGCAATTTCGCCCAAGTTAGGGTTAATTTTCAAGCTCACGCCAGAGGTTTCGCTTTTTGCACAATATGCCAGAGGGTTTCGCAGCCCACCTTATGATGATGCGTCGATCGCCTTCACCAATTTTGCTTTTGCTTACACGGTTCTTCCTAATGCTGATCTCAAACCCGAAACTAGCAATAACTTCGAGGCAGGCGTTCGCTTTAGCACTCCCAGACTCAATGCTGGAGTGACTGGTTTTTATAATCGCTATAGCAACTTTATTGACACTGTATTTGTGGGTAATGTGTTAATTGGAGGGCGCAGATTTCAACAGTTTCAGTCACAAAATACATCCGGTGCAGAAATCTATGGCGTAGAAGCCAAAGGAGAATATCGTTTTAGCAGCCGATCGGACGGATTTAGTTTATTCACAGCGCTGGCCTATGCCGTTGGCAATAATCTCGACAGCAACCAGCCGTTGAACTCGATCGATCCCTTCAAAGCAGTTGTGGGATTGCGGTATCGATCGCCCGCCGATCGCTGGGGAGCCGAATTGGTAACAACCTTAGTAGCTGCCAAAGATCGAATTGATCAAACAGGCAGCACAAGCACTCCTTCAACCACCACCATAACCAACCTATTTAGACCTAGTGGGTACACGACGCTAGACTTTTTAGCATTCTATAACTTCAATCCCAACGTCACGTTCAATGTGGGTGTGTTTAATCTGCTTAACCAGAAATACTTTCAGTGGTCAGATGTGCGAGGGGTTAGTGCGAACGATCGTAATTTGGATCTCTATACTCAGCCTGGGATCAATGTTGCTGCTAGTTTAACAATTCGCTTTTAGTGATTGTAAGTAGTGATTGTAAGTAGTGATTGTAAGGAGATACGCAAATGACGGCGCAGTTCAGACAAATTATGCTTATGGTGGAAGATGTCTTAGCCACAGTGGAGTTTTATCACAAAGGCTTAGGACTAGCCATAAAGACGGCGACTCCTGCCTGGGCAGAATTAGAGGCAAATGGAACTACGATCGCAATTCATGCCTCCCACGAAAAACCACAAGCTGGAAGTTCTCCAATTTTGAGCTTTCATGTCACAGATGTGTATACTGCGATCGAAGATTTAGAAGCAATGGGCGCAAGGCTAGAAGGTCAAGTTCGGCAGCCCTCGTTTGGCAAAGTGGCAGCCGTGCGAACCCCTGATGGACATCTCCTCAGCCTCCTAGAACCTGTTGATGATGATTTACTGCGTAGTCTACTTCAAAACCCACAACACACAGAGACGTAATGTATGTTTCAGCATCCCGTCCTTAAAGCAACAGCCCTGTTACTTGGAGTGCTTCTAGTTGCCTGTAATGCTCCAACTGCCCAGCAGCTCTCTCCGACCCCTGCTTCCCCTCCAACACAGACCGTTCCTATCAAAGCTTCTAGAGTGGTTGCACTTACGTCGCTCTCAGCAGATATCATTCATCGCTTAGACAAAACTAAGTTGATTGGCATGTCAGGAAGTCGATTGTTGAGCCAAAATCCTGAATTTACTCAAGTCACTAAAGTTAGCGAGGGGAGATCGCAGCCCAACCTGGAAAAGATTGTTGCGCTCAAGCCAGACTTTGTGATCGGGGCGGCCGGATTTCATGATCCCATTGTCAGCAAGCTCCAAGCAATGGGTATCAAAACAATGTTGACGAAAGTAGATAGTTGGCAGTCTCTTAATGATTTAACGAGTACGATCGCAACTATTCTTCAATCAGATCCACAACCCTTGTTAAGGCACTATCAGACTTTTATTAAACCCACAGATCAGCCCGCTTCTACGCTGGTTTTAGTCAGCCGTCAGCCGATTCTTGCACCCAATAAAAGCAGTTGGGCAGGAGATTTGATGACTCGGTTTGGGACAAAAAACTTGGTTGCTGAGTTGCAAGGACAAAGCCAGTTTGGAGGATACATTACGCTTTCAGCAGAAAAAGTTTTGCAGGCAAACCCAGAGGTGCTAATTTTGGTTGATACGGGGCAGGGAGAAGCCGAAAAATTTAAATCGGAACCGTTTTGGAGCAAACTCAACGCAACGCAGCGCAATCAGGTTTATGTGTTTGACTACTATGGTTTGGTCAATCCCGGAAGTATTGATGCGATCGAGAAAGCCTGCATTCAACTACGAAAAATATTTACCTAAAAAGTTTGGAATAGTCTGAGACATTGCTGAATGAACATATAAATTGCCTTCCTCACAAAGCTTTCGCCCCACTTTGTGAGGAGGGCTGTCCGAATTCACGCAGGAAGTCTATTAATCCAGTGACCAGACCCATCCGCCAGAGGACTACAGTCCAAATGCTTGCTTGAGTTGAGCAGTCCAGGTTTTGATGCGATCGTCGGTCAGGTCAGATTGGTTGTCTTCATCGATCGCAAGTCCCACAAATTTTCCGTTCCGGACTGCTTTTGATTCTTGATGCTCATAGCCTTCAGTTGGCCAATATCCAATGGTTTCGCCGCCCAGACTAGAAATCTTTTCTTCCAAAATTCCCATAGCATCTTGAAAGTTATCTGCATATCCAATCTGATCGCCTGCGCCAAAATAAGCAACTTTCTTCCCATTGAAGTCAATGTTGTCTAACTCATCAAAAAAGCCATCCCAATCAGCTTGCAGTTCGCCAATATTCCAGGTGGGGCAGCCAACAATGATGATTTCATATTCTTCAAAATCACTCGTATCAGCACCAGAGATATCATACAAGGTTACAACACTTTCACCGCCAAGTTCTTCCTGAATCTTTTCTGCAATGGTCTGGGTATTGCCTGTTTGCGTTCCCCAAAACAAACCAATCTTGGACATAATCAACTCCTATTGCCTGTAAAAAATTGAGTGAGTTGAGCGATTAGTACGTCTACTCATGATGAGAATGCATCACAGAAACATTCCACCAAGTAGGCTTTCCAGGTTGCTCTATCTATTGAGCGAGGGTCGATCGCGAATCATATCCAGATTAGTTCTGGCGATCTGCACAGCGTCACCAAGAGAATAAGGAGTTATGAGTCGCGATCGCTCTAGTGTTGTTTGTTTTGAGTCAGTGACTTATCAAGTGTTAACCGCTATAAGTAACATTAAGACTCAACGGCATTCAGTGCTTTCTCAACTCGCTTAAAGTCAAATCCCATTGCTCGTAGGGCGTGCCAGAGATGCCCTTGCAGGAAGAAGAATGCTAAAAAGAAGTGAGAATTTGCCAACCAAGAACGAGCCGTATGAGCACCTAAAGGTAACTGCACAGTATCGGCAAAATAGGGTGTTACACCCAGTTTGACTTCTAACACAGGGCCGTAAAACTCAACCGGGTATGCCAATGTATTGACCGCACAGAAATAAGCTGCCACGAACCCCGCCAGAGCAATGCCCCCTAAAGAGTAAGAAAGAATTGCTTCACCAGAAAAGATCAACACTTTCTTTGCCCAGCCTAGCGGCGGTACTAGAATATGCCAAATGCCACCCGCAATCAGCATGACCCCAACATAGATGTGACCGCCGACTAAATCTTCTAGATTGTTCACGCTGGCAAAGTGCGTTTGGTAGCCGTAGATCACAAATGGATCAAGGGTTGGGCTTGTAACCATCCGCACGTCCTGAATCGTGGAATCATATAGCCCACCAAAGTACATTGATTTAGCAGCCAGTAGTAGCGCCCCTGCGCCTAAGAAGAGAAGATGATGACCGAGGATGAGTCCTAGTTGTTTGGGATCACTCCATTCAAAGTGAAACTTGCGCGCTTGACCTTTAGCATCCTTCAAGCTCTCTGGGGCTTTGAAGGTGTGAAACAATGCCCCCGCACCCAAAAACGCAGAGGAAATTAAGTGAACCGCACCTACCACAAAGAAAGGATAGGTATCTACTACTTGACCGCCTTTTCCTACGCCTAAACCCAGGGTTGCAAGGTGAGGTAGTAAGATTAATCCTTGCTCGCCCATGGGTCGATCGGGTGAAAAGCGAGATAGCTCAAACAATGTGAATGCTCCGGCCCAAAAGGTAATCAGAGCCGCTTGAGCAACGTGAGCCGAGATAAAGAATCCAGACAGATCGGCGAAGCGTGCATTTCCCGCCCACCAATCATATTTAACTTTTGGGTTGTCGTATGTTTGCATGATTTGATCTTCCTTGTTGAGAAACTGATTGTAGATTCGTTGTTTTTTTGGTTGCTTTTACATGACGTAGGATCACCTCCTTAACGGTCTTTTTGGGGTTTAAAGGTTAATAACCCAAGATGATTCATCGATCGCCAGACCAGGGCTACAGCGGCTGAGTAAGAAGATAAGTTGAGACTGTGTCTGTAGGGTGTGACAAGTGTTTGCAGGAATGAATACAAATATGCCAGGCTCTAATGCCACAAGTTCATCATTGACGATTAGATTACCGTTGCCTTCTAAAACTGCGATCGTTACATCTTGAGCATCACAAATCTCTGGCATCTGCACGTCTGTACCCAAACTCATAATGTTCTGCTGATAAATCGCTTGTTCACCATAGCTATGTTGAACAATTTCCACATTGAGAACCTGGCGTGGCTGGATTTGAATTGGCAATAATTGCAGATGAAACGATCGTCGCATATCGGCAAATTGCACCATAAAATCCTCCAGAGTGAGCAAATGAGTGTTGCAGGAAATGCCCACGATCGATCTGCACTAACCGCAGGCACGAACAGCAATCTTGTGCAGATTTTTAATTGGCAACTGACTGAGCAATTTGCTTCAGCAGATCCAGGTTGTCTAACAGCAGATAAGCAAAGAATGCACCGCCAATGCCACCGACTAAAAACGCTCCAGAAAACTGGCTCCAGGCATCAGATGTTTTGAGAGAATCGGGAATATTAGGCGTGTAGAAATCTGAAAGACCTCTAGTTTCGATCGCAAGCCGCGCCTTATAAGAAACACTGCCATACAGCGAGAGGCAAATCGTCGCAATCACAATTAGCATCGAGGCAGATAGTAGTCCCGCAAGGTTCGCAGTCTCCGCATCGCGAAGCGGGCCCAGTTTGGCAAAAGGGCCAATCAACCAGTAGCCATGAGCCATCCCAATTTCTAACCCACGGCTTAATGGTGACAACCCTGGGCGATAAATCGGCAGATTCTTCAAAAAATTTAGAGTGATATCTAAAGAATTCACAGGCGTTTCTAGCTCACCCATTGCAGACAAAGAACGCACGACTTGCCCTTTGCGAAAGTCAAATCCTGCTGCTTCTCCCCGTGATTGAATCGCGTGCCAAATGTGCCCTGTTAGGAACAGAATCGCAAACACAAAATGAAATGTTGCTAACCAACCGCGTGAAGAAACAGTTCCATCAGCAGTGACAATGCTGCCAACAGGGCCATAAACACTTCTGGATAAACCGTATGATTGACTGTAACAAAGTAAGCAGCCAGAAATCCCATATAGGCAAGTGCGCCTAAGCTATAGGAAAGATATGCTTCACCTGACCAGATCAGCGATCGCTTGGCCCACAAAAATGGCTTGGTTACAATATGCCAGATGCCACCGCCCACGCATAATAGACCCACCCAAAGATGCCCCCCAACCACATCTTCTAAATTATTGACACTGGCTATTCCTGACCATCCATGAGCACCCACAAGATAGCCAAAAATTCTGCCAGGATTTAATGTTGGCTCTGCGATAACTCGCACTGCACCATTTGCCCCTACTGCGGGATCAAACAATCCACCCCAAAACATGGCTTTTGCAACCAATGCCCAAGCGCCTAAGCCCAGCAAAATTAAGTGAATGCCAATGATGCTGGTCATTTTGTTAGCATCTTGCCAGTCATAGCCAAACAACCCTGCAAACGATCGCTCTTGCTTGAGCGTCGCCGGGCCAAACAATGAATGAAACAATCCGCCCGCTCCTAAAACTGCCGATGAAATCAAGTGAACGGCCCCAATTACAAAATAGGGAGCAGTATCTTGAACCACGCCACCCGCACCAACTCCTAGCCCCAATGTTGCTAGATGCGGGAGCAAAATTAAGCCTTGTTCATACATCGGTTGTTGGGGATTGAAGTGAGCAATCTCAAACAGGGTCATTGCGCCTGCCCAAAACACAATCAATCCAGCATGAGCTACATGAGCGCCCAAGAGCCGTCCAGAGAGATTGGTCAGCCGAGCATTCCCAGACCACCACGGCCAGGACTCCTTCGATCGGGCAGCCATGCTTGTCATAGATTTGTCCCTCCTCAATAAAAGTGTGATTAAGATGGCAAAAGCTTGCGGCATTTATTGAGTATTAATCTCAATAGCTGACGAGGGTTATCTTAGGGCTTATTGAGACAAAATATCAATAAAATTATGTTAACTAATATTAAGATTACAGCCCGTAATTGGATAACCGGGAAAATAAATGACCATTGCCCCGCATCAGTCAGCAGGAAGGCGAAATGATTGATCAGACGCATTGAGCGTAGTCGAAATGCTCAAAAAACCATGCTCAAAATCATCCTCAAAACCTCTCCTAGAGAAGGGTTGAGCGGAGTCAAAACCCTTCTCTAGTTTGCTTTAATTTCATCCCATTACTTAGATAGACAAATTAGATGGACAACATTAAATACCTATAAAATGAGCAAGGTTCTCACGCGAGAAAGACTACAGCAATTAGAAATTAATTTTATTCGTCTACCTAAAAAATCAAAAAGTTCAGATGAAGCTTCCGGCTACTTCACTGGTCATGAATTAACCGCGACTAACTCCCATCTCCTATCAGTCTGCCCATGCCATTTTGGGCGTTAGACTGGCAACTTTAGAGCCTAGAACTCTGATTGAAGCAAGGGTCTAAGGCAGTATCGATCGCCTCGTTTTTAAATAGAGATCACTTAAAAGAGTTCCAAACAGAGCTAATTTTTTCTTCAAATGCTTTCAAGTTTTTTGCTATTTACTCTCAACAACTGCTGGTTTGAAGTGACTCAATCTAGCGTTTTAGTCTAGGTGCAAGATGTGAGCTTCGTGGAGATCTATCTCAACAACAACTTCTTAGAGGATGTAAACTACCAAACCGAATGGATTGCAAAAAACAAATATATCGCATGTGCTTTGCAAAAGCCTTCTGGCTCTAGCGATCGTGGATGAAATTCCTCCAAAAACTAGGCGGGCCCCGCTTCTGCTTCACAACATAAGCTATCCATGCGAGTAACGCACCATTAATATCACAAGGGTAGTAACGCCAAGTGCCAGCATCAGCAGGCTTCCCCAGCTAGCTGAATCAGAGGTAAGTTTTTGTTTGAGCGCTCTAAAGTAGTCAGAAGCTGCCATCTGAGTCTCCTTGCCTACTAGGCAAATTTATGCCCAAAGTCGTCATATTTCATGGACAGGTTTTTGGAGATAACTCTCAGCATTCACCAAAGATCAGAGTTATCAACCTTGATAGATTGCTTTTAGAACTGAATGGAAAGCGCTTTAAGCAATAGTCCGGACAATTTTCTGAGCAAACGCTGAAACCCTTGATTTTTCGTTAGTTTAGCTACTGTCGAAGAGGACTGAAACCCTCATTCTGTCGTTGCCTATCAAAAACTGTCCGGAGTGTTGTTTAAGTGGATCGTAACTAATGTCTTAGAAACTGCCGATCAAAACGATGAATGTGAACAAACAAAGCAGCCCTAGCAACACAGCAGCGATCGTTACATAAGGGGCACGATTGATTCGATCTAGATATTGATTTACTTTTTCATCCTTCTCTTCAGGAAGCCAAATTGTGGGTTTCATAATGTACACCTCTCGAATGATCTGAGTGTGTCTCCCCTTACAATTATCTTAAAACTGCTTTCTAGTAAAAGCTTAAAAAAACAAAAGAATCTTTATGCTTATTCTCAAAAATTCATAGCTCCCCTGAATGCATCTTTAGCAAGATTGATAGGAGGTTCTATGGCTCAAATTGGCTTTGTTTATCATCATCTTCTTCTACGTTCTCCCAGACGATCGATTTGCCCTACGCCGGACTCGAATTAGCGCGATCGCTCCAGCAGGCTGATACTATAGAACCCAGTTAAAATATTTGTTGAAATATTTGTTGAAATATTTGCTGAAATATTTGTTGAAATATTAGAGCATGTAGAAAAGCTGTTTCAAACAGATCCTAAATATATAAGTCAGCAAAATGTTCATCTTGTGACTGGATCACCAGACAAGGCTGGCACAAAATGTGATCTAAAGAGTGGAGCTAAGCGGGTTCGAACCGCTGACCTCTGCAATGCCATTGCAGCGCTCTACCAACTGAGCTATAACCCCGATGTTTTGTATCATGCCTCGATCGTGCAGTTCAGTCAAGGGATCTGCCCAATTTTGGTAAGCTGATAGATGCAGACCGCTTGAAACCTATGACTGACACACCGCAAGATTTGCCCAAATCCGAGACTGAGGCGGCTTCTAGAAACGCAGAAATTGCTGCATTGCTCCAATCGCTACGGCGCAAGGAGGGCAGTTGGGTGGAGTGGGGGCGAGCCTGCCAAACGTTGCAAAAAGAGGGCTACAGCGCTCAGGTAATTTTTGAAGCGACGGGGTTTGAGCCGATTCAGCAGAATCAAATTATGGTGGCATCGCAGGTGTATACCTCGATCGTCAGCACGGGCGTTTCGGAGGCAGTGCAGGGGCACTACGATCGTAAGGGCAGCGATGTTTTGTATGAGCTACGCATTTTGACCCAGACAGAGCGAGCCGCCGCCGCCGAGTTTGCCTTCGACAAACAGCTCGACTTGGACGAAGCTAAGGAAGTCGCGCGTGCCATCAAAGATTATGCTCGATTTGGCAAGCCGCCCGACGACTTTACGAGTCATCCGGGGGATGCGATCGCCCTGCAAGTTTGGAAGAATGCTCGCCAAAAGAGCGATTTGCAGGAGCGATCGCGTTTGATAGCTAAAGGTTTACGGTTTGTTTGCAGCGATACGGCTCGTCGAAAGATTGAACAATTGCTGACCGATTTTTCAGTTCTGCCGACTCGTGCTGCCCCTCGGCTACCTGTCTACCGTCTAGAGTCGGATGAGGAACTACCGCGAATTTTGCCCGTAGTCGGAAAATTACCTCTCACAAAAGCAGATTTGCAGGTGGTTCCCCTTCTAGAGGAGACGGGGGCGTTTCAGTTGGTGCATTTCTCTGGAACGGGGGCATGGATTCCGCTTCCAGGGTGGCAGGTGATTCGATCGTCCGAAGATCCTGTGGTGCTTCTGTGTGATAGCGATCGCTTGCCGCTGCCACCAGGCGAGAAGATTGAAGAAATGGTAGTCGTGGTCGATCGTGCTCAACGGGTTTGGAATGACAGCAGCTATTTTGTGGTAGCGGACGATGAGCAGTTGCAAATTCGCTGGTTTGAGGAGCCTCCTGAAATGCCGCTCTTGGGTCGAGTGGTGGTGACAATGCGACCGAAGCAAATCTTGGATGTGGGATATGCCAAGGAGTTATTGTCGCGAGAAGAAAGAGATAACTTTGAGCGCTGGGTTTTAGATGAGTAAGGGGCTTCCCGCCGAATAGCTAAATTCTCAATTGAATCTATTAACCCGGACTCCTTTGTTCGTGCATAGAACCGGGTTTCGACTGCGCTCAACTCTCGCGCCGTTTGTGAGTTGAGCGAAATCGAAACTCGCCTCAGTGGGGTCTTGTGTGGACAGGTTAATAAAATTCAAAATCTAAAACCTCCATAAAGTTCAATCTGCTAGCGACCAGTTGAGGAATGGGTTGGCTACTGTCGTAGCTGCGTTGGGCAAAATTTTGCATGGGAGCAAGGGCGATCGAGAATTCGGAGGTGTTGCTGTAGCCGTCGATCGCGACTGCGGTGATCCAGGCTAAGTCGCTGGGAAGGGCAAAACTAAAGGTGAAGGTTGCGTTGCCGTCGAAGTCTGTCAAAATTGTGCCCTGACCCACGTAGGTTTTGCCTGCGGTACGATCGCTGGGGCTGCTAAAGAATTCTAGGGTGAAAACTGCATCGGCAGTGCCGTTAAATTGCCCGTTGATGCTGACTTCCGTGGCAGTAGTGACAACCGATGCTAAAACTGGAGAATTTTGTGAATCGTTGGCTCCGGTGTCGCGATCGTTGGGGTCGTTTGCCGTTGGGCCGTCTTGATTAAGATCAATGCCAATGCCCGCGTTAGAGAAAATGGAATTTCCGGAGAGGCGATTGCGAGTGCCACGAGAAACAGTGATGCCGTTGCTGCCGTTGAAGGCGATCAGGTTGCCATCATTGAAGGCAGGACTCCCGACAATGGTGTCACTGGCGGTAATTAGAATGCCGTCAAGTCCGTTGCCGAGGGCGGTGAGGCGATCGACCTTCGTGCCAATATCGTTGCCGCGCACCTGGTTAAATTTGGACTCAGATCCACGAATTATGATGCCTTGGCGGCTGTTGCCAGAGATCAGGTTGCGGTTTCCTTCAGCGCTGCCGCCGATTACATTCATAGAGCCGTTGTTAATCACAATCCCTACACTGTTTCCTAAGTCAATCATACCAGTGGTATCTGTGCCAATGTAGTTGCCGAGAATTTGGTTGCCAGTGGTATCACTTCCATAGAACCAAATGCCATTTTGACGGTTGCCAGAAATCAGATTGCGATCGCTAACTCGACTTCCGCCAATTAAATTATTTTCAGCATTATCAACAACGATTCCCTGAGTGTTGCCTAAATCAATCGTTCCTGTGACATCTAAACCAATGTAGTTGCCAAGAATTTGATTTCCGGATGCTTTAGGGTTTGCGAGTAACAGTCCATATTGAGTGTTGCCAGAAATTACGTTACGATCGCCTGCCAAAAGCCCGCCAATGACGTTGTTTGCAGAATCTTCGAGCACGATGCCAGAGTAGTTGGCTAATTGAATCTTGCCCGTGATATCTGTACCGATATAGTTACCACGAATTTGATTTCCTATACCATTGATGCTATAGATGCCTGCATTATAATTTCCAGAGATCAAGTTACGATCGTGATCTACACTTCCACCAATCACACTGTCAGAACTGCCTTCGATCAAAATCCCTACCCGATTCTGTTGCGAAACTGTGCCAGCAATGTCTGTACCAATATAGTTACCATGAATTGTGTTTTCGTTGCTTTTAATGTAGATTCCAGCATTGCTAAATCCGTTAATCACCAATCCCCGAATCGTGCTGCCATTTGCGCCGCTTCCCAAGCTCAAGCCGTTGGCAGCTTGCCCTGCACGAGTTCCATTTAGCTCGATTAAGGGCGAACCCTGATAGGAGATTCCTCCCTGGCTCCAACCATCTAAAAATAGTGTATCGGTGAGGGTGGGTAGGGCTGTGTCAAGCACGATCGTTTGTGCTCCCGTCTTGACTTGAAAGTCGATACTGTCTGTGCCTGTGAGAGCATTTGCGTTGAGGATTGCCTGACGCAGAGAACCTTCCCCACGATCGTTCAGATTTGTAACTGTAAAAGCTGCCAATATATCGCTATATTTTTCCTGTACCCAAGATTGAAAAATATCGGTTGCAGCGATCGTTCCTGTGGTGAATTCTAACGTCCAGTTGCCGCTCAAGGTTTGATGCCCTGTCGGGTCGATCGAGGCTGCGACATCTACCCCAGTCTGTTGAGCCAGCCGTTCTACAAAAGCTGTCCCCTCTCCCTTGGCAACATCACAGCCATAGAGCAAAATATCTGCATTTTGACTGAATGAATTTGACCACGTTTGTAACTCATTGGTGGCGCGATCGAGCCTTTCTAAATCTAGCCAATCAGCACCCAACAAAACGCCCCCCGCTCGACCGTGGGAAACCAGATGCAGCGTTTCGATTTCCGTTCGCCCCAGCAGCAGTTTTGTTATTTGCTCGATCGCATCCTGAAGCGGATTGAGAATGTGAACCTCTGTACCCGATCGCACCCCTGCAATCAAACTTTGAGCATCCTGAATGCGAGAATCTATCAATAGAAGCGAAGTTGCTGAATACGATCGTTCTGCGAACGCTTGAAAATCACTCAAAATTGCTGGTGAACTTTCTACCAAAGCAGACTGATGATTCCAAGCAGATGACCCAAATTCCATACAGTGTGCTCCTGAGACGGCTGATAGAGAATGTTTCGCCTTATTTTTCCCAACGTCTGGTAGAGCATGGTTGCCTTGCATAAAAATTTATATGCTTGTGAAGATAGCCCGCTGAACAACTCAGCTTTCACCAGGCAAACTTTTTGATTTCGACTTTTTGATTGCAAAATAACTGGCATTCACGATCGTTGCGACTATACTAAGAACATGAGTACTGGATTGCGCCCCCCGTGGTGAGTTATGCAACTTCTTAAACAGCTTTCTGAAGCTTTCTGGAGACCAGAGGATTTTGGCTGGGAGGACGCTCCCGACCGAGAAATGGAGTTTGACGAGCCAGATCAAAATCCAATGCCGCCCTCCCCTCTGGACAATGTTGTCTCCCTCCCCAGTGTGGCAAACTTTCCGCAAGAATGTATTATTCTTTACCCAACCACCTTTGAGGAGATTCCCCAGGCGGTCGGTGCTTTGCTAGAGCAAAAGGTGATTATTCTCAACTGCTCCAGGATGCGATCGCCCGAAGATGCACAGCGATCGGTTGACTTCTTGGCGGGGGCGATTTATGCCATTAGCGGTCAACAAAGTCGCATCTGGAAAGATATTTTTCTATTTGTGCCGCCCTTTGTGCAGGTGAGTCGGTGGCAGTCTGTGGTTCCGGTACAGCCATTTTCTCCGATCGCAGAGCCTCCCAAAGCTCACCTTTTTGAGGATTGA
Source organism: Leptolyngbyaceae cyanobacterium CSU_1_3 (assembly GCA_012034655.1). GTDB lineage: Bacteria > Cyanobacteriota > Cyanobacteriia > Leptolyngbyales > Leptolyngbyaceae > JAAUOZ01. The sequence goes on along the minus strand of JAAUOZ010000006.1, from coordinate 2,119 downwards.
TTTATTGTACGAATATTGTGCAAATTAACCATATTGCTTGCGCTTTTCGCCCATCTCTTTAAGTAAACTTCTCGGAAACTGGCAGAGGCGGGTTGTATGATTTGAGGCGCACCGCTTGAAGGAAGCTACTTAATGCACAAGAAATCGTCGCGATTGAGATGGGTGCTGAGTTTGGGAGTCGCTGCCACGATCGTGCAGCCCTTTCCGTCGATCGAGCCATTAAGAGAGCAGTCGGCGGTTTCCCATTCTGCCGTGGCTGAGTTGCCTCCCTGGGACGGCGATCGGGCAGGAGATCGGGTAATGGTACAAGTAACCATGCCTGCAAATGCGTCTGCAAATGCGACGGCCATCTCAACACAAGACGCAATAATATTTAATCGCTTAATGCAGCAAGCGATCGATCAGAAATTCTACCAACTGCCAATGGGAGAACGAATGCAAGCGATCGCCCAACAGTTTATCGGTTTTTCCTACCAAGGGGATCTACTAGACCAGTCATCTCAGGAAACGCTAAAAATATCGCTACAGCAATTTGATTGCGTCTTGTTTGTCGAAACTGTGTTAGCAATGGCACGAGGCATCTCGCGACAAGATTATTCGATCAAGACATTCGTTGATTCGATTCAAGAACAACGCTATGTGAATGGCGAAATTAATGGCTATTGCAGCCGTTTACACTACTTTTCTGAATGGATTTTACATAACCAAAAACAAGGAACTATTACAGATTTAACTCCATCGCTTTCGGGTGTGCCACTCCACAAAACATTGAACTTTATGAGTTCAAATTGGCAAAAATATCCACAACTCGCCCACAACAGCGCCAATCGGAAGTGCATCGCTGAAATGGAGGCAAACCTCGACAGCACCAGCTTGCGATACATTCCTCATTCTCAGATTCGCAGCCAATATGCCGCCCTAAAACCGGGCGATATTGTGGCGATCGCTACGGATATTCCTGGTTTAGATGTCACCCATACGGGGCTGGTTTATCGCAGTTCTCAGGGCAAGGTGGGTCTCATTCATGCTGCTCCCAAGCGAGGGGTAATCGTCTCCTCAGATTTAGCGCACTATGTAGGCCGCGTCGATCGAGCGATCGGCATCCTGGTAGCGCGACCTGTCGGCAACTGAGCAATCAATCGCCCGATTCAAGGCAATTATTTGATGCTTAACTTTGGATAAGCAATGCGCTGGTGATTTGATTGCTGCCAAACATTGACGAAAACCCGTGCGATCGTTCCCATTTCTTCTCGCGTCAGACCCGACTCAGCCAGTTGCCCTTCTTGCCACCGGGCCCGCAGAATTTTGTTGATCATGTTCAGTGCTTCTTCAGGGGTGGCATCTTTGAGCGATCGTAGAGCCGCTTCGCACGAATCTGCCAACATCACAATGCCCGTCTCCCGCGACTGTGGATCGGGCCCGTCATAGCGAAAATCATCATCATTCACTGTTTTAGTCGAATCTTGTGCGGCTTTTTGCTGTGCCTGGTGATAGAAATAAGCAATGAGCATTTTGCCCTGATGTTCGGGAATGAAGGACTGCACAGCCCTAGGCAATCGAGCCTTTCGCGCCATCACAATTCCTTCGGTGACATGCTTTTTGATAATGGCCGCACTCTTCCAGGGATCGTCGATCAAATCGTGCTTGTTGGGTGCGCCCATCTGATTTTCGATAAAGCCTTTGGGGTCGTGCATCTTGCCAATATCGTGGTAGAGCGTTCCAGTGCGAGTGAGTTCGACGTTGCAGCCCAGTTCTCGCGCCGCCGCTTCTGCCAACGTCGCCACAAACAATGTGTGCTGAAATGTGCCCGGCGTTTCTGCGGCCAGTCGCTTTAAAAGCGGACGGTTTGGGTTTGCAAGCTCTACCAGACGAATGGTCGTCACGAGATCGAACAGGTGCTCTAAATAGGGGCTGATGCCGATCGCGACAATACTCCATGCCAGCCCCAGCAGCCCATAAATCGCCGTTGCGCCCAGCAGGTCATACCAGACCATGCCAGAGGCCACACTCAGCAGCAAAAACAACGCTCCTTGGGTAATGCCGACCGCCACACCCAGCAGAGCCAACTCTTCACGCGATCGCAATTTGCCCCCCAAAAACGCCGCCAAACAAGCCACCC
>JAAUOZ010000442.1 GCA_012034655.1 Leptolyngbyaceae cyanobacterium CSU_1_3 | reverse complement strand
GGGCTAGGGGGGATCTCCGGGGGGCTAGGGGGGATCGCTCCTCGCTTTCGCCTCCATTGCCAACCCACTCACCAACCCACCCGCGATCGCTAGCACCACACCCAACCGAATTGACGCTGCCCACCCAGCCATAGCCATCATTCCTCGCTTCCTGCCTGTTGCCATTTATTTCTATTAATTGCAGGCAGTGTAAAGAAAAAGCAGCGATCGCGTCTATCCAAATCTGGACACGCTATCCCAAAACGGACAAAATTGCTAAACATCTTTAGTGTTATCATAGTATCCGGGATGCCGATATACCATGATTATTTCCTTTAAGAATGATGCAACCGCAGATATTTTTTAACGGTGCTACCTCCAAAAAAGCGCTCAAAGCTTGCCCTCAATCGTGATGGAACACTGCTAGACGAAAACTTGACCAGCTTAACTTCGCTACCAGTTTGGATGATTTGCAAGTCCCACCAGGTAATCAATTAGAAGCTTTGCAAGGCGATCGCCAAGGACAGCACAGCATTAGAATCAACCAGCAATATCGAATTTGTTTTATCTGGACGCAAGACGGCGCAGAAGATGTCGAGATTACTGATTATCACTAAGGAGAGCTTATGATTCGGATTCCTACCTATCGTCCGCCCAGTCATCCCGGAGAATTGCTTGATCAAGAGTTCCTTCAACCAATGGGCATCACTCAACGCGAACTTGCTAATGCGATTTATGTTCCCTATCAGCGGGTGAACGAAATTATCAATGGTCGCCGTGGTATCACCCCTAGCACGGCGCTGAGATTAGCCAAATATTTTGGTATGTCTGCGGATTTTTGGTTAAACAGTCAGCATTGCTGGGATCTTTATCACGCTCAACAAGCAGAAACCTCGGTGTTAGAACAAATCAGCCCCTGCCTAAATTCAAAGGACTCGCAAAGCGCTGTCATCTGAGCTAATGTACTGGTGCAAGCCAGTGACTTTGATCCATTGAGAGGTGAGTATGGTGCAAGCACCCAGCAAGTTGATCACCCTGGAAGAATTTCTGGAACTGCCAGAAACGGAACCTGCCAGTGAGTATATTGACGGTCAAATTGTTCAAAAACCCATGCCAAAAGGAAAACATAGCAAACTCCAAGTCAAGCTGGTTGGTGCGATTAATCAAGTGGTTGAAGCATCCCAAATCGCTGAAGCCTTTACAGAGTTGCGGTGTACCTTTGCGGGGCGATCGATCGTGCCTGATATTGCGGTGTTTACCTGGGATCGGATTCCCGTTGATGCCGCTGGTGACATTGCCGATACGTTTGACCTGGCTCCCGATTGGGTGATTGAAATTTTGTCCCCTGATCAAAATCAAACTCAGGTGGTCAAAAAGATTTTTCATTGTTTAGATCAGGGGTGTCAGTTAGGGTGGTTGGTCGATCCGGCAGAACGTTGTGTATTCATTTATCCATCCCGGCAACACCTAATCTTTCTAACGGAACCCAACGATGTCCTGGTGGTGCCTGAATTTGCTCAAGCCCTCCAGCTAACCGTTGGCACCTTGTTTGGTTGGTTACAGCGGCAAAAGCGGTGATCGCTGTCCTTCACTGACCCCCTCGGCGATCGCTGAGCTTCCCCGCTAAACAATCCCTCGGAGAAATCCCAAACTGGCTCTTAAATGCCTTGGCAAAGTTGCCCAAATGAGCATAACCTACCCAATTTGCCACATCCGCCACAGTGCGATTGCCTTGGCGCAGGAGTTGTTCCGCCCTCTGTAAGCGCTGCTGAATCAGGTAGCCGACCACCGTAGTGCCCAACACCTCCTGGAAACTGCGTCTCAAGGTGCGATCGCTGATTCCCAGTTGCTGTGCTAGTTCGATTGAAGAAGGGGGATGATCCAGGTGCGATCGCAAAATCTCCGCTGCATAATGAACCTGGGCGATCGTCTCCGGTTTCGGCTGGGCATTCACCTGAGCGGCTGCATCCACGGTCATCTGCGCCAGTTGCAACGCCATCAACTCCAACACCTTGCCCTGCAAATACAGCCGCTTCGTCATCCCCTGCAAAGGACAATCGATCATTTGTTGCACCACGGTGCGGATAGCGGGGGTCGTTTTCGGTGAAAAGACTTGCTGCGGTCGATCGTCCTGAAGCAAGGGTTGCCATTCTGGAGGCAGTTCTCCGGTTGGTAGAGCAAACAACTGTTGCACCATCTGCGGTTCCAGATGAATATTCACCCCAACATGGGTCTGCGATTGTGGGAAAAATCTGGATGGCTGAGCTGGATGCCACTGCCACCAATGTATCCTTGTTCAGAATTAATCAGTAAGTAGTCGCCACCATCTGCTACTCCTGACAGATTCACCAGAAATTGCACTAGATGTTCATTCTCTAAGGTTTGAATGGTCAAGTCATGAAAAGTGTAATAGAAAATATTGAGATAAACTCCTGGCATCAGTTCGATCGCGCGCTCATAGCCCTGACCGAGTATGGAAGGCACGATGTGAATCGTTTCCAGCCCGTCAATCGTCGTGACTGGCGCACACTGCTGCTCGGCTTCTGCCCAAATTTCATCTACTGCTTCTGAGGTCAGGTCAAGGCTCATCGGAGAGCGTCTCTAAGATTACATAATTTGATGAGAATCTCTCTCAATATAAAGTAACGTGCCTAACTTGTCTATCCAGATCAGCATCAACTCAACTGATGGCTCCTTCAATGAGTCTAATTACAGCCATTTTCAAGTAAATATGCCACAAATTCGCCGCTAAAACTCCGGCTGAGCAAGTAACCTTGACGCACATACCGTTTATTTGCATTTGTTCAGATCCTCTAATTCAGGCGTGAAGGCGAGGGCGATCTCACTTCCGATTTTCCCCAAGCATGATAAAATGAGAATGATTATCACTCTATGATTAGGAGGGGTAAGTAGCGAACATGAAAGTTGCATACGTTTTTACCCATCCTCGCGGTGGCACTTACAAATTAGGGCAAATGATTCTGCCTCAGCTAGAAGTCGGTGTGCATGGGGTTGAAGTTGCGAGAATGTTTTTCTTTGATGACAACTGCTTTGTTCTACGGAAGGGCGACCCGATTGGAGAACGATTGGCAAAGGTGGCAGAAGGACAAAACATTCTACTGATGATGTGCGATCTGTGTGCCCTGGAA